>NZ_CP016353.1:3280909-3600681 GCF_002240355.1 Prauserella marina
CGCGACGAGATCGTCGTCGGCGTCGAGTTCGCTCATGGCGGCCGCGATACCTTCGGCGGCCTCGGTGTTGATCGCATTGCGTGCTTCGGGCCGGTTGATGGTCACGACAAGGACGCCGTCGATCCGTTCGGTCAGGACGGGGGAGTCGGTCACGGTCTGCTCCTCACTGCCGGGTTCAGCTCGATCATCGTCGGTGATGCGAGCGGCCGGAGGGAATGCCTGAGCGCGCATCTCGCCGTCCTGGGTGCGGATCTCGGCGTCCCCGACGCGCAACTCGGCGGCCTGAGTGCGGAACTCGCGCTCCTGAGCGGGGGACTCGCACGGGGCGTTCCTCCTCGGGCGCTCGGCGGCTACCGTGAACCGGTCTCGACAAGTCGCCGCCCGGTTCGCTGCCAAGCGAGGCCAGAAGGGACCCGCCGTGTACCGCATGATCGTCCAGTACACCCACCCCGCCGACCCTGACAAGTTCCTCGCCTACTACCGCGACGTGCACGCCCCGCTCGCCGCCGGGCTGCCCGGCCTCGTCTCGCTCGACTGGGTGGCCTGCGAAACCCTCGACGGCTCGCGCGCACCCCACTTCCTCATCGCGACACTCACCTGGAACAGCAAGGCCGACGCACTCGCCGCGCTCGGCTCGCCGCAAGGAAAGGCCACGACCGCCGACCTCGCCAACTTCACCGATCCCGCGACCGTGGCGGTCGACTTCGGTGAGGTGAACCCCGGCTGAGCCCCACGGCCGGGCACCAGGCTCAGAAGTCGGGCAGCTTCTCCGTGATCATGCGCACCGCCGCCTCGACACCCGCGCAGGACTTCGCCGGGTCGTAGTCACCGCCGGAGATGACCACCGACGAGGTGCTGGTGACGGAAAGCGTCGCCAGGCAGTCGGTGTCCGACTCGGCGTAAGGCGTGTAGACGTTCCAGGTGTGCCCGCGCGCGGTAATGGTGCGCTGGCCGGGTTCCTCCGCGTAGGGCCACCTTTCGGCCGCCTGCTCGGGTTCGACGTAGACCACCATCGCCTTCACGCCGTCATCGCCGTCGGTGGAACGCCACTCGCACCCGGTCCGCTCGCTGGTCACCTTTCCGTTCGCCGACAGGGACAGCTCGCCGGTCTGCTCCGGAGTCAGCAACGAGCACGCGTCGACCCCGTCGAGCGGCGTCGGCGGCGGGGGAGTCGAAGGCGGAATGGTCGCCCGCTCCCCACCCGGCAGGTGCCCCGACACGTAGCGGGCCGCTTCCTTCGGCAGGTCACAGGAGGCCGAGGGGTTCTCGTAGTCGGTGTTCATCATCGCGACGAACTTGTCATGGCCGAACTCGGTCCCGATGATGCAATCGCTGAGATCCTCGGCGATTGCATCATCGGGATAGCGGTGCCAGGTCAGCCCGCCGACCTCGAAGGAGTCGATCGGCTCCCGCCAGTTCATGTACTGGTCGAGGGAGAACTCCGTCCCGAGTGACACCGACAGCAGGCCGGTGGCCAGCTCGTCGGTCAACGCCCAGTAACAGGTCGGCGGCAGCAGATTCCCGGGCTCGCCGGGAGTGAAGTCACCTTCGGCGACGAGACCAGCGGCCGTGGCCTCCTCGGCGGTGAGCAGATCGCACGGCTCCCCTGTGAGCGGGTTTGGCGCGCCCGGCGGTGAACCCGGTCGCGCGGAGCCCGAGGTGATACTGGTGCAACCAGCCATCATCACGATCAGTAACAACATGAGACCGGCTCGCGACCATCCACGTCTGTGCACTGTGCTCGTCCGCTTCCGCCCGTTCTGTCCTGACCTGCCTCGATGTCGCGTCGCGGCATCCGGTCAAGACCATCACACGGCTGAGTCAGCCGCGGCAGCGGGGGCGGTGTCAGCGGCGCTGCTCAGTACTGTCGGTGAGCAAGCCGTGCTGGAGCGCGCGCAACACGGCACGCGTGCGATCCCGTACCCCGAGCTTCGTCAGCAAGCTCGACACGTGATTCTTGACCGTGCCCTCGGCGAGGTGCAGCGCGGTGGCGATCTCCCGGTTGGCGAACCCGCCCGCCAGCAGCCGCAAGATCTCCTGTTCCCTGTCGGTCAGCGGCAACGGAGGCGGCAGGTCGTCGAAGTCGTCCGGTGTCGGAAGCTGGTCGGTGGCTTTCAACAGCCGGTCGGTCAGCGCGGGCTGCACCAGGCTCCCCCCGGCGGCCAGAACCCGGATCGCGTCGATCAACTGCTCAAGCGTGACGTCCTTGAGCAGGTAGCCCTTCGCTCCGGCGCGCAACGCCCGCAACACGAGTTCGTCGTCGTCGAACGTGGTCAGCACGAGTGTCGGGGTCGCGATGCCGGCCGCCCGCATCGCGTTGAGCGTGTCGATGCCGTCCTTGCCCGGCATGCGCAGATCCAACAGCAGCACGTCCGGGGTGTCCGAGGCCAGCATCGCCAGCGCCTCGTCCCCGTCGGCGGCCTCACCGATGACACTCACCTCTGGCGAGAGTTCGAGCAGGCTCCGGACCCCGTGCCGCACCAAGGTCTGGTCGTCGACGATTCCCACCCTGATCATGCGGTGGGAACCTTCGCCTCGACCCTGAATCCGGCGTGCGGCCGGAAGTTCACCGCACCACCGAGTTGTTCGACGCGTTCCCTGACCCCGGTCAGCCCATTGCCCAGCCGCAGCAATTCCGCTCCCTTACCGTCGTCGTGTGCGCTCAGTGTGATCTCACCGTCCTCGTTCTGTCCGATATGGATCCACAGGTTCTCCGCCTCCGAGTGCTTGATCGCGTTGGTGACCAGTTCCTGCACGCAGCGAATGAGCGTCGCCGCCCGAGTCTCGTCGGGCTCCACAGTGTCCTCGACGGTGACCTTCACCCTCGGATGCGGCAGGTCGGCCGTCATCTCGACCAGCGCCTCCCGCAGCCTGGCCGGTTTTGCCCGCAGCTCGCCCACCGCGACCCGCACGTCACCGAGCAGGTCCTTGGCCAGCCCCCTCGCCCGGGACACATGATCGCTCGCGCGTTGCCCCTCGGTCCGGGAAGCCACCTCCAGTTCGAGGACGAGCGCGGTCAACTGGTGACCGAGCAGATCATGCAATTCCCTCGCGATGCGCAGGCGTTCGGCCGACCGGCTCGATTCGGCGAGCAGGGCGGTCGCCGTGCGCAGCTCCGTGTTGGCCACGGCCAGCCGCTCGCTGATCTTCTCGGTCCGCAACTGGCTGAACACCGCCCACACCGCGGTGGACTGGAGCAGGCCGTAGATGAGGGCGCCCACGACCACCGAACCGGGGCTACCGCCCGCGAACGCCCCGGCGAGGGCGACGATGCCGGTGTTGACGACGAGCAGCGTCATGGTGGTCCGCCTGCTCGCCACATGCGCCGCGATGGCGGTGCTGAACACGAGCAGGATCGGTGTCCAGCCCGCGGCGGGCGCCAGCAGCACGGTCCCCGCGCCGCCGATGGTGACCAGCACGAACAGCGCGGGCACTCCGACGGCCTTCTGCATCTTCTCCGACAACACCAGCAGAAACGAGCCGAGCCACCCGAGGTAGGCCAGCAGCCACACCCAGAAGGGGCCGGTGGTGACGTCCTCGCCCCGAATCTCGCCGAGCAGCACGGGGGAGCCCACGAGCAGGCACACCAGCGCCAGGCTGGCCAGCCCGATCAGCTCCATGCGGGATTCGGTCGATTCGGTCATACCCCGCAGGTTACGTGGTCGCTCCTCGGCCCACCCGTGCCGGAAGTCATGGCCCGCATTCATGACCTCAGGCACGCGATTTCCGCCGCGATGATCAATAGCGTTCCTGGCATCGGATACGACAAGTGGAGGTGACCATGACCGTGATCGCGGTCGACGCGCTATGCAAGAGCTACCGCGACACCGAGGTGCTGAGGGACATCAGTTTCGAGGTCGAGCGGGGCGAGATCTTCGGCATCCTCGGCCCCAACGGGGCGGGAAAAACCACGACCGTCGAGTGCCTTTCCGGGCTGCGCGTGCCCGACAGCGGGTCGGTCGACGTCCTCGGGCTCGATCCCCGCAAGGACCGGGCGCGGCTGCGGCAGGTACTCGGAGTGCAGTTGCAGAACGGGATGCTCCCCGACGGGCTACAGGTCGTCGAGGCCGTCGAGCTGTACCGGTCGTTCTATCGCACCGGAGCCGACCCCGGTGAGCTGATCTCCGGTCTCGGACTCACCGAGAAACGCAAGACCAGAATCTCCGATCTCTCCGGAGGGCAGTTCCAGCGCCTCGCCATCGCGCTCGCGCTGGTCGGAAGGCCACGGATCGCGATCCTCGACGAGCTGACGACCGGGCTCGATCCGCAAGCCCGAAGGGACACCTGGCGGTTCATCGAGAACATGCGCGACTCGGGCGTCACCGTGATCCTCGTGACGCACTTCCTCGAGGAAGCACAACGACTGTGCGACCGGGTCGCCGTCATTGACAAGGGCAGGATCGCCGCGCTCGACTCGCCACTCGACCTCATCAAGAAGGCAGGCGGGGAGCCACGGGTGACCTTCCGCACCGAACGGCCTTTCGACACAACGGCTTTGCGCTCGGCCGACGGCGTGACCTCGGTCAAGACGCACGGCACCCAGAACCCGGAAACGGTCGTCACCGGAAGCGGCAACCTGCTGCTGACCGTCACGACCGTGCTCGCGGCCCAGGGGATCGCCCCGCTGGAGACCCAGGTGCAAGCCGCCTCGCTCGACGACGCCTACTTCGCCCTCATCGGGCACGATGCCAAGGAGCTTCCCGCATGACCACCACCATGGACAAGGCAGCCATGGCCAAGACCGGTGTCCCGCTGGCCGGATTCGGCAAACTCGTTGCCAGCGAGGGAAAACTCGTCCTCAGGGACACCGCCGGAGTGGTCATTCCGATCGGGTTGCCGATGCTCATCATGCTGATGAACGGGATGGGTTCCGACGGCGAGCGCATACCCGAGTTCGGCGGGCTCCCGGTACTGGACGCCATCGTCGTCCCGATGACCATCGTCATGGTGGTGGCGCTCGTCGGCGTCGTCAACCTGCCGTCCTTTTTGGCCACCTACCGCAAAACCGGTGTGCTGAAACGGCTTTCGGTGACCCCGATGCCGCCCATGCTGGTGGTCGTCGCGCAAACGGTGGTCAGTTTCGTCCAGTCGCTCATCGGGGTGGGCCTCGCGATGCTGCTGGCCGTGCTGGCCTTCGACGTCTCCGCCCCGCGATCACCGCTGCTCGCGGTCGGGGTGTTCCTGTTGCTCGCCGCGACCATGTACGCCGTCGGCATGCTCGTGGCCGCGGTGTCGCCGACGCCGAACTCGTCCGTCGCGATCGGCCTCGTAGGGTTCTTCGCGATGATGGCCAGCGGCGGAGGTTTCGGTGGCAAGGAATCGCTTCCGGAATGGCTGGCCACCATCGGCGAGTACCTGCCCTACGGCGCCGGTATCGACGGGCTCAGCGCGGCGTGGATGGGCGTGGCACCTGATGCGCTCCCGTTGCTCGTCAGCGGTGGCATCGCGGTTCTCGCCGCGGGCGCCGCGATCATGGTCTTCCGCAAGAACTGACCGTGATCGCGGCTCGCGGGGCGGTCAGACCCCCGCCCTGCGAATGGCGCGGGTGCCGACGGCGAGACCGGCCGCCGCGACGAGGATCGCGGCGGCCAGTCCGCCTGCCACCGCCGAGGACATCAGTTCACCGCCGAACAACGCGCGCTGCGCTTCCACCACGTAGGTCAGCGGGTTGACCTGCGAGGCGATCCGCAGCCATGCCGGGCCGCCCTCGACGGGCAGCATCATCCCGGCGAGCAGCAACACGGGGAACAGCACCGTCTGCTGCACCGTCCAGAACAACCATTCCTTGTTCTTCGAAGCCAGCGCCAGCGTGTAGGACAGCGCGCCGATGCCCACCGAGAACACCCCGAGTATCACCAAGCCCAGCAGCGCGCCCGCCACGTTGAGCCGGAACCCGAACGGCACCGCGACAAGCACGATGATCAGGGCTTGCGCGAACATGGGCACGATTTCCTTGAGCGCTCTGCCCACGATGAGCGCGGGCCTGCTCAACGGCGAGACGAGCATCCGCTCGTGCGATCCGGTCTGGATCTCGAACAGCAGGTTCGCGCCGGTCGCCGAGGCGCCGAACAGGCACGACATCACCACGATGCTCGGTACGAACCATTGCAGAGCCGACCCGCCCACCACCGAGCCGGGGAGCAGGGGAGCGAACAGCGCGAGGAAGATCAACGGCTGCACCATGGAGAAGATCACCGAGAACGGGTCCCGAAGGACAGGGCGCAGTTCGCGGCTGAACACCGCGCCGGTGTCGGAGACGAACGTCGACCCGCTCATGCCGCGACCTCCCCGGCGCCGGGCTCGCCTTCGCGCAGGCTGCGGCCGGTGAGCGACAGGAACACGTCGTCGAGCGTCGGCCTCGCGACCTCGACCCCGGCCACGGGAACGAGCGCGTCGTCGAGTGCCCTCAGCAGTTTCGGGGTGAGCTGGGCTCCGTCGGCCAGTTCGACCTCGACGCCGGAGCCGTGGTGCCGCAGCGGTGCCGTTCCGGCGAACGCGCCGATCGTGACCATGGCCTTCCGCGCGTCGTGATCGTGGTCGAACCACAGCTTCACCCGGTCACCCGCGTGCGCGGACTTGAGCGCGGCAGGGGTGTCGTCGGCGATGACGGTGCCGTGGTCGATGATCACCACCCGCTCGGCGAGCTGATCGGCCTCTTCGAGGTAGTGGGTGGTGAGCACCATGGTCGTGCCGCTGGCTTCGCGCAGGTCGCGCACGTGCTCAGCGAGATTCGCGCGGTTCTGCGGATCGAGGCCGGTAGAGGGCTCGTCGAGGAACAGCAGCGGTGGCGTGTGAATGAGGCCCATCGCGATGTCGAGTCTTCTGCGCTGGCCGCCCGACAGCGAGGACACGACCCTGCCGGCGACGGCGTCGAGGCCGAGGGTGCCGATCAGCTCCGCCGCCCTCGTCTTCGCTGTCGCCGTGGTCAGGCCGTAGGCCCTGCCCTGGCTGGTCAGTTCGTCGCTCGCGCGCTGACTGTGCGCGGCGCCGTTTCCCTGTCCTATGTAGCCGATCCTGCCCCGCACGGCCTTCGGTTCCGTACTGACGTCGTGCCCTGCCACGAGCGCGGTGCCCGAGGTGGGACGCAACAGGGTGGTCAACATGCGCAGAGTGGTCGACTTGCCCGCGCCGTTGGGGCCGAGCAGCGCCACCAGTTCGCCGTGCTCGACGTGAAGGTCGAGCCCGCTCACCGCCTCCACTTTCTCTTTCTTGACGTTGAAATGCCTGGTCAGTCCGCTGGCGCGGATCATCGTCGAGGTCATGAGCACTACGCTAAAGTCGTCAACGGCCACTTTCTGACCGCAATAGGAAGCAGTCTGGATTCATGGCGAACACGAGCGCGCGCATGCTGCGATTACTGTCCCTGCTGCAAACCCACCGGTTCTGGCCTGGCGGCGAACTGGCTGACCGGCTCGACGTCAGCGAGCGCACGTTGCGCCGCGACATCGACCGGCTGCGGGAACTCGGATATCCCGTCGACGCCAACCGCGGGGTCGCGGGCGGCTACCAGCTGCGCTCGGGGGCCGCCATGCCACCGCTGCTGGTCGACGACGAGGAAGCCGTCGCGATCGCCGTCGGACTGCGGACGGCGGCAGGCGGAGCCATCGCCGGTATCGAGGAGATCTCGGTACGAGCGCTCACCAAGGTCATCCAGGTCATGCCGCCCCGGCTGCGGCGAAGGGTCGACGCGCTCCAGACCTACACCGTGCCCGCGGTAGCGGGCGGGGGCCCCACCGTGGAAGCAAGCGTGCTGACTGTGCTCGCCCAGGCATGCAGGGACGACGAACGACTGCGCTTCGACTACACCGCACGCGAGGGGGAACAGACTACGCGGCTGGTCGAGCCACACCGGCTCGTATCGCTGGGACGCCGCTGGTATCTGGTGGCCTGGGATGCCGAACGGCACGGCTGGCGCAGCTTCCGTGTCGACCGGCTGGCCGACCCCGTGCTCACCGGCGCCAGGTTCCGTCAGCGGGAACTGCCCGCCGCCGACGCGGCCACCTACGTGCAGGAGCGGATCGCGTCCGTGCCCACCCGGTACCGGGTGCGGGTGACGGTGCGAGCGCCCTCGGACGTGGTCAAGCGGGCGGTGTGGGACTGGGGCACGGTCGAGCGCGATGGCGAGCACTCGTGCACGCTCGTGATGAACGTCGACACGTTCGAATGGCCTGCCTTCGTACTCGCCACGGTCGGTGCTGACTTCACCGTGATCGAGCCACCCGAGCTGCGGGACTACCTGCGCGCGACGGGCGAGCGGTTTCTCGACTGCGTCAAATGATCATGCCGGGAACCCCGGCCGCGGCCAGTGTTCGGCGCCTGCGCAGCCATACCTTGCGGGTTCCGTCGGAATAGAGGCGGACGTTCGACAACTCCCATCCCGAGTACTCGGCCTGGATGGAGAGCTGGACGGTGGCCGAAACGCGGGACACTCCGGGTGGCAACTGCACCCGGCGGTATTCCCAGTCCTCGTCGACCACCGCTTCCACATTCGTCATGGAGTGACCACCTGGATCCCTTCTCCGGCCGCCGAGCCAACGACGACCTGTGACGTCTGTGGATCGACGGTAACCGAATTCGGCTGACGAACGGTCGGCAGACGGAACTTTTCTGTCGGTTCACCTCCCTGAACATCGAATCCGACCACCTCGTTGCTGCCGGTCAACGTCACCCACGCCAGGTGCCGCCGCTCGTCGTAGGCGATGTCGTAGATACCGCCCGGCACCGGGTACCGCTGACGCATCAACAGCGGATCCGTCGAGAACGCGAGCAGCGCGCCACCGCGCGTGTCGGCGACGAGCACCCTTCCGTAGGAATCGGTCACCGCGTTGGTGGCACCCATCCCGGCCCGCAGCCCCTCGTTGACCGTCCCCGCTTCGAGGTCCACATCGAACACCGCGGTGCGCAGCCGGTCCAGCACCACTGTCTTGTCCCCGCTGACCAGTACGTCGTCGGCGCTGTAGAGGTCGTCGGTGATCGTCTTGACCGTGCGGTCGCCCTCCAGCACCCCGATGCCCTTGCCGTCCCGCAACGCGACCAGGGTCTGACCGCCGCGCTCGGTGGCCGCGACCGGGCCGCCCTCGACGGCGACGGTAGCGACCTCGCCGGAAGGAAGGCTCACCCTTGCGATCTCGTCGGCCGCGCGCATGCTGATCAGCACGGCACCATCGGTCAGCGAAAGGTCGTCGGCGGCAGAGGGCAGTGCCACCGATTTCGGTGGCTCCGTGAGCGCGTCCAGGTCGTAGAGCAGAACCTGCGCGGGATCGGCCGTGGCGACCACGAGGGTGCGGCTCGCCGAGTCGGCAACCGTGGCCGTCACGTCCTCGCCAAGCGGCAGCACGGTGCCTGCCGGGGTGGCCTCCGGCTCAGGGGAGCGGGCGGCGACAGCGGCCGTCGGATCGGCCACGACCTGGAGCGCGTCACCTCCACCGCCGTCCTCCGACGAGCAGCCGCTGAGCAGGACGATAGAGACAGCCGCAACGGCGACAACCCGGCGCACAGGTCCTCCGGAAGTGAATGAGTGGTTACATCCCAGCTTCTACCAGGATGGAAGACGGCGTCACGCCGCTGTAAGCAGGGCCATCTATTTCGGCCACCGCTCCGGGTAGCCGAACTCGACGGCGCTCACGTCGTCGAGCGCCGCCTTGATCGCCACCGGCAGCCTCAGCTCCTCAGCCACCAGCGAGCCGGAAAGCTGGCCGGTGTCCCTGGCGCCGACGACGGGCGCGACGACTCCCGGCCGGTCCCGCACCCACGCCAGCGCCACGGCCAGCGGCGACGTGCCCAGCCCCTCGGCCGCGGTCACGACCGCCTCGACGATGCGCGCCGCGCGTTCGGTGCGGTGCTGCTCGACGTAGCCCGCGTAGGTGCTCGACGCGCCCCGGGAATCGGCCGGCGTCCCGGTGCGGTACTTGCCGGTGAGCACCCCCCTGCCGAGGGGTGCCCACGGCAGCAGGCCGATGCCGTGGTGGGCCGCCGATGGCACGACTTCCCTTTCCACGCCTCGCTCCAGCAGCGAGTACTCGACCTGGGTCGACACCAGCCGGTGATCGCGCAGGCCCATCGCCGCCGTGGCCAACTGCCAGCCCGCGTAGTTGGACACCCCCGCGTAGCGGACCTTGCCCGTGTTGATGGCGAAGTCGATCGCGCTCAGTGTCTCCTCGACCGGAACCGCGCCGTCCCACGCGTGCAGCTGCCACAGGTCGATGTGGTCGACGCCGAGCCTGCGCAATGAACCGTCCAGCGCCGAAAGCAGCGCGCCACGCGAAGCGCCCCCACCGAACGGCCCCTCCGTGCGCCTGGCGACGGCCTTGGTCGCCAGCACGATGTCCTCACGGGGCACGAGATCACCCAGCAGCGAACCCAGCAGCCGCTCGCATTCGCCCTCGGCGTAGATGTCGGCGGTGTCGACGAGTGTTCCGCCTGCGTCGACGAACGCGACGAGCTGGTTTGCTGCCTCCTCGGCATCGGTCGCGGTCGCCCAGGACATGGTCCCCAGGGCCATTCTTGACACCTTCAGGCCGGAGGTGCCGAGCTGGCGGCTTTCCATGGGTAGCCACCCTAACCGGCGGCGCGAGAGCGCTTAGCCGCAAGGCGAGTAAGGCCGCGATCATCCGCCCGATAGTGTCGGCGCCCGTGCGATTGGGATTGAATCTCGGGTATTGGGGCGCCGGTAACGACGCCGCCAATCTGGCGCTGGCGAAGCGCGCCGACGAACTCGGCTACGCGGTGGTATGGGCGGCGGAGGCATACGGTTCGGACGCGCCGACCGTTCTTGCCTGGATCGCGGCCCAGACCAGCAACATCGACGTCGGAAGCGCGGTGTTGCAGATTCCCGCGCGTACCCCCGCCACGACCGCGATGACAGCGGCCACACTGGACAGCCTCTCCGGCGGCAGGTTCCGGCTGGGGCTCGGTGTCTCCGGCCCGCAGGTGTCCGAAGGCTGGCACGGGGTCCGCTTCGGTGCGCCGCTCGCGCGCACCCGTGAGTACGTCGACATCGTGCGCATGGCGCTGCGAAGGGAACGCGTGCGTTACGAGGGCACGCATTTCCGGCTGCCGCTTCCCGACGGGCCAGGAAAGGCGCTGCGCCTGACCGTGCATCCCGAGCGCGAGCGCATCCCCGTGTATCTGGCCGCGATCGGTCCCCGCAATCTCGAACTCACCGGCGAGATCGCCGACGGCTGGCTGCCGGTCTTCTTCTCACCGGAACACGCTGGCGATCACCTGGCCGCGATCAGGGTGGGGGCGGAGAAAGCGGGCCGGGATCTCGGCGATTCCGGATTCGACATCGCGCCGACGGTGCCGCTCGTGCCCGGCGAAGACTGGAAAACCTGCGCCGACGCGGTCCGCGCCTACGCCGCACTCTACATCGGAGGCATGGGGAGCAAGGAACACAACTTCTACAACCAGCTCGCCTGCCGCATGGGCTTCGAGGCCGAAGCCGCACTCATCCAGGAGAAGTACTTGGCCAAGGATTACGAGGCCGCGATGGCGGCCGTGCCGCTGGGCTTCCTCGACGCCACGGCGCTGCTCGGCCCGAAGGAACGCATCGCCGAACGCATGCGGGCCTACGCCGATGCCGGTGTCACGACGCTCACCCTCTCGCCCGCGCTGCCCGACCAGGACGCGGCCGCGGGGGCGCTGCGGACCGCCGTCGAGGCGGCCGAGCTGGCGGGGGTGGCGTGATGGGCTGGTTCGAAGCGCTCGTACTCGGTGTCGTGCAGGGACTCACCGAGTTCCTGCCGATCTCCTCAAGTGCCCACCTGCGCGTGACCGCCGCGTTCGCCGGCTGGGGCGACCCCGGCGCCGCGTTCACCGCGGTCACCCAGATCGGCACCGAGCTGGCCGTGCTGCTGTACTTCGGCAGGAAGATCGTGCGGATCATCAAGCACTGGTTCTTCTCGCTGTACAAGAAGGAATACCGGCACGATCCGGACTCGCGGCTCGGCTGGCTGATCATCATCGGCTCGCTGCCCATCGCGGTACTCGGCCTGCTGTTCCAGGACCAGATCGAGCACGTGTTCCGCGACCTGCGGATCACCGCGACCACACTCATCGTGTTCGGCTTGCTGCTGTTGCTGGCCGACCGGATCGGCAAGCAGGACCGCGACCTCGACCACCTGACCGTGCGTCACGGCCTCGGGTTCGGGTTCGCGCAGGCAATGGCGCTGATCCCCGGTGTCTCCCGCTCGGGCGGCACCATCACCGGTGGTCTGCTGCTGGGCTACAAGCGAGCCGACGCCGCCGAATACGCGTTCCTGCTGGCCGTTCCCGCTGTGCTGGCCTCGGGTCTCTACCAGCTCGTGAAGATCGGCGACGGCGAAGGGCCCGCGTGGGGCCCGACGATCCTGGCCACCGTCGTGGCCTTCGGAGTGGGGTACCTCGTCATCGCGTGGTTGATGTCCTACATCAAGAAGAACAGCTTCCTGCCGTTCGTGATCTACCGGGTCGCCCTGGGAGTGCTGCTGTTCGTGCTCGTGTTCACCGGTGTGCTCGACCCCAACGCGGGCCCGGTCGGCTCCTAGGCCCGTAGGGTGGCGGTGTGGCAACCGTCATTCTGCTCAGACACGGTCGCTCGACCGCCAATGGCTCGGGGGTGCTCGCGGGCCGTGCCTCCGGCGTCGGCCTCGACGAAACGGGCCGGTCGCAGGCACAGGATCTCGTGCGGCGGCTGACCGGCGTCCCGCTCGCGACGCTCGTCAGCTCGCCACTGTTGCGCTGCAAACAGACGGTGGCTCCGCTGGCGGCGAGCGCGGGCCTCGCCGTCGGCACCGACCGCCGGTTGTCCGAAGTGGATTACGGGGACTGGACGGGCAAGGAGATCAAAGCGCTGGTCGGCGAACCGCTGTGGCGGGTCGTGCAGACCCACCCCTCCGCGGCCGTGTTCCCCGGAGGGGAAGGGCTGGCCTCGGTACAGACGCGAGCCGTCGCCGCCGTCCGCGAACACGACGGCGTGGTCACCGCGCGGCACGGTGACCACGCCGTGTGGCTCGTCTGTAGCCACGGCGACGTGATCAAGTCGATCCTCGCCGACGCCCTCGGCCAGCACCTCGACAGCTTCCAGCGCATCGTGGTCGATCCTGGTGCCCTTTCGGTCGTTCGCTACACCGAGACGCGGCCGTTCGTGTTGCGGGTCAACGACCACAGTGACGACCTCACCGGCGTCGTGCCCGCCCCGCCGGCCCGGCGGAAACGGAAGAAGAAACTCTCCTCCGACGCCGACATCGGAGGCTCAACGGGACGAAAGGACCGGTCGTGACGCGCAAGGACATCAACCCGCTACTGGTGCCGAGCGAACTGCCCTACCAGTTGCCGCCCTTCGACCGCATCGGCGACGAGCACTTCCTGCCGGCCTTCGAAGTCGGCATGGTCGAGCACACCGCGGAGATCGCCGCCATCGCCGACGATCCCGAGCCGCCGACGTTCGAGAACACGATCGAAGCCATGGAGCGGGCCGGCGCGTTGCTCGGCAGGGTGTCCTCGGTGTTCTTCAACCTCGCCGCGGCCAACACCAACGACGCGCTCCGCGAGGTACAGGCGGAGATCGCCCCGAAGCTGGCCGCCCACACCGACGCGATCCACCTCAACCCCGCGCTCGCGGCGCGGGTCGAAGACCTCTACCAGCGCCGAGAGGAGCTGGAGCTCGACGCCGAATCGGCGTGGCTGTTGCGCCGCTACCACCTCGACTTCCAGCGGGCCGGGACCAACCTCGACGAGGACGGCCAGCGGCGGTTGCGCGCACTCAACGAGGAACTGTCCTCGTTGTCCACCACGTTCCAGGACCGGCTGCTCGCCGACACCAACGAGCTCGCGATCCTCCTCGACACCGAGGAGGAACTGGCGGGGCTGCCTGCCGACGCGATCGCCTCTGCCGCCGAAGCCGCCGCCGAGCGCGGCGAGGACGGCAAGTACCTGCTCAAGCTCAGCCTGCCGACCGCGCAGCCGGTGCTCGCGTCGCTGTCGAGGCGCGACGTGAGGGAACGGGTCTTCCGCGCCTCCACCTCGCGCGGCAACAACGACAACGACCACGACACCAAGGCGATCATCGCGAAAATCGCCGAGCTGAGGGCCCGCCGCGCCACGTTGCTCGGCCACCCGCACCACGCCTCCTACGTCATCGAGGACAACACGGCGCGGACCCCGGAAGCCGCGCTGGGGTTGCTGCACCGCCTCGTTCCGGCTGCCGTGGCCAACGCCAAGGCCGAAGCGGCCGAACTACAGGCCGAGATCGACGCGGGCACCGAACCGGGATTCGCGCTTCAGCCGTGGGACTGGGCCTACTACGCCGAGCGGGTCCGCAAACGCCGCTACGACATCGACGATGCCGAGCTGCGGCCGTACTTCGAGCTGGAGCGGGTGCTCAAGGACGGCGTGTTCTTCGCCGCGACCCGGCTCTACGGCATCACCTTCACCGAGCGCACCGATCTGCCGCGCTATCACCCCGACGTCCGGATCTTCGAGGTCACCGACGCCGACGGCGGCGAACTGGGCCTGTTCCTCGGCGACTTCTACACGCGCGACGCCAAGCGCGGCGGGGCGTGGATGAACAGCTTCGTCGAGCAGTCCCGGCTGCTGGGCGAACGGCCGGTCGTCGTCAACAACCTCAACATCGCCAAACCCCCGGCAGGGGAGCCGGCCCTGCTGACCTACGACGAGGTCGTCACCGCCTTCCACGAGTTCGGCCACGCGTTGCACGGGCTACTTTCCGACGTGCGGTACCCGACGTTCTCCGGGCCGAGGGTCGCCTCCGACTTCGTCGAGTTCCCCTCACAGGTCAACGAGATGTGGGCGCTGTGGCCGGAGGTCCTCGCCAACTACGCGCGGCATCACCGCACCGGCGAGCCACTGCCAGGACGTCTGGTGACCAAACTGGAGGAATCCCGCGCCTACGGCGAGGGGTTCGCCACCACCGAGTATCTGGCTGCTTCGCTGCTCGATCTCGCGTGGCACACCATCGGCGTCGACGAGTCCATTGAAGATGCCCGGAACTTCGAGGCGCAGGCGCTGGAGAAGGCGGGAGTCGCCGTACCGGCCGTGCCGCCGCGCTACCGCTCGACCTACTTCGCGCACATCTTCACCAATGGTTACGCGGCCGGCTACTACTCCTACATCTGGAGCGAGGTGCTCGACGCCGACTCGGTGGAATGGTTCCGCGACAACGGCGGGCTCAGCAGAGCCAACGGAGACCACTACCGCAGGGAACTGCTCGCGCGGGGAGGCAGCATCGACTCGATGGACGCCTTCCGTGCCTTCAGGGGCCGTGATCCCGAGATCGAACCGTTGCTTGCCCGAAGGGGGCTCGCCGGGGCCTGACCAGTAACGATCTTCGACAGTGGCGGTGTCGTCACTGTCTGCTTTTGCAGTCTTCGTCACCTTTTTCGAGTAAAGCGTGCCTAAAGTCCAGGATGTACGTCGAACCGATGTCCGGCGTACACCACGGACACCGACGGATATCTCGGATATCACGGACACCACGGAAAGAAGAAGACTGTGCACAAGGGACGCATTACGTTCGCGGCCGCCATCGCCGCCGTCGCGCTGGGGCTTTCCGCTTGCGGTAGCGAGGAAGAGGGAACGCCCGCCGCGGGCGAGCCCACCACCGCCGCGAGTTCGGCCGAGGCCGAAGCGCCGGAGTCGTCGGAAGCCGACGTGCCTGCCGACAGCGAGGACAGCCCATCGGCCGAGGACGTCACCGCGCCCGGCACCGAACTGAAGACCGGCGAGACCGCCGTACTCCCGTTCACCTACGGCACCGACAAGAGCGGCACCATCGGGGTGACCGTCACCGACATCGAGCAGGGTGACTCCGCCGACCTCGCCGAGTTCGGCGACAGGGCCAAGGGTCTCGTGCCCTACTACGTCAAGATTTCCGTCGAGAACCTCGAAGGAACCGACCTCGCCTACTCGTCGGTGTCGCTGCGCGCGGTGACCGGCGACGGCCGCGGTACCGGCGTCGTCATCAGCGGTGACGTCGAAGGCAAGTGTGAGAGCGACAGCGCCCCGCGGGAATTCACCTCCGCCGGTGCCACCTATGAGACCTGCGTCCTCCAGGCCGCGCAGGAAGGCGTCGACGTCGTCGGCGCCGAGTTCGACGACGGTGACGCCTACCAGGACGAGCCCGTGACCTGGGTCAAGTAAAACCCCGCGAACGACGAGAGGGCCGCAGGCACACTTGGTGCCCGCGGCCCTCTCGCGTGAACGGGGTGACTCAGACGAGGCCGAGCTGCTTGACGGCGTCGCGCTCCTCGCTCAGCTCACGCACCGAGGCGTCGATGCGTTCGCGGGAGAAGGCGTCGATGTCGAGGCCCTGCACGATCTCGTACTTGCCGTCCTTGGTGGTGACGGGGAACGAGGAGATCAGGCCCTCAGGCACGCCGTAGGAGCCGTCGGAAGGAATACCCATCGACACCCAGTCGCCCTCGGCCGTGCCGTTGACCCAGTCGTAGACGTGGTCGATGGCCGCGTTGGCAGCCGATGCCGCCGAGGAGGCACCCCTCGCCTCGATGATCTCCGCGCCGCGCTTGGCGACCCTCGGGATGAACTCGTCGGCGATCCAGGACTGGTCGCCGACCGCCTCCGCCGCGTTCTTGCCGCCGACCTCGGCGTGGAAGATGTCCGGGTACTGCGTCGCCGAGTGGTTGCCCCAGATGGTCAGCTTCTTGACGTCGGCGACCGCGACACCCAGCTTTTTCGCCAGCTGCGCGACGGCCCTGTTGTGGTCGAGCCGGGTCATGGCGGTGAACCGGTCAGCCGGAACGTCCGGTGCGTGCGACTGGGCGATCAGCGCGTTGGTGTTGGCCGGGTTACCCACGACGAGCACCTTCACGTCGTCGGCCGCGCCCGCGTTGATGGCTTCGCCCTGCGGCTTGAAGATGCCACCGTTGGCCTCAAGCAGGTCGCCGCGCTCCATGCCCTTCGTGCGGGGACGCGCACCGACCAGCAACGCGACGTTGACACCCGCGAACGCCTGCTTGGCGTCGTCGAAGATGTCGATGCCGGACAGCAGCGGGAACGCACCGTCCTCCAGTTCGAGTGCCGTGCCCTCTGCCGCCTTCACCGCCTGCGGGATCTCCAGCAGCCGCAGCTTCACCGGCGTGTCCTGCCCCAGGAGCTGACCGGAGGCGATGCGGAACAGCAACGCATAGCCGATCTGGCCGGCGGCGCCGGTGACGGTGACATTGACGGGGGCTTGGGTCATCACGTTCTCCTGCTGATGGGTTATGTCGTTCTTCGGTCAGCCTCTCTCCGGATGCTATCGGGCGCCGCTTGGTCTGTATGGGTGCGTCGCCTCACCTGAACCGATTGAGCGCCGTCGTCCGGCTCCGGCGCGGGCTGATCGAGGTCGAACGCCTTCCCGAGGGCCAGTACGGCCTCGTCCAGTTTGCCCAGTCCGGCCAGCACCACCCGCGCCTCGGGGGTCCCTTCGGAGAGCGGATCGTTCCGTTGGCTCGGCAGCAAACGGGTCGTGCCCTTCCCGCGCACGGCGTCCAGCAGCACACCGATGTTGTGATCGAGGCGCGCCATGAACGGCTCGAACCGCTCCGCGAGTTCCGGCGCGGCCAGCAGCCCAGGCTGAGCCCTCGCGGCGACGTGCCGTGTCCGGAACGCGATGGCCGTCAGCGTGTCGACCACGTACCAGCCGTAGTCCCGCCTTGCTCCGCGCGGATTGATGGGATGGGTCAGCGGTTCCACCGTCGTGCGCACCTGCTCGACGTCCCTGTCGAGCTGCCTCGACAGTTCGATCACGTTGACGTTGTCCCTGCCGGTCAGTAGCTCGGTCGTCGTTCCGGCGAACTCCCGCAAGTCCTCCAGCACCGTGGCCACGTCGTCGAGCAGTACCGACCTGGTGCGCACCGGGACCACGACCAGCGCGGCGATGATCCCGGCCAGCGCGCCCACCGCGGTCTCGGCGACCCGCACGCCGAGCACCTCGACACTGAACGTGCCCAGCAGGCTGTACAACAAGCCCAGCAGCGTCGTGATGAAAAACGCCATGATCGTCTGGGAGACCGTCGCGAAGAACGCCATGCCGAACACGCACATCAGCACGAGCACGACGGTCAGCGGGGTGTTGCCCGACACCAGCAGCGCGCACAGCGCGCCTGCGAAGATCCCGGCGAGGGTACCGCCCATGCGCCGGGCGCCTTTGACGAGCGTGGCCCCCGCGCTCGACGTGCCGACGAACACGACGAACACCGTCAGCACCGCCCAGTACCACCGTTGATGGGACACCAGTTCGCCGCCGAGCACCGCCAGCCCGCCGCCGAGCACGGCCTGGATGGCTGCCCTGGTGCGGTTGTCGTAGCCGAACAGCGGCGTGCGCTCCGTGTTTTCGGCAGGCGGTGGATCCTGCTCGGCCGAGAAGTCGCGTTCGGCGATGCGAGCGGCGTTGACGTCGGCCAGTGCCAGCTCGGCGACGGCCCTGCGAACCGGATCCCCTTCGGTGGCCCGTTCGCTGAGCCTGCTGCCCTCGACCAGCAGCTTCGTGTACTCCTCGGTCTCGCTGATCACCGGAAGCTCACGCGGATCGCGTTCGATCAGTGAGCGAAACCGGCGCAGCCTGGCTACCAGTTCGGCTCGCACCGGGTCAGCCAGCGGCTCACACGCGGAGCGCCGGACGGTGATGCTCAGCCACTGCGCTGCCAGCTCGACCTCGATGGCCCTTCGCCGCAGCAGCGCGGCCGCCTTGCCGTCGAGCACATCCGCGGCGACGTCCTCGATGAGCAGAACCGTCTGGTGGAGCCGGTCGCCCGCCCGCTGGAGTTGTTTCGAGGCGCGCTCGGTTCCCTGAGCCGCGAGGTGGGCCGAGGCGGCGCTCACCACGGCTCCCAGCCTCGCCCGAAACGCCCTGCGGATGCCCACCAGCTCCCTGCCGGGGCGGCGGGGCAGGATGACGAACCGGACCAGCGCGTTGGCGGCCAGCCCCGTCGCGAGCGCCACGAACAACATCGGCAACTGGGCGGGCTGCGTGCGCAGGAACATCGCGAAGAAAAACACGAAGAACGCGATCGACCCCAGCGCGGTTCCCCGTGGCCCGAAACGCTGGGCGTAGACGGCCACGAAGATGAGCAGCACGAACACGACACCGTCCAGTGGTGCCGCCGACTGACCAGCCGTCGCGGCCGTCAGCGAGGCTGCTCCCGCGACGAAAGCCAGCACCAGGGTGAGCGCCTGCTGTGGTTTTTCGGGGTCGTTGACGGAAAACGACGAGATCATGGCGCCGATCGCGGCGAAGAGCACCACCGGAAGTGGCTGCCGCGCGAGCAGTAGCGTTCCGGCGGCGAGCACGATGCCCAATACCGCGGTGGCCGCGAGGCGTGTCCTGACGAAACCGGGATCGGCGGCACGTAGCCGGTCGACCGCCGCGATGATCATGCCAGCAGTTCCCACTGGGCGAGCCGCAGCCGCTGCCCAGTGCTCTCGGTGACCCGCAACCGGTGCCGCCGGAACGGGTGTGGCTCCGGCACCGCGAACGCGCGGGTCTGCTTGCGCCATACGAAGTTCTCGGCCGCCCTGCTGTCCAGCACCGTCCACGACAGACCGTCGTCGGAACCCTCCAGTACCCAGGCTTTCGGATCGTCACCGCGCGAGGCCGACGTCAGCGTGTACCCGCTCACCGTGCCTGCCGCGTAGTTCGCGGTGTGCTCGACGACGGGCGTCGCCGACCGGAACACGACCTCGGTCGCGGTCGTGTCGTCGAACAGCTTCCGCACGTCGGTACCGTCCGAGGACGTCGCCGTTCCCGCGAGGTCGCGCGGCGGCGACGGCCACACCGGCTGGACACTCGCCGTGGTGCCCCACGAGGAAGGTTCCGGCCCCATGTCGAAGTCGAGTACCGCTCCCTCGGCGAGGACGGAGTGGCCTATCCACGGCTGCTCGTGCGCGACCCCGTCGACTCGCAGGCCCTGTACGAACACGTTGTCGCGGCTGTTGTCCGGCGCGTTCACCACCAGGTCCGCTCCACCGTCGAGATGGACGACCGCGTGCCGGAACAACGGAGAGCCGATCACGTACCACGGGCTGCCTACCGCGAGCGGGTAGAGCCCGAGCGCGCTCAGCACGTACCACGCCGACATCTCCCCGTTGTCCTCGTCGCCGGGATAGCCCTGCCCGAGGTCACTTCCCAGGTAGCAGCGGTCGAGCACCTCCCGCACGACGCGCTGGGTCTTCGCCGGTGCGCCGATCAGCGCGTAGAGGTAGGGAATGTGATGTGAAGGCTGATTGGAATGGCCGTACTGGCCGAGCCGGACCGCGGCGGCCTCGGTCATCTCGTGGATCACCTTGCGGTAGGAACCCGTGCGGCGGCCCGTTTCCGGTGTGCTGAAGAACGTGTCCACAACGGACTCAAGAGCGGAGTTCCCGCCGTGCAGGGCGGACAATCCCGCGACATCGTGCGGAGCGCTGAACGCGGTGTTCCAGCCGTTGGTCTCGGTGTAGTCGTAACCCCACACCGTGGGGTCGTAGGAACGGGCGTCCCAGCGCCTGCCCCCGAGCGTCGTCCTGCCCTGGAAGAAACCGGTTTCCCGGTCGAAGTGATGCACGTACCGGGCCGCCCTGCCCCGGAAGTAGGCCGCGTCGTCGAGGTTGCCCAGTGCCAGCGCCCAGTTGGCGAGCCCGAAGTCGTTGACGCAGTTCTCCAACGCCCAGGAAAGTCCTTCTCGCGTCGATGTCGGCGTGTAGCCGAGGAAGATGGACTCGCCGAGTCCTGTCCTGCCGACATCGGCCCGGGGCGGGGTGACCGTGGCGTTCTTGACCGCGGCCTCGTAGGCCGCCTGGACGTCGAAACCGCGGACCCCTTTGAGATAGGCGTCGGCGAACACCACATCCGAACCGGTACCCACCATCGCGTCGGCGTAGCCGGGGCACGACCAGCGGGAGATCCAGCCGCCTTCCTGGTACTGGCGGACGAAGCCGTCGAGCAACCGGCCCGCGAGGTCCGGCGCGAGCAGGGCGTAGGCGGGCCACGTGGTGCGGTAGGTGTCCCAGAACCCGTTGTTGACGCTCATGGTTCCGGGTCTGATCGCGGCACCGGTCCGTCTTCGGGTGCTCGGTCGTCGCGTGCGCAGCACGGGACTGGCGTGCCGGACGCCCTCCGGCGTGTCCTCGTGTCCCGAGTTAGGGTACAGGAACAACCGGTAGAGACACGAGTACAGCGTCACCAGCTCGTCGGTCGTCGCCCCGGTCACCTCGACCCTGCCGAGCAGATCCCGCCACCGCTGCCGTGCCGCCTCGCGCACCTGTTCGAAGGTCAGCGGTGCCGCCACCTCGTTGTGCAGATTGCGCTTGGCCTGATCAAGGCTCAGCAGCGACGTCGCGATGCGCATCGTCACGGTGGGGGAGGAGAAGCGGACGTATCCGGTGACGGCGCGCCTGCGCGAGGAGGTGAGCCTGCCTCCCTCGGCCGGTTGTTCGTCGAACGTCGCGTACACGTACATCCGCCGCGCGCCCGACGACGACCGGCTGCGCACCCACGTGTGCCCGGTGACGGCGCTGGTGGCGGTGTCGACGCGCAGGCCGCCCCTTGCGCGCGCGTTGTCGAACAGCACCCACCCTCCCTCGCTGGGAAAACCGAACCGGAAAACCGCGCCGTGATCGGCAGGCGCGATGTCCGTGCTGATCCCGCCGTCGAACCGGACCCCGTAGTGGAAGGGAAGGCCGGTCTCCCGCTCGTGAGAGAACGGCAACGCTCTCGCCGCCCTGTCGGTGACCACCTCGCCCATGCCGGGCATCACCTGGAAGGTGTGCCGGTCGCCGACCCAAGGACTCGGCAAATGGCTCACCGCGAACGCCTGTAGCGCGTGATCCTGGTAGTGGTAAGGCCAGTCCAGCGCGCCCGCGTCGGTCACCGGCGTCCAGAAATTGAAACCGTTGGGCACCGCGGTCGCCGGAAAGCAGTTGCCCCGCGAGAAGTCCCTTCCGGAATGAGTTCCCCTCGTCGTGCGGACCAGATCGACGGGATCATCCGGCACCGGCGTGCGCGCGCCGACGCGAAGATCGTCGAGCCAGCCGCTGACTTCGTGCCCCTCAACGGGATTCGCCGTCGTGAGCACGATCGCGGTGATAGTGCGGCCCGCCGCGAGCTCCCCGACCGGCACCCGCACCAGGTTCCACTGATCGAGGTAAAGCTTCTTGCTCTCCCCGTTGGCCTTCGCCGTGGCGGAAGGGGAGAGGCCGGTGAGCGTGCCACCGTCGGCGAATTCGAGATCCACGGCGACGAAAGTGCTGTAATAGGTGGGTTCGGCGTCCGACTCCGGAAGAACCACATAGGACAGCTCGGTGTCTTCGGTCACCGGTATGTCCACAGTGAACAATCCGGCTCGCGCGGGGCCCTCAACGGTGGTCGTGTAATACAGGGCGCCGGTTCCGGTGCAGCCACGGCCCGCCCGCGCGGCGAGCGGCCTCGTAGGTCCCGCTCCGACGTGCACCCGCAGTCGCTGACCTGTGCCAGGTTGTGGATCGCCTTCCTCGAACGACGTGAAGAATTCGCTGGTCACCACGCGGCCACTGTAGCTTGTGAACGCTTACTGGTCGTAGTAACCGGGGTAGCCGGTTCCGCCGGGAGGATAAGGCGGCTGCTGGTGTTGCGGGCTTGTCTTGCGAGTCCGGAGCGCCCTCGTGGCCATGCCGCTGACCAGCGAGCCGATGGCGATTCCCATGACGAGGTATACCGCCGCGCTGGTCAGCCGCACGGTCAGGGTTTCGCTGACCGTGAAGGGCCACACCACGAAAACCACCGTGACCAGTGCGATGATCCAGCCGAAGAAGGCCATCGGCCGGGGTGCCACCAGCAGCAGCAAGTGGGCGAGGGCGGTGGCCAGCAGCGCGCCGACCGCGCCGAAGAGGGCCAGCCACACCGCACCGATGTAGTCGAGAGCTCCGTTCGTGTTGCCGGGCGCGATCACCGGCAAGCCGAAAACGCCGCGCAGTACCAGCACGGCCACAACACCGACAAGAGCGGCGACGAGAGCGGTCGCCAGCCCACCGGCCCACAAGGTGCGGCTGTCCACCGAGGGCCTGGCCTGCTCTTCTTCGTAACCGTAGTAGCTCACCGTGTTGGACCATAAGCGCAGTGGCCGGATCTCGCTCGGCGAACCAGGCCGCCCCGCGCGCGAGTCCCCCATCCAGCCCACCGAGATCCGCGTCCAGGACGCCGAGATCCGCACTCGGACACGCGAGATCTGCGTCAGGGGCGCCGAGTCCTACATCCGGGCAGGCGAGCGCATTCGGCGCGGCGGCGACTTCCGCGTCTGGGCTGGCGAGTTCCGCACTCGGGCGCGCGAGTTCCGCGCTCGGGCAGGCGAGATGCGCATCCATGCCGGCGGGATCCGCGCTCAGGTTTCCCGGTACGGCGGGTGGCCGGCCTGGATTCGGCGGCGTTACCGTCCCGCCCGGCTGTGCGCAGGCCGAACGCGGATGTCGCCAACCGGAACGCGGATCTCGCGCGCCTGGGTGCGGATCTCGGCGAGGCGCCGGTCAGATCGTGGCCAGCAGTCGTTCCAGCACGCGTGCCCCGAATCGCAGCCCCGCCACCGGAACCCGCTCGTCGACGCCGTGCGCCATCTCCCGGTACCGGAACCCCTCCGGCAACCACAACGGTGCGAAGCCATAGCAGTCGATGCCCAGCGAGGCGAACGCCTTGGCGTCGGTCCCGCCGCCGAGGCAGTAGGGCACCACGACCGCGCCGGGATCCTCCGCCCGCAGCGCCGAGGCCATCGCATCGAACCACGGCGAATCCACCGGCGCCTCGACCGCGGCCTGATGGGCGACGAACTCCCGCTCCACCCCAGGCCCCAGCAGACCGTCGACGTCGGCGAGCAACGCCTTTTCCGTTCCCGGCAACACCCTGGTGTCCACCAGCGCGGTCGCCGTTCCGGGGATGACGTTGACCTTGTAACCGGCTTGCAGCATGGTCGGCGTGGTGCTGTTGCGCACCGTCGACTCGGCGAGCGAGGCCGCGGGCCCGAGTCTGGCGAGTGTTCCTTCGACGTCACCGAGATCGACCTCCACCCCCAGTGCTTCGCCGGTGCGCGACAGAAAAGCGCGAACCGACGGAGTGAGAGTAATCGGCCATTCGTGTGCCGCGAGCGCGTGCACAGCGCCGATCAGCTTCACCACCGCGTTGTCCGGATTGCGGCGGGATCCGTGCCCAGCCCTTCCGTTCGCGGTGAGCCGCAGGTGCGCCGTGCCCCTCTCCGCCGTACCGACCGGATACAGCCGCACGGCCTGGCCCTCGACGTCCCGGACGTGATAGGTGTATCCGCCGGATTCACTGATCGCGACCGCGCAGCCGTCGAAAAGCCCGGGATGCGCCGCGACCAGCCAATGCGCCCCGAACTCGCCCTTGTCCTCCTCGTCGGCGACGAAGGCGAGCACGACATCCCTGCGGGGAGTCCTGCCATCGCGGGCCATCGCGTGCACGGCCGCGAGGACCATGGCGCAAAAATCCTTCATGTCGACGGCGCCTCGCCCCCACAGGAAGCCGTCCCGTACCTCGCCGGAGAACGGCGGCAGTCGCCACTCGGCCGGGTCGGCGGGCACGACGTCGAGGTGCCCCTGCACGAGCAGCGCCGACAGCGTGGGGTCGGAACCCGGGATTCGCGCGACGAGATTGGCCCGGCCAGGAGCGGACTCGTAAATCCGCGATTCGACACCGGCCGAGGCGAGCACCTCGCCCACGAATTCGGCGGCGTCGCGTTCGCCCTCCGATTGCCCTCCACCGAGATTGGTGGTGTCGAACCGGATCAACCGCGCGCACAAATCCACCACATCGGGTGCATCGGTCGGCCCGTTTCCTGTGGTATTGGGGAATTCGACGGGTTCAGCCATATTTGCCTTGCACGGCGCCGTCGGCGATGGCGGTGACGATTTTGAATGCCTTCATGGCCTCCGTCATGTCCGGCGCGTCAAAACCGACGCTGCGGACACCGGTCTGTTCGACGGTCGGGATCACCGCGGCGGCCTGCGCGAGATGACTCGCGTCGAACTCCACCTCGATCCGGTGTTCACTGGTGAGCGGAGAACGCTGCCCCGCCTGGCGCATCCCGGTCGCCGCCGCTTCGGTCAGCCTCGCGTAGGCGACGGACGGTGCCAGGCACACGGCGGCATACCTGCTGACGCATTCCTTGACCGCGACCAATGTCGCGTCAGGGGCGTAGTCTTGCGCGTCCTCGCAGGTCTTGTCGTCGCCGCTGACCATGAGCACCGGTACGCCGTACTCGGCGGCCAGTGCCGCGTTGAGTCTTCCCTCGCTGGCGAGCACTCCGTCGAGCCACACCCCGGTGATCTGGTTGGGCAGGTACGTGTGCGACAGCACGCCATCGCAACCGGCACCCGCGTGGTAGCCGAGAAAGACCACGCCGTCCACACCGGAGTCGATACCCTCCATCATGGACAGCGGCTTGTGCCGTCCGGTCAGCATTCTCGCTCGTGGATCGAGATCCTCAAGCAGAAGATTGCGCTGGGAGGAATGTGCCTCGTTGACGAGAACGTCGTCGATGCCTGCTTCGGCGAGGCCGCTGATGGTCGCGTTGACGTCGCCGGTGAACAACCGGCGGAAGCGCTGCCATTGCTCCGTTCCGGGAACGACGTCGTCGGTCCAGGTGACGCCCGTCGCGCCTTCCATGTCCGCCGAGATCATGATCCGCATAGCGTCAACCTAGTAGGTTGGTCACGGCTTGGCATTGGTCCAGTCGAATCGTTGACACCACGATCCGTCTGGTGGTTACTTTTCGGCTCCGGGATCTCCCAGACTGCAACGAGGTGTAACAGTGCTTTTCAGTCGTCTGCGGCGGGTCAGAGCCGCGTTCGCGGCACTTGCCGTGCCCTTGCTCATGCCGGTCGCCTTCGCTCAGCCCGCGCAGGCACAGTCCGACAACAGCGGCGTCCTCAGGGTGGCGCTGGTGCAGGAGATCGACCACCTGAATCCGTTCACGGCGAGCTTCGCCTCCAGCACGATGGTCGGCAGGTTCGCCTGGGAGTTCCTGACCCTGCCCTCAGCCGAGGACGCGACGCCGACCGGTGGCATCGCCGAGAGCTGGGAACCATCGCCGGACGGTCTCACCTGGACGTTCAAGATCCGTCCCGGAATGAAGTGGTCCGACGACCAGCCGATCACGGCGGCCGACGCGGCTTTCACGTTCAACCGCATCATGGACGACGAGAAAGCCGCTGAGGCCAACGGCAGCTACGTCGAGAACTTCGAGAGCGTCACCGCGCCCGACGAGAGCACGCTCGTCATCAAGATCAAAGAGCGACAGGCCAGCATGACGGCCCTCGACGTGCCGATCGTGCCAGAGCACATCTGGTCCGGCATCGAGGACATGGCCGACCCCCGAACCGACTCCGTCGAGGTCGTCGGCGTCGGCAGCGGCCCGTTCCTCATCACCGAGTACCGGCCCAACGAACTCGTCCGGCTCAAGGCCAACCCCGGCTATTGGCGAGGAAAATCGAAGGTCGAGGAATTGCAGTTCCTCAAGTTCGACAACTCCGAGGCCGCGGTCAACGCGCTGCGAAACGGCGAGGTCGACTTCGTCAACCGGCTGACCCAGGCCCAGTTCGACACCCTCAAGAACACCGACGACGTCGAGACCAACCAGGCCAACGGCCGCCGTTACCGGGAACTGCTCATGAATCCCGGCGCGCAGAACATCGAACGCCAGCCCATCGGCGACGGCCATCCCGCGTTGCGGGACGTGCGCGTGCGCAAGGCCATCGCGAAGGCAATCGACCCGCAGGTGCTCGTCGACAGGGTGCTCGGCGGCTACGGGGAATTGCCAGGGGGACTCGTTCCCCCGATCTACGACAACTTCCACTACACACCGGCCGATGACGTCAAGTACACCTTCGATCCCGACGCGGCGAAACGCGAACTGGATGCGGCCGGCTACCGGGAAGGCCCAGGCGGCATCAGGGTCGGGCCTGATGGCAGGAAGCTCGAATTCCGGCTCACCGCCCGTTCGAGCGAGGACTACGGCCAGCGGGCCACCGACTACATCGCGGGCTGGCTCAAGGACGTCGGCATCGGGGTGAAGAAGAACCTCGTGTCCGACAACGAGGTCGACGAGACGACGTCGTCGGGACACTACGACCTCGCGCTCTCGGGCTGGGGCACCAACCCGGACCCCGACTACATCCTCGCCAAGCAGACCTGCGCGAGCCTGCCCGCCAGCTCGGGAAGCAGCAGCAGCAACGCGTTCTTCTGCGACGAGGAGTACGACCGTCTCTACGCCCAGCAGGCAGCCGAAACCGACGAGGCCAAGCGCGGCGAGTACGCGAGGCAGGCGCAGGCGCGCTACTACGACCAGGTGCCGAGCCTCGTGCTCGACTACGACAACGCGCTGGAGGCGTACCGCTCGGACCGCTTCACCAACTTCCAGCGCCAGCCGGTCGAGGACGGCCAGATCATGGAGCAGACCGGCTACTGGGGCTTCTACAACGCCGAACCCGTCGCGGGCGGCGGAGACTCGGGCGGTGGGCTCTCCGCGGGAGCCTGGGTCGGGATCGGTGCCGGCGCCCTCGTCATCGTCGCCGGAGCCGCGACCGTGTTGCTGCGCCGGAGGGCGTCCACCGAGGACCGTGAGTAGGAAACCTTGACGACCAGCACGACCAGTACGACCGGCACGAACGCTGTCGCCGACCTTGACGAGCGGCGGAGCGGGACCTCCACCCCCCGGTTCCTGCTCGGCAAGATCGGCGGCGCACTGGCCAGCCTCGTGCTGGTCGTCGTGCTCGGATTCCTGTTGTTCCGGATGATTCCCGGCGACCCGGTCGCCACGATGACGCGGGACCGGCCCACGAGTCCCCAGCAGCTTGCCGACCTCAGGGAGCGGCTGGGCGTCGACAAGCCGCTGTGGCAGCAGTTCGTCGATTACTTCGGCGGGCTGCTCCGTGGTGACCTCGGCGAGTCCTACAGTTTCTCGCGACCGGTCGCCACGATGATCGGCGAACGGCTGTGGCCGACGATCCTGCTGGTCGGCACCGCGACCGTGCTGGCGGTGATTCTCGGGCTATGGCTCGGGGTCCGGGCCGCGTGGCGGCGCAACAGCGCGTTCGACAGAGTGCAGACCGGGATCGCGCTGACCCTGTGGTCGGTTCCGCAGTTCTGGCTCGGCCTGATTCTGCTCATCGCCACTCAGGGGCTGTTTCCCAGTAGGGGCATGCGATCGGCGGACGCGCCCGAACACTTCTTCGGGCAGGCACTCGACATTGCCTGGCATCTGACCCTGCCGTGCCTGACGCTGCTCGCGGTCATCTACGCGCAATACATGCTGGTGATGCGCTCCTCGCTGCTTGAGGAAATGGGCGCTGAATACCTGACCACGGCCAGAGCGAAGGGACTGCGGGACGACCTGGTCCGCAGGAGACACGCGGTGCCCAACGCGCTGCTGCCCACCGTGACGCTGGTGTTCCTCCAGTTCGGGATGGTGGTGTCGGGAACGGTCACCGTCGAGGCGGTCTTCTCGTGGCCAGGCTTGGGCCAGCTGACCTATCAGGCGCTGAGAGGGCCGGATCTGCCGCTGCTGCAAGGGGTGTTCATCGTGCTGGCCGGGTCGGTGATCGTGATGAACCTGCTCGCCGAGGTGCTGTACCGGGTACTCGATCCGAGGGTGCGTGCGACATGACCTCTCCCGTATGGCAGCGACGGCGCGCGGCCGTCGCGACGCTGTGGCAGGAGTTCAGCCGCAACAAGGGCGGGCTGATCGGGCTCGGGTTTCTCGTCGTCGTGGTGGTGCTCGCCGCGCTCGCGCCGGTAATCACCGACGAGAGCGGGCTCGACGTCATCACGGCGACCGGAACGCCGTTGCAGCCACCGAGCTGGGAGTACCTGCTCGGCACCGACGTGGACGGCAGGTCGGTTCTGCTGCTGACCTTCTGGGGCGCGAGAGTGTCGTTGCTGGTCGGGTTCGCCGCGACCGTGCTGTCGGTGTTCATCGGCACGCTCGTCGGCATCACCGCGGCCCACTTCGGCGGCTGGTTGTCGGCTGTGTTGCTGCGGTTCACCGACTTCTTCCTGGTGCTGCCCTCATTGGTGCTGGCCATCGCGCTGTCGAGCGTGCTGCCGAAGGGCATCGCGACGATCATCCTCGCCGTCGGGGTCACCTCGTGGCCGGCGACGGCGAGGCTGGTGCGCGCACAGACACTGACCATCGAGAGCAGGCCCTACATCGAGCGGGCGAAGGCACTGGGCGGAGGGCACGCCCACATCGTCGGCAAACACGTGCTGCCCGCCGTGCTCCCGCTCGTGCTCGCCAACACGACGCTCGTGGTCGGCAGCTCGATCATCGCGGAGTCGACGCTGTCCTTCCTCGGTCTCGGCGACCCCACCGCGGTGTCGTGGGGCTCGATGCTGCAAACCGCGCTCGGCTCGGGTTCGGTCACCGCGGGCGCGTGGTGGTACCTGCTGCCGCCCGGCCTCGCGATCGTCGTCATCGTGCTGTCGTTCACACTGGTCGGCCGGGCGCTGGAGACCGTGCTGAACCCGCGGCTCAAGGGGGACCGGTGACCATGACTTCACCACTGCTCGAACTGCGGGATCTCGGCGTCAGCTACCGAACAGGGGGCCAAAACGTGCCCGCCGTCAAAGGTGTTTCGCTGACCCTCGCGGCGGGGGAGACCCTCGGCATCGCGGGCGAGTCCGGCTCAGGCAAGTCGACGGTCGCCATGAGCGTGCTGCGCCTGCTGCCGCGCTCGGCGAAGATCACCGGGGAGATCCTGCTTGCCGGTGAGGACATCGGCGGCATGCGCTGGGGCCGGTTGCGGGCCGTGCGCTGGTCGGCCGCCTCGATCGTGTTCCAGGGCGCCATGCACGCGCTCAACCCGGTGCGCAAGGTGGGGGAGCAGATCGCGGAGCCGATTCGGCTGCACGGCGACGCCGAAACCGGCGCCGCCGGCGTTCGCGCACGGGTCGAAGACCTGCTGCGGCAGGTCGACCTTCCGGTGGGCAAGGCGAGTGCCTACCCGCACGAACTCTCCGGCGGCCAGAAGCAGCGCGTCATGATCGCGATGGCGCTCGCCTGCCGTCCCGACCTGATCATCGCCGACGAACCGACCACGGCGCTGGACGTGATCGTGCAGGCCCAGGTGCTCGACCTGCTCGGCGACCTGGTGGCCGAGCGCGACATCGGGCTCATGCTCATCACCCACGACCTTTCGGTCCTCGCTTCCGCCTGCCGCCGCATCGCCGTGATGTACCAGGGCGAGATCGTGGAGGAAGGGCCGAGCGCCACGGTGATGGGCACGCCCCGGCACGCGCACACCAAGGCGCTGGCGGCGGCGTTCCCGACCGTCGGAGATCCCCGGTCCCGATTCGCGCCAGCCACGGCCACGCCGCTCCCGCCGGAGCCGGACCGGGCTGCCGAACCGTCGGCGCTGCTGTCGGCCCGCGACCTGAGGGTGGTCTTCCGCGACCGGACCGGAACGAAGGTGTCGGCCGTCGACGGGGTCGGGCTCGACGTGTTCGAGAACGAGATCGTCGCACTCGTCGGGCAGTCGGGTTCGGGAAAGACGACGCTGGCGCGCACCCTGCTCGGCTTGCAGAGGCCCACGTCGGGGACGGTGAGCTATCAGGGCGAGGCCATGCCGACCGGTGGTGCGGGGCTGCGCGCCTACCGGCGCAGGGTGCAGCTCGTGCTGCAAGACCCGACGAGCGCGCTCAACCCGAGGCACACCGTGTACGAGGCCGTCGCGGAGGGCCCCCGCATCCACCGGCTTGGCGGCGTTGATGGCGACGAACACGCCATCGTGGTCGCGGCGCTCGAAGCCGCCGAACTGCGGCCTGCCGAGACCTACCTTTCCCGGTTGCCGCACGAGCTGTCCGGAGGACAGCGACAGCGGGTGGTCATCGCGGGCGCGCTCGCGCTCGACCCGAGCGTGCTGGTCGCCGACGAGCCGGTGGCTTCCCTCGACGCGTCGGTGCGCGGGGAGATACTCGGCCTGCTGTTGCGGTTGCGCAGGGAACTCGGTCTCGCGGGGCTGGTCATCACACACGACCTTGGGCTAGCGTGGAACATCGCCGACAGGGTCGCCGTCATGTACCGGGGAAAGCTTGTCGAGGTCGGCACCGTCGAACAGGTGTTGCTCGAACCTCGCCACGAGTACACGAAGTCCCTGCTCGCCGCGCTGCCCATGGGTACGGCGCGAGCGGCTGAACCCGGTGTGTAACCTCGAAGCCCAGTATGGCGACCACCACCGATCCCGCGCCGAACGCCGATTTCGCGGCGGAACGGCCTTCCGCGGCACAGACCGAGGTCTGCGTCGGCGATCAAGCGCGCTTTCCGTACCGCACCATCACGATGGGCCTCATCGGCAGCATCGTGGTGCTACTCGCCTCGCTCGGCGCGGGCGGCATCCTCATCCGTGACCCGATCATCGGAACCGGGCCGCTGTCGTGGATGCGCTACGGCCACGGAAAAGCGCTCAGCACCGCGGTGCTCTATGTCGGTTTCGGACTGCTGGTGTGGGCGTGGGTGCGGCTCGGCCGCTACGCGCTCGCCGGCCGGATCGGCACCAAGCCCATCGTCATCGCCGCGCTGGCCTGGATGGCGCCGCTGTTGATCGCGCCGCCACTGTTCACCCGGGACGTTTTCTCCTACCTCGGCCAGGGCGCTCAGTTGCTGTACGGGCTGGACCCGTACTCCTACGGTCCCGCCGCGCTCGACGTGCTGCCCGACGTGGTGCAGAACGTGCACCCGCTGTGGCAGACCACCCCCGCGCCCTACGGCCCGTTGTTCCTGTTGATCGCCAAGGGCACCGTCGCGGTGACCGGCAACAACATGATCGCCGGTGTCATCGTCACCAGGGTCATACTGCTGCTCGGGCTTGCCGGGATGCTCTGGGCGCTGCCCCGGCTGGTGAAGCACCTCGGCGGCAGGCTCCCCGTCACGATGTGGCTCGCCGTTGCCAGCCCGATGATGGTCATCCACCTCGTCGGCGGCCCGCACAACGACCTGTTGATGCTGGGGCTGCTGACCATCGGGGTGCTGGCCGCGCTGGAGCGGCATCACGCGGTCGCGATAGCGCTCGTCACGGTCGGGATGCTGATCAAACCCACGGCCGCCGTCGCGCTGCCGTTCCTGGTCTGGGTGTGGGCCAACCATCTGCCAGAAGAGGAAAGCCTGCGCCGCAGGTTCTTCAAGGCGGTGACCCCTTCGCTGGGGATCTTCGGGGTCGTGTTCGTCGTCGGTACCTGGGTGTCACTCGGCTCGTTCAATCTCGGCTGGGTCGGCGGTTTGCAGGCACCAGGGCTGATCGTCAACTGGCTGAACGCGCCAAGCGGTGTGGGCGAGCTCTTCTACACCCTGGTCAACGCCATCGTCGACGTGCAGCCTTCGCCGTTCATCACGGTCGCGAGGGCCATCGGCTGGGCGTTGCTCGCCGCGTTCCTCGTTCGGCAGTGGTGGCTCGCCCGGCGTGGCGGCAACGAGGCGATCCTGCGCATGGCCATGGCGTTGCTCGCCGTGGCGATCCTGGCGCCTCCCACCCTGCCCTGGTACCTGACCTGGGGCTTCGTGATCGCTTCCGCCTTCCCGTGGCGCCGCATCCACCTCGCGGGTGTCGTGGCGATCTCGATGGTGCTCGTGCTCGTGTACTACCCGACGGGCGAGCAGAGCCTCTACGACTGGTGGTTCGTCGCCGGTGTCATCGCGGCCAGCCTCTACGGGGCGGCCTCGCTGCTCAAACCGGACCCACTCGGGCTCATCGCCGCGTGGCGGAGGCCGGCCAAGGACGAGAAACCCGAGCGCGAGAAACCCGAGGACGAGAAAGCCGACGTCCACAGTGGATGACGCAAGGTGGAGGGATCGCGGATCCCTCCACCTTTTCCGTTGTCGCGTCAGCCGGTGACGTACTGCTGAGCGAACTCCGCCGTCGGCGCGATCGGAGTGATCACGTCGATCAGCACCCCGCTCGGGTCGGCGACGATGAAGTGCCGCTGCCCGAAGTCCTCGTCCCGTAGTTCGAGCTCGGGCGTGAGACCCTTCTCGCCGACCAGTCGCCGGTACTCGGCGTCGACGTCGGTGACCTCCAGGTTGAGCAACAGCCCGCGCACGGGGTGCCGGTATGCCTCAGGGAGGGTCGGGTGAGTGTGGTCGAGCAGCGCGAGTTCGTAGGCCGGCGGTCCCGGTCTGTGCAGGCTCACGTACCAGTCGGCTTCGAACACGATCTCGAACCCGAGCAGGTCCGTGTAGAACGCCGCGCTCTCTGCGAGCTTCGCGGTGCACACGACCGGGTAGAAGCTGGTCAACGTCATGATGGATTCCCCTTTCGCGTACCATCGGTATGCGAAACTGAGGCTAATTCGCGTACCGGTGGTATGTCAAATGGAGGGGTCATGAAGCACGGCGTGCGAGCCGAGCAGCGCGAACAGACCCGTCGCACCCTGTTGGCACAGGGAAGGCGGCTGTTCGCGGAGAAAGGGTACGCCGACGTGGGGCTCGCCGAGATCGTCGCCGCCGCCGGTGTCACCAAGGGCGCCTTCTATCACCACTTCGACAGCAAGCTCGCGCTCTTCCGCGGCGTGCTGACCGCGGTGCAGGAGCAGGTGGGCGCTGAGGTGGCCGCCGCGGCCGACGCGGAAAAGGATCCGTGGCGGCAGCTCGTCACCGGCTGCCTCACCTTCCTCACGGCCACGGCGGCTCCCGACGTACAGCGCGTCATGCTCGTCGACGGCCCGGCCGTGCTCGGCTGGGCCGAATGGCGGGCACTGGACGAGGCGTCCTCGGCGCGGCATCTCGCGGAGGCACTGGAGGTATTGATCGGATCCGGTGTGCTCGCCCGTCAGCCGGTCGCGCCGCTGACCCACCTGCTGTCCGGTGCGATGAACGAAGCCGCACTGTGGCTCGCCGGCTCGGCGGGGAACACCGACCTCGACGACACCAAGGCGGCGCTCACTAGGATGCTCACCGCACTGCGGGCCGACAACGGCGTGCGCTGACCTTTCGTGTTCAGGCGCTGGCCGTCCAGCCACGCCAGGTGGTCGCGGTGATGCTCACGACGGGACCGCGCGGCGGTTGCTCGGTGTACTGCCCGTACTTCGCGGTCAGCGCCGCGACGGGCTCGTCGCGACCCGAGTCGGTGAGCACCGTCGCCGTACCGTCGGCTCTCACCCACCACAGCAGGGACCAGTCCTCGTCGTAGTGGTCGGCGAGCACCGCGACCGCCGGATTCGCGGCGATGTTGCGGAGCCTGCGCAGGTTCGTCGTCGACTTCGGTTTCGCGTCGATCGCGAACACGATCCGGTTGCCGAGCACCGTGAAGGTCACCGGGACGAGATGGGGAAAGCCCTTCTCGTCCACGGTCGCCAGCCTCGCGACCCGAGCGGCGGCGAATCTGTCGCGAGCCTCCTGTTCGGACAGTCGCATCAGAGCGGCCTCAACGTCGCGGCATCGGCGTCGAGTTCGGCCATGACACCCAGCGGCACCGTCAGCGAACCAGGGACGTGCCCGAAACCCAGCTCCCACACCACCGGGACCCCGAGCGGCGCGAGCCGATCGAGCATCACCGCGCGGATCTCGCCCGCGTCGCCGCACTGGGCCCACGACCCGAGCGCGATCCCTTCGACACCGGCGAACCAGCCGGAACGCAGCAACTGCGTCAGCATCCGATCCAGCCGGTACGGTTCCTCGCTCACATCCTCCAGCAGCGCGATCCCGCCACGAGCACCGCGGTGTTCCGCTGTGCCGACACCGGCCGCCAGCAGGCTGAGGCTCCCGCCGACCGTACGCCCGCGTGCCGTTCCCGGCACCAGTGCCGAGGCGTGCTCACCACGCAACGTGCCCGAGGAACCGAACAGGGCCGCGCGCAGGCCCTCTGCCGCGACGGGATCGAAAAGGGCCGAGGCAGGCATCGGGCAGAACACCGTGGGCAGTCCAAGATGGACACCGACGGCCTCGTGCAGCGCGGTCGCGTCGCTCGACCCTGCGAACACTTTCGGCCCCGCGGCTCGCAATGCCCGCCAGTCCACGAGATCCAGCATCCGCTGACAGCCGTAGCCGCCCCGAGCCGCGAACACCCCTGCCACGTCGTCGGCCAGCCACGCTTGCTCGAATTCCTTCGCCCTGGACGCGTCGTCCCCTGCGAGGTAGCGAAACTCCGGGTGCCGGGCCAGTACGCCGGGCATGACCCTGACTCCGAGCCCCCATGACGTGAGCGTGCCGACGGCCGAGTCGAGCAGATCCTCGGTCACCGGCCCCGCCGGTGCGACGAGCGCGACCGTGTCCCCGGCCGCCAGCGGCAGTCCGGTCACCGCGAGAGGTCCAGGCTCGGCACCCCGGGAGTGGGGAAACCGAAGACCGCGCCGTAGAAGGCCAGTTCGGCCTCCAGCGCGGCGACGATCGTGCTCGCCTTGCGGAAGCCGTGCTGTTCTCCCTCGAAGGTCAGGTGCGCGTGCGCAATGCCGCTTCCCGCGAGCGAGTCCACGAATCGCTGTGCTTGTTCGGGCGGGCAGATCTCGTCCTCCAGTCCCTGCAACAACAACACCGGCCCCGCGAGATCGCCGATGTTGGTGATGGGGGAGCGCTCGACCCAGCGTTTCGCGGTGCCGGGAAGCGCTCCGATGAGTCCTTCGAGGTAGCGCGATTCGAAGTCGTGTGTCTCGCCGCCCGCTCCCGTCCACGGTTCGAGGTCGAGGATCGGGAACTTGATGGTCGCGGCGCGGTAGGTGCGCACGGTGGTCATCGAGGCCGCCGAGGTGAACCCGCCCGCGCTGCCACCCCTGATGGCAAGGCGGTCGGGGTCGGCGATGCCTTCGGCGACGAGAGCTTCCGCGACGGCGGCGCAGTCGCCGACGTCAACGACGCCCCATTGCTCCCGCAGGCGCTGCCTGAACCGCCGTCCGTATCCGGTGGAGCCGCCGTAGTCGACGGCGACGACCCCGATCCCTCTGCTGGTCAGGTAGGAGAAGTCGAGATCGAGTACCGGATAGTTGCGTCCGGTGGGGCCACCGTGGGCGTGCACGACGTACGGCGGCAAGTCGCCTTCCGGCGCGCGGAAATCCGGGTTGGCGGGCGGGTAGACGTAGGCGGGAACCGGTTCTCCTTCGGCGTCGTGGAACACCCGCTGTTCCGGAACGGACAGGTAGCCGGGATCGGGAAGCCCTGGTTGCGCGGTCAGCTCGGTGATGGCGCCGTCGGAGAGATCGACGTGGACGACGGCGGTCTCCCTGCGTGGCCCCGCCGCGATGCCGACGATTCCCCCGTCGCCCGCGACGGCGATGGACGGCGACCACGCGGTCAGTTCGGTGGCCACGTGCTCCAGCGAGCCGGTGGTCTCGTCGAGAACGGCCAGCTTTCCCGCGTCGATGACCGCATGCCTGCGCTCGCCGAGCGGCACCATCCATCGCGAGCCGATTTTCCACAGCGCGCCCCCAAGTTCGGCCCGCGCCTCGGCGAGGTTGGTCAGCTCACCGGAAAGGCTTATCCGGTGCGGGTTCCACCACCCGTTCGGATCGAGCAGCGCGAGCAGGTGCTCCTCGTCCTCCCAGTCGAGCTGGCACACGGCGACGTCGGGTCCGCCCGCGAGCACCCTGTGCGGCCCGAAGCTCCCGTCGTCCCGCACTTCGGCGACACACAGTTCGGTTCCGTCCCACGGCATCGCGGGATGGTTCCAGCCGAGCCACGCGGCATGTGTTCCACCGGGGGAGAGCTGCGGCGCGGTGAGAAAGTGGTGGCTGGCCGCAAGTACCCGTGGCTCGCCACCCTCCGGGGAGATCGCGACGAGGTCTCGCGCGACGTCGGTGCGCTGTGGTCCCGTTTCGCGTTCGCGTACGGCCCACACCTGCGATCCCTTGCCCCGTCGCAGGTCGCCGTAGCGGATACTCTGCGGCGCCGGTGGTTCCGGGGTGCACGGCACCGTCGTTCCCGTGGCCAGATCGCGGACGTAGCCGCGCTGGTCGTCCCAGTTGGTGAACACGAGCGACGTCGCCGTGGCCAGCCACGGCCGCCCGCCGTACTCGTGCACCCTGTTGCGGGCGCTCCACGGCGCGGGCAGGACTTCCTCGATCCCCTCACCGGTCGAGCGCACCACGGCGACCCTGCCCGCTTCGGCGGGCCGCGCCTCCGCCCACCAGACCTCGCCAGCAACGACGTCGAGCCACTGCGGGGTCACTCCGGCCGTGGCGACGTCGGCCGCCGCGATGGGTGATGTCCAGGAACCGAACGGCGCGATCTCAGGCATTCCGCCACCTTAGAGGTCGCGTGGATCACACGGCGGCATCGTGGTACCCGCGCTCTGCCGTGACATCGGTCAGAAGACCGCGCCCCGGGCGAGCCTGATCGTGGAAGTTGGCCTAGGGTCGTATGTGCCATGGCTCGTGTCATTCACGTATTCCGTCAACCCGACCGCTTCGTAGCCGGGACCGTCGGGGAACCCGGCGACCGCACTTTCTATCTACAGGCGGCGGAGAACTCCCGCGTCATCAGCGTGACCATCGAGAAGCAGCAGGTCGCCGTGCTCGCGGAACGACTCGGCTCGCTGCTTGAGGAAGTCGCGAGCCGGTTCGGGGCCGACGTTCCCGACGAGGTGTCCGACGACCTGCTCGACATGGAGCCGCTCCAGGTTCCGGTCGAGGAGGAATTCAAGGTCGGCACCATGGGACTCGGCTGGGACGCCGAAAGCAAGGCCGTCGTCGTCGAACTGCTCGCCATCACCGAGGGCGAGGTCGACGAGACGGTGGTGCTCGACGACACCGACGAGGGCCCTGACGCGGTCAGGGTGTTTCTCGACCCCTCGGCGGCCCGCGCGTTCGCCACGCGGGCCGACCGCGTCGTCAACGCGGGAAGGAAACCGTGCCCGCTGTGCGGTGAACCGCTCGATCCCGAGGGGCACATCTGCCCGAGGCAGAACGGCTACCGCCGCAATTCCGACCTCACCGAGGAAAGCTGACGACACGGTGGCAGCCGACCACCTCGCCCCTGCCGACCCCGCCGATCCCGCCGCGAAGGAACTCGTCGAACACGGCAGGCTCGACGTCGAGGGCCGTCTCGTCGACGCGTCGAACGTGACGTTGTTCTGCACCATCGAACTGGATGGCGTCAGCGCGAACGCGGTGTACAAGCCGGTCTCCGGTGAGCGTCCGTTGTGGGACTTTCCCGACGGCACGCTCGCGGGCAGGGAGGTCGCGACCTACCTCGTCGCCGAAGCCGCCGGACTCGGTGGCGTTCCGCCGACGGTGCTGCGCGAGGGCCCGTTCGGCGAGGGCATGGTGCAGTTGTGGGTCGAGACGACCGGAGAGGAACTGGTCGAGGTGTGCGCGCCAGCCGATGTTCCGGACGGCTGGCGGGTCGTGCTGCACGCACACGACAGGTCGGGTGCGCCCGCCGTGCTCGCGCACTCTTCGCACGAGGGCCTGCGCGACATCGCGGTGCTCGACGTGGTGGTCAACAACACCGACCGCAAGGGCGGGCACCTGCTCAGCGGTCCCCGCGACCGGATCTACGGCGTGGATCACGGAATCTGCCTGCACACCGATCCCAAGCTGCGGACCGTGCTGTGGGGCTGGGTCGGCGAACCGCTGCCGGATTCCGTGGTCGACAAACTGCGCAAGCTGCGTTGGTCGCTCGACCACGAACTGGGTGAGGCGCTCGGCGAGCACCTCACCCCAGCCGAGGTCACGGCATTGGGGGAGCGCACCGACATCCTGCTCGACGACGGTGTTTTTCCCGCGCCTGGCGATGATTGGCGTGCCATTCCCTGGCCGCTGTTCTAGCGCGGCCCACCGGATCAGCGGAAACGCTCCGCGTTCTGCTTGGCCCACTCCGCGTAGGTCGTGGCGCCGCGGCCGGTGAGCTGTTCGAATCCGGGCTCCGGCTCCATCCGCATCTCGTTGCCTCCGCTCAGTAGCCAGTCCGCGGTCTCCGAATCGACGCCCTGGTCGAGCCATGCTTGCTTGGCTTCCTCCCGGGTTTGCTCGATGTAGCGGACGTCGCGGCCGAGCGCGTCGGCGATCGCGGCGACCTGCTGCGGGATGGTGATCGCCTCGGGACCGCTCAACGGGTACTTCCGGTTGGCGTGCTTGTCGTCGAGCAGTGCGGCGGCAGCCGCGACGGCGATGTCCCGCATGGATATCGGTGTGTCGGTGGCGAGCGGGAACGGTGCGCGCACCACGTTTTCGGCGCGGATCGAGACGGCCCAGTTGTCGGTGTTCTCCATGAAGGCGCCCGGACACAGGAACGTCCAGCCGAAACCGGCCTCGATGATCGCGCGCTCGATCGCCACGAACGAGAGCGCGTAGTCGTCGGCGGCGTCGTCGCCCGCCAATATCGAGGTCAGCGCGACCACGCGACGCACGCCCGCCTCTTTGGCCATCCGCGCGACGGTCTCGATCGTGCCGGGCATCGGCGCGAGGTACACCGTGTCGACGCCCTCCAGCGCCGAGGGCAATGTCTCCGGCTTACCGAGGTAGCCCCGCGCCACCTCCACGTCGCCGGGAAGCGCCGCCTTGGCCGGATTGGTGGTGAGCGCCCTGACCCGCTCACCGCTTCCGGCGAGTTCGTCGACGACCATGCGGCCGATGTTGCCCGTCGCGCCGGTCACCAGAATCGTCATCGAGTTCCCCAATTCGGTACATCGTACGTAATTACTGGGCCAGCATACTCCGTACGCCGCACGGAGTCATAGGATGATGCCGATGACCGACGACGAAGGGCCGCGCGACTTCGAGCGCGGCATGCGGCTGCTCTGGCGCGTGCCCGGTGAACCCGAATCCACCGAATCCGGCTCCGCCGCGCGGCGGAGGGGACCGAAACCCGCGCTCAGCGTGGAGCAGATCGTGCGGGCCGCCATCGAGATCGCCGACATCGACGGCCTCACCGGGTTGTCGATGCGCAAGGTCGCGGATTGGCTCGGGGTGGGCACGATGTCGCTCTACACCTATGTGCCGGGGAAAGCCGAGCTGGTGAGCCTGATGCTGGACGCGGTCGACGCGCGGGGAGAGCTGCCGCACACCGTCGACGGCGGGTGGCGCGAGCAGACGGCGGCATGGGCGAGGGAGGACTGGCTGCTGTATCAGCGGCACGAGTGGATGCTGCGGACGCCAGGAAGGCAGCCACTCGGTCCCAACACGATGCGCCGGTTCGACTCGGCCCTTCGCGCGCTGCGGGGAACGGGATTGCCGCAGGACGAGCTGGTGGCCGCCGCCGACGTGATCGACAGTTACACCAGGGGCATGGCCGCCCGCGCCGCGGACAGCAGGCAACTGGAACGACGCACCGGCACGAGCGAGCGGACCTGGTGGGACGAGTACGGCCCGCTGCTCGATGCCCGCATCACCGAGGCGACCTATCCCGCCGTCCACCTCGCACGGCGGTCGGGTGCTTTCGACAGCGACATCGACAGTTTCGAATACGGGCTACAGCGCATTCTCGACGGCATCGAGGGCCGCGTCACCGGTGAGCACTGACCGGCGTGGCGCGGGGCCGCCCCGGGGTGCCTGCCGCTAGGTTCTGCTCCCGTGCGCTCCCATTCCTATGACGACGTGCTGAGTGGACCTCGTAAACGCAAGGTGCCGGAGGTGCCCGCCGAACCGGGTCTCGTCGTGGAGGATCCCGCGAGCGGGTTCTGCGGCGCGCTGGTGAAGCTCGAATACGGCAACGCCGTACTGGAGGATCGCAAGGGCAGGCACCGCGTCTTCCCGCTGGGGCCCGCTGCCTTCCTCCTTGAGGGCAAGCCGGTGACGCTCGTGCCGGTACGCGAGAAGCCGGCCGCGGTGACGACGAGGTCGGCCTCCGGCTCGGTCAAGGTGACCGGGCTGAAGGCGAGGGTCGCCCGTGACTCCAGAATCTGGGTGGAAGGCAAGCACGACGCCGAACTCGTCGAGCGGGTGTGGGGTCACGACCTGCGCGTCGAGGGCGTCGTGGTGGAACCGCTCGATGGCGTCGACTCGCTCGCCGATCGGATCGCCGAGTTCGGCACCGGTCCCGGCCGCAGGCTCGGGGTGCTCGTCGACCACCTCGTGCCGGGAACAAAGGAGGCCCGGATCGTCGAGACGATCCGGGACGAGAACGTGCTGGTGACCGGGCACCCCTACGTCGATGTGTGGCAGGCGGTGAAGCCGGGCGCCGTCGGCATCAAGGCATGGCCGGTGGTCCCGAAGGGCATCGAGTGGAAGCAGGGCATCTGCGCCGCGCTCGGCTGGGGAGAACCCTACGAAGGATGGCAACGGGTGCTGAGCGGAGTCGGCGGTTTCCGCGACCTGGAGACTCCGTTGCTGGGCGCGGTCGAACGGCTGATCGACTTCGTCACCACCGAACAGGGCTGATCGGCGCCCTGGTGGCGCGCGAGAGCGAATCATCCACTGACAAGGTCACGCGTAGATCACTTCCTGTGATCTTCTCGGTGGAAGCCGACACTATCTGAGAGCATGGCGGCATGACAGCGGCGCTCATCTGGCTCATCGTCGGGGTCGGCCTGGTGGTTGCGGAAGTCCTTTCCGGGGACTTCGTCCTCCTCATGCTCGGACTCGGCGCGTTGTTCGGAGCGGGCTCCGCCGCGCTCACGGGCAACCCGATCATCGACGTGATCGTTTTCGCGGTGGCTTCGGCGGGCTTGCTCGTACTGGCGAGACCCGCGCTGAAGCGGAAGTTCCTCTCGGGGCCGGGAGTGAAAACCAACGCCGACGCACTGGTCGGTGCCGCCGCTGTCACGTTGTCTATTGTGGATGCCCACAGTGGTCAGGTGAAGCTGGCCGGTGATGTCTGGTCCGCCCGCAGTATCGCGGAAGGACACGTCATCGAGCCGGGTACTACGGTGACCGTCGTCGAAATCGCCGGGGCGACAGCGGTCGTCTCCGCGGAACCATGATGGCCGGGACGCCAAAGCCGGGAAACCCCGGCTGAGCTGGAGAAGAGGAGCAAGTTTTGTCGGCAGCAGGATGGATTGTTGTCGCTATCCTCGCGCTCTTCGTGATCGTCACGGTCGCGAAGGCGCTCATGGTGGTGCCACAAGCCCAATCGGCGGTGATCGAACGTCTCGGCCGGTTCAAGACGGTCGCGTCCCCCGGCCTCAATTTCCTGGTTCCCTTCCTTGACAAGGTCAGGGCGAGGGTCGACCTCAGGGAACAGGTCGTTTCGTTTCCGCCGCAACCCGTGATCACCCAGGACAACCTGACGGTGTCCATCGACACGGTCGTGTACTTCCAGGTCACCGACTCGCGTGCCGCGGTGTACGAGATCTCGAACTACATCGTCGGTGTCGAACAATTGACCACGACGACACTGAGGAACGTCGTGGGTGGCATGTCCCTTGAGGACACGCTGACCTCGCGTGACCAGATCAACCAGCAGTTGCGTGGTGTTCTCGACGAGGCCACCGGTCGCTGGGGGATCAGGGTCGCCAGGGTCGAGCTGAAGGCGATCGATCCTCCACCGTCCATTCAGGACTCGATGGAGAAGCAGATGCGCGCGGACAGGGAGAAGCGCGCGATGATCCTGACCGCCGAAGGTCAGCGGGAATCGGCCATCAAGACGGCGGAAGGCCAGAAGCAGAGCCAGATCCTCGCGGCGGAAGGCTCCAAGCAAGCGGCGATCCTGGCCGCGGAAGCCGAGCGGCAGTCGCGCATCCTGCGGGCGCAGGGTGAACGTGCCGCGAGGTACCTGCAAGCTCAGGGGCAGGCGAAAGCCATCGAGAAGGTGTTCGCCTCGATCAAGGCCAGCAAGCCGACCCCCGAGGTGCTTGCCTACCAGTACTTGCAGACGTTGCCGCAGATGGCTCAGGGCGACGCCAACAAGGTGTGGCTGGTGCCGAGCGACTACGGCAAGGCTCTGGAAGGCTTTGCCCGCAGCCTCGGCGCGAAGGGCGACGACGGCGTGTTCCGCTACGAGCCGCCGAAGGACGACAACGTCGAGATGCCGCCTCTGGACGACGAGGAGGTCGCGAGCTGGTTCGACACGGCCTCCGACCCGCACGTCGCGCAGGCCGTGCGCGAGGCGGAAGCCGTCGCGCGGCAGGAGGTTCCCGGGCCGCTGTCCACGCCTTCCCGGCCGGCGACCCCGCCGCCCGCGGTGTCGGCGCTGAAGGGCAGCAACCCGCCCGAGGCCGCACCGGAGCCGAAGGAGGAGCAGGCTCCGCAGCTTCCGCCGTCGTCGACGGAGGCACCGCAGTCGACACCTCCGCCGCCGCCTCCGCCAGCGCCGCCGCAGGCGCAGCAGCCTCCCTACGGTGGTGCGCCGCGTCCGCAGCAGCCGGGACCGTTCACCCCGCCGCCGCAGCAGGGTGGGCAGTATCCGCCGCAGGGGCCGCCGTTCGGTGGTCCTCCGCGTCAGCAGTAGTGAACAGGGAAAAGGGCGCTCGCACGACACCGTGCGGGCGCCCTTTTCTCAGCTGGACGTCCGGTGCTTTCCCGGTGTGCGCGCGTAGACGTTGTCGTCGGTGATGTCGGCTCGTGAACGGTCGGGCAACACGATCACACACACCACCGTGACCACCGCCGAGAACACGATGTAGGCGGAAATGGAGAACGGGGTGCCGGTGGAGTGCAGCAGCCAGGTCGCCAGCAGCGGTGCGGGTCCTCCCGCGAACACCGAGGCGAGCTGGTAGCCGAGCCCGGCGCCGCCGTAGCGGAGATGGGTGGGGAAGCTTTCGCCGATCAGCGCGGCCTGCGGTCCGTATTGCATGGCGTGCGGGATCATCGAGGCGATCACGATCAGGAAGATCGCCAGCGCGCTCCCGTCCTTGAGCACGGCGAAATACGGGAAGGCGAGTGCCCCGACGAGAATCGCGCCGCTGAGGTAGACGCGCTTTCGCCCGATGCTGTCGGAAAGCCGGGAGAACAGTGGGATGGTGGCGAGTTCGATGGCCGCGGCGACGAGTACCGCGTTGAGCACGAACGTCTTGCTCAGGTCGCGTTCCTCCACCGCGTACACGAGCACGAAGCTGGTGAACAGGTAGAACGGCATCTGCTCGCTGAACCGCAGTCCCGCCGAGAGCAGGATTTCGCGCCAGTGGTGCTTGACCGCGTCGGTGACGGGCTTCGACGATGTTCGCCGCTCGGCCACGACAGCGGCGAACATCGGCGTTTCGAGTATGCGCAGCCGGATGACGAGACCGACCGCGACGAGCACGAGGCTCGCGAGGAACGGGATGCGCCAGCCCCACGAAGTGAAGGATTCGGCGGGCAGCAGCGCCGAGAGCAGGGTCATCCCTCCGGTGCCCAGCACGAGGCCCATCGGAACGCCCATCTGGGCGAAGCTCGCCAGCAGGCCGCGTTTGCGCTGGTCGCCCCATTCCATGGCGAGCAGTACCGACCCGCTCCACTCGCCGCCGACCGCGATGCCCTGGATGAGCCGCAGCACGACCAGCATGATCGGGGCGACGATGCCGATGGAGTCGGTTCCCGGCAGCACGCCGATGACGCCGGAGGCGATGCCCATCAGCAGCAGCGTGATGATGAGTGTGGTTTTGCGGCCGATCCGGTCGCCCCAGTAGCCGAAGATGGCCGCGCCGACGGGCCGCGCCGCGAACCCGACGGCGTAGGTCGCGAAGGACTGCATCGCGCCCGCGTAGCTGCTCGACTCGGGGAAGAACACGGCGGGGAAGATCAACGCGGCCGCGGTGTTGTAGAGGAAGAAGTCGTACCACTCGATGGTCGTTCCGATAACGCTGGCCGCGGCGGCTCTGCGGGCCTGGGTTCCTCGCTGGCCGTGTTGCGCTCGCAATGCCTTGTTCGCTTCGTCGCGCCCGAGAATCATGGTGCCACTCCCTGCCTCGGCGGAATACCGTATACATCAGGCGACTGATCCGGTAGAGGTTCAATCGGCCGAACGGTGGTTCTCGCCTCGACGGTGGGTGACTTGCTCACCCCGGCGGCGGGCCATGCTCAGCGAACGGGGTCGCGCTCCGGTGTCACCGGGGCCAGCTCGGGCCGCTTGGCGGTGACCGCGTCGCCGGAGGATTCACCGCGAAGCCGTCTGCCGATCCACGGCAGCGCGTGCTCACGTGCCCAGCGCAGGTTCTGCGTACGCGCGTCGCGTGGAGCCGGTGGGACGGCGGGAGGCAGGACGGGAGCAGCGATGCCGTGCCTGACGCCGAGCGCGTCGAGTGTGGCCACGGCGATGAGGGTGTGGCCGAGCGTGTTGAGGTGGATGCGGTCGGGCGACCACAGTCGCCGGTCCCGCAGCGCGGTCATGGCCCACATGTCCACGAGCAGCGTGTCGTGCTTGGCCGCGATGAGCCGGACGTGCTCGTTGTAGATCGCGGTGCGGCCGCGCATCTTGCGAAACAGCGGGTCGGCGACGCCGTCGACTCCGGTGAACAGCACCACCGTCGCCCCGGCCGCGGCGAGCATGCCCACCGCGGCGTCGTAGCTCGCGGCGAGACCGTCGATGTCGATCTTCGGGCGCATCAGGTCGTTGCCGCCCGCGTAGAGGGTGACCAGCTCCGGCCGCATCGCCACGGCGCGTTCGAGTTGCTCGTCGAGTACCTGCCGCAGGAGCCTGCCGCGCACGGCGAGGTTGGCGTAGCCGAGGGCGGGCGAATGCGCGGCGAGCTGCCCGGCGACGCGGTCGGCCCAGCCGCGAACACCGTTGGGGGCGGCGGGATCGTCGTCGCCGACTCCTTCGGTGAAGGAATCACCGATGGCGACGAACCTGGTTACCCATTCCGCCGGTATCCCGGCTCCCGTGCGGTCGATCATGTGTCGCACTCTAACGACGGTCCGACCGTGACCGGGCTCGCGGTCCGGCTCAGGACTGGCCGCGTTCGCGATGCTGGGCGACGTGCACCCGGGTCGCGCAGCGGGTCGAACAGTAGCGACGCCTTCCGTTGCGTGAGGTGTCGACGAACACGACGTGGCAGCCTTCCCGCTCGCACCGGCCCATTCGCCCCGGTTCCTCGCAGATGAGGTGGGCGAGGCCGCCCGCGGTGTAGGCCCTGATCCTGCGCAGCGGGTCGGAGTCGTTTTCGGCGGAGTAGTGCAGATGTGGTGGTTTGCCGTCGTGCCTGGCGATGTGTGGCCTGCACGCCGAGTCGGCCAGCAGCGAGTTGACGAGATCGACGCGGACGTCCTTGTCCGGTTCGGCGAACACGTCGCGCAGGCGTGCCGTCCACTCTCGAACTCCGTCCGCCTGCCCTGAATCGAGGTCGCCGACGATCATGTTCTCCGATCGGACGACGGCGGTGAGCGCTTCGGCCGTCGTCTCGGTGGTATTGACCAGCGCGACCGCGACGCGCGCCGCCCTGCCTCCGTAAGGGTTGAACTCCACTGACCCATTACAGCACGCTGGGGGCATGAATGACCAACGCTGCCCCCGGTGCGGGTGGCCCGTGCGTGAACTGCCCCCTTCGGCGGGATCGGCCCATCCCATGTCCGACGGCTACGCCAGCTATCGGCGCTGTGTGTGCGGAAGCTGGCTGTTGCAGGTCAACGGGGTCGTCATCGGCGCGACCGGCGCAAGCCGGTCATGAGCCTTCCCTGTGCTCGGCAAGGATCTGAGCGAGCGTGTGGGTCGGCGAGCTGTCGAGTTTGTGCCGGTGCGCGTCGTACCGGTCGCGGGTGGTGCGGATGTCGGCATGGCCGAGCAGGTCCTGCACCTTCTGCACCGGAACGTTGTGCGCCAGCAGCAACGTGCCCGTCGTCCGGCGCGCGGTGTGCGGCGAGATGCTGTCGGCCGAGGCGAGCCCCGCGGCCTTGGCGAATCTGCGCAGGGTCTGCCACACGTCGCGCTGCGTGAGCGCCTTGCCGCCAGGCTTCCGGGGATCGTGCGGGTGCGGTGTCGTCGCCAGCAGCGGACCTTCCAGTTGCTGCGCGGGCACTCCTGTCCGGTCGGCGCGGACGGCGAGATAGCGCCCGAGCGGGCGCAACGCGGGCGCCACGACCGGGACGAAGTCACGCTGACCGCCCTTGCTGGTGTAGCGAAGAATGGTGTGCCCGGCGTCGATGCCCAGATCGGACACCGAAGCCGAGGTGATGCCGGAAACCCGCAGCCCGGTGTAGAACAGCAGCGCCACCAGCGCGGCATCCCGCCACGAGGCTTCCGTGTCGTTGCCCTGCGCTCTCGTTTCGACGTAGTCGAGCAGGGTGGCGGTGGAGCGCTCGTCCAGCGCGGGCAACGGCGATGCCTTCGCGCGTTTCGGCCGGGTCACCGCACCGATCGGATTGGTGTCGGTGACGTCGTTGGACTGCAAGTACCGGTACCAGCTCGACACCCCGGCCAGCGTGCGGGCGATCGTCGAAGGCGCCGCGGGTCGCGCGACGCCGTCGCGGCCCTTGACCGTCAGTGTGGACTTCCACGCGTCGACGTCGGCCCTGCGCGCGCGCAGCGGGTCGAGGCCCGACCTGTCGCACCAGGACAGCCAGGCGGCGAGGTCGGCGAAGTAGGCGCGCCGGGTGTGGTCGCTCTTGTCCGCGCCGAGCCACAACACCGTGACCGCTCTGACCGAGTAGCGGTCGTTCGGGTCGGGCACACCCAGCGCGGGCAGTAACGCGACGGCGGTGGTGAGGTCGCCCGCCGTCGCCCTGGCGCTGGTGAGATCGGTGGAACCGGGAATGTCGATCATGGTGCCGACGATTGTGCCCTCTTCCGGAGGGAAGCCGGGGAAAAGTCCGTCGCGTCGTGTCGAATTCCGCGATCGTTGTTCGACGCACTGACGACACTGATGACCCGGCGGGACCGAGGCGGTCCGGCCACCAGCACACGAGGAGAGCGCGCCATGCGTTTCATGATGATCGTCAAGAGCACGCCCGAGTCCGAGAAGGGCGGCCTGCCGACCACCGAAGAGCTCACCGCGATGGGCAAGTACAACGAGGAGCTGGTCAAGGCCGGTGTGATGCTCGACGGCAACGGTCTCGCCCCGAGCTCGCAGGGAGCGAGGGTCACCTTCGCCGACCAGGGCAAGACCACCGTCACCGACGGCCCGTTCGCCGAGTCCAAGGAACTCATCGCCGGCTACTGGATCCTCGACGTGAAGTCCAGGGAGGAAGCCATCGAGTGGGCGCGGCGGGTGCCGTTCGGCAGCGGTGGCGTGCTGGAGATCCGGAAAGTCGCCGAAGCCGAGGATTTCGGTGACAACTTCACCCCTGAACTGCGGGAGGCCGAGGATGCGCTGAACGAGGAGGTCGCCAAGCGCAGGCAAGGCTGAACCACCCGGCCCCGCTTGCCGGGCTGGCGCGTCTTTGCTGAGATGCGCTGGTGACGGTCACCGACACCCGGCAAGCCATCGACGCGGTATGGCGCATCGAATCGGCGCGGTTGATCGCGGGTCTGGCCCGCATGGTGCGCGATGTGGGCGTTGCCGAGGAACTTGCCCAGGACGCGCTGGTCGCGGCCCTTGAGCAATGGCCGGGGTCAGGTGTTCCGGACAACCCGGGCGCCTGGCTCATGGCCGTGGCCAAGCGCAGGGCCATCGACCAGTTCCGCAGGCAGGAACGGCTTGAGCGCAAGGTCACCGAGCTGGGCCGCGACCTGGAGACCAGCGCCGCCGCCGACCAGCCCGATCTCGTCGATGTCGACGACGACATCGGTGACGACCTGCTGCGCTTGGTGTTCACCGCGTGCCATCCCGTGCTGTCGACGGAAGCCAAGGTCGCGTTGACGCTGCGCCTGCTCGGCGGGCTCACCACCGACGAGATCGCCCGCGCCTTCCTCGTGCCGGAATCCACGATGGCCCAGCGGATCGTGCGGGCGAAGCGGACTCTGGCGAAGAAGAAGGTGCCGTTCGAGGTGCCGAGGGGCGCCGAGCTCGCGCAGCGGCTCTCGGCCGTGCTCGAAGTGCTCTACCTGATCTTCAACGAAGGCTACTCGGCAACCGCCGGTGACGACCTGATGCGACCCGAGCTGTGTGCCGAGGCGCAACGGCTCGGTCGAATCGTCGCGGCGCTCCGCCCGGAAGAACCGGAGGTGCACGGTCTCGTCGCGCTGATGGAGATCCAGGCGTCACGGTCCGGCGCCAGGGTGGATGCCGGGGGCGAACCCATCCTGCTGCTCGATCAGGACCGGTCGAGGTGGGACCGCTTGCTGATCCGGCGTGGCCTCGCGGCGCTTGCCAAAGCCCAAGGGCTGAGCGAGAGTTCCGGACCCTACACCGTGCAGGCCGCCATCGCGGCCTGTCATGCCCGTGCCACGACGGCGGAGCACACCGACTGGGGCGAGATCGCCCGGCTCTACGCCGAGCTCGCCGCGCTTACCGGGTCACCCGTCGTGGAACTCAACAGGGCGGTCGCGGTGGCGATGGCCTCCGGCCCGGCGGCCGGTCTCGAACTCGTCGACCAGCTCGCCGACGAACCCAGCCTGGCGCGCTACCACCTGCTGCCGAGCGTGCGCGGTGACCTGCTGAGCAAACTCGACAGGCAGGCCGAAGCCCGTGCCGAGTTCGAGAAGGCGGCCGCGATGACCCGCAACGCGCGGGAACGCGCCATCCTGCTCGACCGCGCGGCGAAGTGTGAAACCGGCTGAACCTCAGCCGGCACCTGGCAGGCCCGCGCTCGCCGCGAGCACGGCCAGCCGCACCCTGTTCGAGGAACCCGTCTTCGTCATCAGACTCGCGACGTGCGTCTTGACCGTCGTCACGCCGATGTGCAGCCGTTGCGCGATGTCGGCGTTGGACAGTCCCTCACCGACGAGAGCCAGCACGTCGCGCTCTCTGCCGGTCAGCTCAGGAAGCGCGGAGGCACCCGGTGGCACCGCGTTTTCCCTCGCGTTGACGGCGGTGCTGACCAGCCTGCGCAGCACGGTCCTGCTGAACGGCGCGTCACCAGCCGCGACCCTGCGCACGGCGTCGAGTACTTCCTCGGGCGCCGCGTCCTTGGCGAGGAAACCGTGCGCGCCAGCGGCCAGAGCGGGGTAGAGATGTTCGTCGTCGTCGAACGTCGTCAGCACCAGCACCCTCGTGGAGGGGCGGGAGGCCAGAATCCGCGCCGTGGCGGTGATGCCGTCGACGCCGGGCATCCTGAGGTCCATGAGCACCACGTCGGGCAATGTCTGCGCGACCAGTGTGGTGGCCTGATGGCCGTTGTCGGCCTCACCGACGACCTCGATGTCGTCGGTGGCCCCGCACAACATGCGCAGGCCCGCTCGCACGAGGTGCTGATCGTCGACCAGCAGCACTCTGATCATCGGATGTTCTCCTCGGCGTTGTTCGGCATCCAGGCGGCGAGCCGCCAACCGTCCTGTCCCGGCTCGCTGCGGAGTCCGCCGCCGAGCAGTTCGACGCGCTCGCGCAGGCCGACGAGCCCGAAGCCCGTGTTGTCGTCCGAGGTGGGCGCGGGGTGGGCGCCGTTGTCGGCGATCTCGATGTGGACCTCCTCCGGCGTCGTCGACACCCGCAACCGGGCTGTCGCGGACCTTCCGGCGTGCTTGATCACGTTGGTGAGCCCTTCCTGTACCACCCGCAGCACCGCGAGGCGACGCATCGAGTCGAGTGTGGTGATTCCCTTATCGACGTCGGCGTCGATGATCAGACCGGAGTTCCTCGCCCGTTCCACCGTGCCCGCCAGCGCGCCGGTGAACCCGTCGTCGCCGATCAGCGCCGTGCCCGCTTCCTCGTTGATGCTGGCCGGATCCCGCAGCGTGGCCACGAGTTTGCGCAGATCGGTCAGTGCCGTGCTCGTCGTGGTGTGCACATCGGACAGTGCGGTCGCGACGGCGGGTTCTCGTTCGCCGAGTGCGATCCTCGCGGCGCCGACTCCCATCGCCACCGAAGCCAGGTAGTGCGCGACGAGATCGTGCAGTTCCCGCGCGATCGCCGTGCGTTCGGCCGCCCTCGCCTCCCTGACCGCGATCTCCCGCTGCCTGCGGTCCTTGACCCCGCGCTGCAGTACCGAACGGATGTAGGCGCCGAGCACGATGGGGGGCACGGTCGCCAGCGCGATCGTGAACGGCGTGAGCAGGGGGTGGAACGCCGGTGCGTAGACGATGAACTGCGCGGCGAGGTAGCCGGCGATGCCGGTCCAGCACTGCCAGCCGGTCCTGCGCATCGCCAGCTCCCCGAGCGCGATGGCGGCCAGCGCGAAGATCACCGCGTTGGCGACCACCGCGTCGAGCACGACGATGGCAAGCACGGTGAGTGCCGACTGGATGAGTGTCACCGCGAGCGGAAACCTGCCGCCGACGACGGTGCACGCCGCGGAGATCAGCGCCAGTACCCAGTCCCAGCCATGGGGTGGGACTGGGCCGTGTGACAAAGCCACATAGGTAATCGCGGCGACCATCGGCGTGAACCGGACGGGCGCCCAGACGAGCGTCGGGAACCGCTGGAGGATCCGGGAGAGCACCGTTCGACCCTAGGGAACAACCCCACGACTCGCCTCCTGCCGGAGGAGGAGGCGGTCTCGTCCGGCAGGCCGGGAGTGCGGCCCGCAAGCGGAGGTGCAGGGGGTGGGTGCGCTGCGACGGTCGAGGCATGAACCCGATCACCTCACCGGACGCGCCCGCGACCGCCCCGGTCCCTGACAGTTCCCTTTCGGTCTTTCTCAGTGCGGCGCTCCGGCGGCCACGGATCGTCGGCGGAGTGGCGCCCAGTTCGCGGGAACTGACCGAGGTCCTCGCTTCCGTCGTGCCCAGCAGGGGTGAACCCACCGTCGTCGAGCTCGGCCCGGGCACCGGTGCCACGACCTCGACGATCGCGCGCAGGCTTCCCGAGAGCGGCAGGCAGCTCGCCGTCGAGATCGACCCGGTGATGGCGGCACATCTCGCGAACTCCTATCCAGGGGTCACCGTGCTCCAGGGCGACGCCGCCGAGCTCGGCGCTCTGCTCGCACGCGAGGGACAGGACACCGCCGACGCGATCGTGAGCGGGCTGCCCTGGTCGCTGTTCCCGGGGCACGTGCAACGGGCCGTGCTGAGGCAGGTGTGTTCGGCGCTGACCCCGGCCGGTGCGTTCAGCACGTTCGCCTACCGGCACGCGGCGCGCCTTGAGGGAGCCCGCCGGTTCAGGGGACTGCTCGACGAGTACTTCGACGAGGTCGTCGTGACCAGGACCGTGTGGCGCAACCTCCCTCCTGCCAGGGTGTTCGTGTGCCGCAGGCCGCGATCGTTCGCTTCCGCTCGTCATGGTTGACCTGCTCGGCTGGTTGCGGGCCCTTCCCCAGCCGTTGCTGCTGCTCGCCGTCGCCGCGACCATCGTCGCCGAGGCGGGGTTGCTGATCGGCGTCTTTCTGCCCGGCGCCAGCGCGGCCATCGCGCTCGGCGTCATCGCGCGAGCGGGAACGGTCAACCCGGCACTCGCGGCAGGCACGGTCGCACTCGCCGCCGTCGCTGGCACCCACTTCGCCTACCTGCGGGGCAGGGCGGGAGCGCTGCCCACTCCCCGGCGGCTCGCCGGGCCAAGGGAACACGCGGTCCGGTTGCTGCGCCGCTCCGGTCCGCTGGCCCTGTGCTTCGCGCAGTGGCTGGTCGCGGTCAGGACGCTCACCCCGAGGCTGGCCGGTTTCGCGGGGCTCGGCTACCGGCGGTTCGCGATGGCGAGCGTGCCCTCGGGCCTGACGTGGGGCGTCGTGCTGACCACGCTCGGTCACCTCGCGGCCGGTGCCTACGAGTCGTTGACCCAGGTTTTCGGATTCGGCGCCGCCGGTGTCGTCGCGGTACTCGCCCTCGCCTGGTTGCTCGCGCGCCGCACCGTGTCCGCGCGGACGACGCGGCGAGACCGGAGTGACCCCGGCGGGCAGACCTCGGAGTGCGTGGCAGGCCCCGCGTAAGCTTTCCAGCCGAAAGGCCGTTCGCGGCACGAAGCCGACCGGGAACGGAGCACAGGAGCTGGTGGCCACGCGCGACGACGACGCCTTCGTATTGCCGCTGGCCGAGGTACGCCACGGACTGCGGGCCGATTGCGGGCGCTGCTTCGCGTTGTGCTGCGCCGCGCTGCCGTTCACGGCCTCAAGCGACTTCGCCTTCGACAAGCCGGCCGGTGTGGCCTGTGGGCATCTCGGTGAGGATTTCGGCTGCACGATTCACGCTTCGCTGCGGGAGCGGGGATTCGCGGGCTGCGTGGTCTTCGACTGTTTCGGCGCCGGACAGCACGTCGCACAGCACACCTACGGCGGGACGGACTGGCGCCAGGCACCGGAAACCGCGCGGGACATGTTCGAGGTCTTCCCGGTCGTGCGGGTACTGCACGAACTGCTCTGGTACCTGACCGAGGCCGAGGCACTGCCCTCGGCGCGGTCCATGCGAGCCCAGCTGGCCGCCGCCGTCACCGAGACCGAACGCCTCGCCAGGCTCAGCCCGCCCGAGCTGCTGGCACTGGACGTGGAGGCTCATCGGGCGAACGGCAACGCGTTGCTGGTGAAGGCAAGCGAACTCGCGCGAGCGGCGGTACCCGGCAGGGCCGACCATCGGGGCGCGGACCTCATCGGCAAGAACCTGGCCGGTGCCGATCTTTCCGGCGCGAGCCTGCGCGGAGCCCAGCTCGTCGGTGCCGACCTGCGCGGAGCGAAGCTCAGGCTCGCGGACCTCACCGGCGCCGACACGCGTGGCGCCGACCTCAGCGGTGCTCAGCTTGAGCACGGCCTCTTCCTGACGCGGCCACAGCTCACCGCCGCGCGCGGTGACGCGGCGACGACGTTGCCGCCTTGGCTGGAGCGCCCTTCGCACTGGGCTTGAGTCCTGAGCCGCGCGCTCACGCCGAGCGGGCGCTAGCGTCGGAGCGGGAGGGAAACATGACGATCGACACCGAGCCGCGTTTGTACGAGGTCAGGATCGGCGGATTCGGCGACGACGAGGGCGCGCTCGCCCTGACCGAACCCATCGCGAGACTGCTATGCCCCGACGAATGGCACGAGGGCCCCTGCGAAGTGCCGTGGGGATTCAGTCTGGCCGGTACCGATGGCGCCGAACTCGTCGTCGGGATCTACACGACGGAAAGCACGGCGGCCGAGATCCTCGCGCGAGTGCGCGCGCTCGCCGGACCAGACCACCCCTCGGCCCTCACCACTGGCGATCCGGGGTTGTTCCCCGACGTGATCACCCAGTACGAGATCGAGCACGGCACCGCGCCACAGTGATCGCCGTCGCAACGCACGCGGGGCCATGTCCGATACCTTGCTTGGTCGGGCCGGTGCTTTTCCGCACGGATCGGCCGGTCCGGGCAGCAGACGACATCCGGGCAGCAGGCGCGGAAGGCCGAGTGAGGAGCGCGCGTTCTTGTTCACGACCAGACCGACCCTGCAAGGCACCCACGGGATGGCTGCCAGTACCCACTGGCTCGCCTCCGCCACGGCGATGGCAGTGCTGGAGGACGACGGCAACGCCTTCGACGCGGCCGTCGCGGCGGGGTTCGTACTCCAGGTCGTCGAACCGCACCTCAACGGGCCTGCCGGTGAGGTGCCGATCATCTTCGCGCCAAAGGGCGGAAAACCCACCGTGCTGTGCGGCCAGGGCCCCGCTCCCGCCGGCGCGACCATCGAGCACTACACGTCGCTCGGCCTCGACCTCGTGCCTGGCACGGGACCGCTGGCCGCGGCCGTGCCGGGCGCCTTCGACGCGTGGCTGCTGCTGTTGCGCGACCACGGCACCAAACGCCTCGCCGAAGTGCTGTCCTACGCCATCGGTTACGCCGCCAAGGGCCACCCCGCCGTCGACCGCGTCGGCGCCACCGTCGAAACCGTGCGGGAGTTGTTCGAAACCGAATGGCCCACCTCGGCCGAGGTGTACCTGCGGGAAGGCGGCGCACCGAAGCCGGGCGCGCTGCTGCGCAACCCCGCGCTCGCCGAAACCTGGCGGCGGGTCATCAGGGAGGCCGAGGCGGCCGGTCCCGGAAGGGAAACCCAGATCGACGCGGCACGGCGCGTCTGGCGGGAAGGTTTCATCGCCGAAGAACTCGCCGCCGCCTCGGCGAAGCCCACGATGGACACGTCGGGACAACGGCACGCGGGCACCCTCACCGCACAGGACATCGCCACGTTCTCCGCGACCTACGAAGACCCCGTCGGCTTCGAATGGAACGGCTGGACCGTGTGCAAGGTGGGTGCGTGGAGCCAGGGGCCCGCGTTCCTGCAACAACTCGCGCTGCTGCCGGACGAACTCGACTACGGCAGCCCCGGCTACGTGCACACCCTGATCGAAGGCGCCAAGCTCGCCATGGCCGACAGGGAGGCGTGGTATGGCGACACTCCCGACGTGCCGCTGACGGACTTGCTCTCGGCTGAGTACAACGCGGAACGCAGAAAGCTGATCGGCGAGCGAGCATCGTGGGAACTGCGGCCGGGCAGTCCAGGCGGCCGTGAGCCGGTGCTCGGCAAGTACGCGCTGGGCACGGCCGACGTGCCGCTCGCGGCCGGCTCCGGTGAGCCGACGGTCGCCAAGGACGGCGCCACCCGCGGCGACACCTGCCACGTCGACGTCGTCGACCGGCACGGCAACATGGTGGCAGCCACCCCGAGCGGAGGCTGGCTGCACTCCAACCCGGTGGTGCCCGCGCTCGGTTTCCCGCTCGGAACCCGGTTGCAGATGACGTGGCTCGAACATGGACTGCCCAACGCGCTCACTCCCGGCCGCAGGCCGAGGACGACGCTCACCCCGTCGCTTGCGCTGCGCGGCGGGCAGCCCGTCATGGCCTTCGGCACGCCGGGCGGTGATCAGCAGGACCAGTGGAGCCTGCACTTCTTCCTCGCCGTCGCGTTGCGGGAATCCGTGCGCTCCGGGCTCGACCTCCAGGGCGCGATCGATGCCCCCAACTGGCACAACGAGAGCTTCACCGGCTCGTTCTATCCGAGGGCGATGCGGCCTGGCAGCGTGACGATCGAGTCGAGGATCGGCGAGCGGGTGCTCGGCGAGCTGCGGCGAAGGGGACACGACGTGACGGTGGGGGAGCCGTGGTCGGAAGGCCGCCTGTGCGCGGTCGCCAGGGATCCCGAAACCGGGGTGCTCTCCGCGGGGGCCAACCCGCGCGGCATGCAGGGGTACGCGGCGGGGCGGTGACCCCCGTGGTGGTGTGACCGGCGACGGGGGCTGTCGCGGTGTGGCGGTTCCGTTGGCGTCCCGAGTGCGGATCTCGATGTCCTGGGCGCGGAACTCGGTGTTCTGAGTGCGGATCTCGGCGTCGTCGGCCGGTCATGGATGGGTGGCCGCGGCCGGTACGGTCCCGGTGAACGTCGACCTGCTCACCACGGCGCGGGATTGCGCTCCGGCACCGGAAACCCGGTGCCAGACCTGCCGGTTGTCCCACCACACCACCGTTCCCGGCTCGCCGCGCAGCCGCACGCCGAAGCCGGGGTCCGCCGCGTGCGCGAACAGGAACCGCAGCAGTCCCGCGCTTTCGGCCCGCGTCCAGCCCTCGAACCTGGTGGTGTAGACCGGGTTGACGAACAACACGCCGCGGCCGGTGACCGGATGGCGCGTCACGACGGGGTGGACCGCCTCGGCTTCGTTGCCGGATTCCGCCCGGTGCACGGCCCGCAGCCCGCTCAGCGTCCGCCGCAGACCGGGCGAGAGGGCGTCGTGGGCCGCGGTCATGCTCTGCCACGACAGGTCGCAGGCGCTTGCCGTGCTGTGGACGCTGAGCAGGGTCGCTGCCGGCGGAGCCCGCTCATAGCTCGTCTCCACCCGCCAGCCGCGCGCGACGAGTTCCTCACTGGCTCGCCGCACGAGCGCGACGTCACCGATCCTCCTGCTGAGCGCTTCGTGCTGGGTGTGCGTGAGTCGTTGATCCCCGGCGACGAGGACACCGAAAGCGCTCAGCGCCGCCCTGAGCTTTTCGTAGCCGGCATCCGGTTGCGGCGCGGCGAGGTCGATCTCGCGGATCTGCGCGCCGATCGGGCCGCGCACGCCGTCGAGCGCGGTGATGGTCAGGCCCGCCGCCTTGGTCATTCGGTGTACCTCCCCGAGATCGACGCCGTCGAGGGCGGTGAAACCGTGACACAACCTAGCCGAGCGCGGGGCCGCCGGGTGCCGGGCGCGGCTCCGCGGGCAAGGTGGTCCGGTGCGAAGACAGCTCCGGCGCCGCGTCACCGTTTCGGCCGTCCTCGGTTGTGTCCTCGCGGCGTGCTCACCCGCTCCCGCCCCCGACAACGACGTACCTGGCCCCGCGTTTCCGGCTGGTGCGCCGTTCGACTATCAGCTCGGCGGCGGATATCGTCCGGCGCCAGCCGTGCGGCTGGTCGTGCGGGACAGCACGGCCGAGCCGGCGCCGAATGTCTACAACGTGTGCTACGTCAACGGTTTCCAGACCCAGCCCGCGCACCGGTCGCTGTGGCTTCGTGAGCATGCCGACCTGGTACTTCGGGACCGGCTCGGCGCACCGGTCGCCGATCCGGAATGGCCGGGCGAACTCGTGCTCGACACCTCGGGGGAGGACAAGCGGCAGCGCATCGCCACGGTGATCGGCGAGGTCATCGCGGGCTGCGCGCGAGCCGGTTTCGACGCCGTCGAACTGGACAACCTGGATTCCTTCACCCGCTCGGCAGGACGATTGAGCGCGGCTGACAACCTCGCGCTCGCCGCCGGTCTGGTGCGCACCGCACACGCCAACGGCCTGCTCGCCGGGCAGAAGAACGCCGCCGAGCTGAGCGACAGGGCACGCGAAGAAGCGGGGTTCGACTTCGCCGTCGCCGAGGAATGCCTCGCCTACCGGGAATGCGCCGCCTACACCGAGGTCTACGGCGACCGGGTGATCGACATCGAGTATCCGGACACCCTCGCGGAGCCGTTCGCCGAAGCGTGCGCGCGGGACGACGCCGTCGCGGCGACGATCCTGCGCGATCGCCCGCTACTGGCACCGGGAGAGCCGAACCACCGGTACGAGGCGTGCTGAACACTCCCATCCTTCGTCGGTATCCGACGAGGAATCAATCATGAAAGTCTTTTTCCGACCGCTGGTTCGCCGTGCCGGACTGGGGAGGAAACGTTCATGCGCAAGGCTTTTCGAACCCCGCTCGCCTCCGCGATCAGTGCCCTGCTCATCGTCGTGGGAGCTCCCGCCGCCGTCACCGCGACGGCGGCGGCCGACGAACTCGACGACTACTACCGGGACGCGCTCGGCAAAACGGGGCAGGAACTCAAGGACGCGCTCAACGACATCGTCAGCGGCCAGGACGTGCTGACCTACTCCGAGGTGTGGGAGGCACTGAAGGTCACCGACGAGGACCCGGCGAACGCCGCGAACGTGCTGCTGCTCTACACCGGCCGCTCACAAAGCAAGGACGGCAACGGCGGCGACGTTGGCGACTGGAACAGGGAACACGTATGGGCCAAGTCCCACGGCGACTTCGGCACAGCCCCCGGACCCGGCACCGATCTGCACCATCTGCGCCCCACCGACGTCCAGGTCAACAGCGCGCGCGGCAACAAGGACTTCGACGACGGTGGCGAGGAATTGGCCGACGCGCCAGGCAACTTCACCGACGACGACTCGTTCGAACCACGCGACGAGGTCAAGGGCGACGTGGCAAGGATGGTGCTGTACATGGCCGTCCGCTACGAGGGCGAGGACAGCTTCGCCGACCTGGAACCCAACGACGAGGTCGGCAACGGTTCCGCTCCTTACCACGGCAAAGTGTCCGTACTGCTGGAATGGCACCAACAGGACCCGCCGGACGCGGCGGAACAACGCCGCAACGACGTGATCCACGAGCAATTCCAGAACAACCGCAACCCGTTCATCGACCACCCGGAATGGGCGGCTTCCATCTACGGTTGACGCCCGCGCCGCTCTGGCCCACCGCGCCCGTCGGGGCCATGATGTTGCCGTGACGCAACCGCGCGGCAGGTGGGGTCTCGTCGGCTGGTACGCCCTGCTCGGCGCGGCCAACCAATTGCTGTGGCTGAGCTTCGCCTCGGTGACGACCGTCGCGGCGCGGCGCTACGAGGTCTCGGAGGAGGCCATCGGCAGGTTGGCCGAATTGTTCCCGCTGGTGTTCGTACTGCTGGCGTTGCCGGTCGGGGCACTGCTGGACCGGCTGCCGAGGGCCGCGCTCGCGGCAGGCGCGGTACTGACGGCGGCCGGTGGTCTCGTGCGGCTGATCGGCGACGACTACGGCATGTTGCTCGCCGGTGGCGTGCTCGCCGCGCTTGCCCAGCCGCTCGTGCTCTGCGCGGTGAACAAGGTCGCCTCGGGATACCTCGCTCCGGGACAACGACCACTGGGCATCGCCATCGGCACCGCGGGCACGTTCCTCGGCATGATCGCGGCGCTCGGACTGGGCGCCGTGTTCTCGACGGAGGGCGACATTCCCACGCTGGTGGTCATCGGCGCGGTGTGGTCGGTCGTCGCGGCGGCCGGGGTACTCGCGGGGCTGGTGACCAGGCCACCGTTCGCGGCGGAGCGCGCACCGCTGCCGTGGCGGGTCGCGCTGCGCCAAGCGGCGGCTGGACGGCGGATGCGCGCACTGTGCGGGGTCGTCTTCCTCGGTTTCGGGGTGTTCATCGCGCTGACGACGTGGTTGCAGGTGCTGCTGGAACCCGCTGGCGTCGGCGGTGAGGGCACCGGAACGATGCTGGTGACGATGCTGATCACCGGCCTCGTGGCTTCGGTGGTCCTGCCACCGGTGGTCGCCAGAACCGCGACGCACCGGCGGCTCGTGCGCACGGCCGGCATCGTCACCGCGCTCGCGTGCGTATCGCTCGCACTCGTTCCGGGGCTCGCGACCGGTTTTATCGCGCTCGTGCCGCTCGGTCTGGTGCTGCTGCCGGCCTTGCCGGTCGTGCTCGAACTGGCCGAGCACACCGACTACCGGGTCACCGCCTCCGCGGCGGGGCTCATCTGGCTGTCCGGCAACGCGGGCGGGGTCGTGCTGGCCTTCGCCGCAGGGGCGTTGCACGAGCGGCCAGGTGTGGTCTTCGCGGGGCTCGCCGTGGTCGCCGCGCTGGCGGTACCACTGGCCGCGTTGATCGGGTCCACCGGTGGCACGGCAACGGAACGGACGAACGGAGCGCGAACGTGACCGAAGAGGTGTGCCTGTGGACCGCGGTCGAACAGGCGGCGGCGATCCGCGACCGGAGGATCAGCGCGCGCGAACTCGTGCGCGCTCACCTCGATCGCATCGACCGGATCAACCCCGCCGTCAACGCGATCGTCACCGTGGTTGCCGACAAGGCCATGGACGCGGCGAAGGCGGCCGACGAGAAAACGACGCGCGGCGAACCCACCGGCCCGCTGCACGGGCTTCCGGTCGCTCACAAGGATCTGCACCTCACGGCGGGGATCCGCACGACGTTCGGCTCACCGTCGATGGCCGGTCACATACCCGACGTCGACGATCTCGTGGTGACCAGGCTGCGACATGCCGGTGCGATCACCATCGGCAAGACCAACACCCCGGAATTCGGCGCGGGGTCGCACACGTTCAACCCGGTTTTCGGCATCACCCGCAATCCCTACGACCTCGCCCGCACGGCGGGAGGCAGCAGCGGTGGCGCCGCCGCCGCGCTGGCCTGTGGACTGCACCCTGTCGCCGACGGAAGCGACATGGGCGGGTCGTTGCGCAACCCCGCCGCCTTCTGCAACGTCGTGGGACTGCGCCCGTCGCTTGGCAGGGTGCCGAGCTGGCCCTCGACGCTGCCGTGGTCGTCGCTGAGCGTGCAGGGGCCGATGGCGAGAACCGTCACCGACGTCGCGCTGACCCTGTCCGTGCTGGCGGGACCGGACGATCGCGATCCGGTGTCGCTGAGCGAAGCGGGCGCGGTGTTCGCCCGGCCGCCGGATCCTGACGTGCGCGGACTGAGGCTTGCCTGGTCGCCCGATCTCGGTGGCCTCGTCGACGTCGAGGACGAGGTGCTCGACGTTCTCGAACCGAGAATCCGCGTCTTCGAGCGGCTCGGCTGCACCCTCACCCGCGACTGTCCCGACTTCACCGGCGCCGACGAGGTGTTCCGCGTCCTGCGCGCGTGGCGGTTTCACCACGCCCACGGGCGACTGGCCGCCGAGTGCCCAGAGTTGGTGAAGGAGACCCTGCGCGACAACGCGGCCTATGGCGGCACACTGTCCGGTTCGGACCTCGCGCGAGCAGAGGAGCGCAGAACCGGACTGTTCCACCGGATGCGGGAGTTCTTCACCCGCTACGACGCGTTGCTGCTGCCGGTGACGCAAGTGCTGCCATTTCCCGTCGAATGGGAATATCCGTGTGAGGTCGCCGGTGTCGGCCAGCCGGATTACCTGTCCTGGATGCGATCCTGCTATTTCGTGTCCACAGTGGGCAATCCGGCGCTTTCGGTGCCATCCGGGTTCTCGGTTGGCGGTCTGCCGGTGGGGTTGCAGATCGTCGGGCCGCATCGCGGCGACCTCACCACGCTGAGAGTGGGGCGTGCGTTCGAAGTGGAGACCGAGTTCTGGCGCCACGCCCCGCCCCTAACGTGATGACCGCGCTGGCAGCGCCGAGGTTGCCGCGACAACCAGCGCGATGCCGACGAGTCCCGCGCTGACCCACAGTGGTGCCCGGTAGCCGAATCCGCCCGCGATCGCCGCTCCGCCCGCCCACGGGCCGATGGCGGCACCGACGTTGAACGCTGCCGTGGCGAAGGCGCCGCCGAGCTGGGGTGCCTCGGTCGCCGTGTAGAGCACCTTGGCGATGAGCGTCGAGCCGACGGCGAACGACAGCGTCCCCTGCACGAGGGTCAGCACGACCAGCACGACCAGGTGGTCGGCCAGCAGGGCGAACACCACCCAGCCTGCGGCCAGTGCCACCGCGCCACCCACCAGCAGCCGGACCGGATCTCCGTCGGCGAGCCTGCCGCTGATCGTGACGCCCGCGAACGAGCCGATCCCGAACAGCGCGAGCAGCACGGGAATCCAGCCGCTTCCCAGCCCGGCGACATCGGTGACGATCGGCGCGAGGTAGGTGAACGTGCAGAAGGTCGCGCCGTTGACCAGCGCTCCCAGCGCCAGTACGACCAGCAGCCTCGGCTCGCGGAGCGCTCGCAGTTCGCTGAGGGCGCCCTGGGACGGTTGCGGCTCGCCGGTCACCGAGCGCAGAACCGCGACCAGCGCGGGCAGGGAGATCAGCACGACGGCCCAGAACGCCGAACGCCAGCCCCAGAGCTGACCGAGCACGGCACCCGCCGGTACGCCGACGACGCAGGCGAGAGTGACCCCGCCGAGCAGAACGGCGGTGGCCCGGCCTTTCGCGGTCGGAGCCACGATGCTGGTGGCGGTCGCCAGAGCAACGGCGAGGAAACCGGCGTTGGCAAGCGCTCCGACGACGCGAGTCACGAGCAGCAGTGCGAAGTCGGTGGTCAGCGCGCCGACGACGTGCACGGCGAGGAACGTGCCCAGGAAGATCAGCAACGCGCGTCGGCGCGGCCAGCGCAGGCTCACGACGGCCATCAACGGGGCGCCGACGATCATCCCCACGGCGAAGGCCGAGGTCAGTGAGCCCGCGGCGGGGATGGACACCGCGAGATCACGAGCGATGCCGGGGACGAGCCCCGACAACATGAACTCCGAGGTGCCCTGTGCGAACACCGCGAGTCCCAGCAGGTACAGCGCGAACGGCATGACGAGACTCCAGAATCATCGGGAAGGCAAGCGGCATCGACCGCGCCCGACCGGCCACAAAGGACGGTTCGGTGCGGTACTGCCGGGAGGAAGCACCATCGCGGCGGGAGGAGATCACGCGGCGATGGGGGAGAGCCCTTGCTTCGATGTGCCGATGGCATGACCGGCCGCGGTGGCCCTCATGGGCGCGCGGTCAGGTTCGCGGTCGTTCTCGCGGTAGCCACCGGTGCACACCGGTGGCTAGCGTCTGGACGCCTCGGGGCTCGACATGCGCCGGAGCCTAACGGCACGAGGAGAAGCCCGTCCAGCCGATAACGCCGAACTGTTCGCGGGCCTCCGGGGTGGTCGGCCCGCGTCACGAGCTGTCCGGATTCTGAACACCCGGCCGCACCGGTTCCCACTTACCGTCGAGTTCAGGTGACCGGCGATCGAGGAGGCACGACATGTCCAGGCTGCGGTTCGGGGTGTTCCTGGCTCCCTTCCATCCCGCAGGCGAGAACCCGACCCTTGCCCTGCAACGGGATCTCCGGCTCGTGAGCCATCTCGACGACCTTGGCTACGACGAGGCGTGGATCGGGGAGCATCACTCGGCGGGCAGCGAGATCATCGCCTCGCCGGAGATCTTCATCGCCGCGGCAGCCGAGCGCACGAAGCGGATCAAACTCGGGACGGGAGTGACCTCGGTCAGCTACCACAACCCGCTGTGGGTCGCGGACAGAATGGTGCTGCTCGATCATCTGACAAGAGGCCGCAGCATGCTGGGTCTCGGGCCGGGTTCGCTGCCGACCGACTCGGCCATGATCGGGCTCGATCCGACCGACACGCGCGAACTGCTGGACGTCAACCTGGACATCATCATGCGGTTGCTCGCCGGCGAGACGGTGACCGAGCGGACCAAGACCCACAACCTGGTCGAAGCCAGGCTCCAGTTGCGGCCCTACACCGAACCGTGCTTCGACATCGCGGTCGCCGCCGTCGCCTCACCGACGGGGCCTCGTCTGGCCGGCCGCCACGGTATCGGGCTGCTCTCGATCGGCGCGACGCTGACCAAGGAGGGGTTCGACGCGCTGGCCCATCACTGGAACGTCGTCACCGAGCGGGCCGCGCACTTCGGCAGGGAGGAGCCGGATCGCTCCGGCTGGCGCCTCGTCGGGCTCATGCATGTCGCCGAGACCCGCGAGCAGGCTTATCGCGACGTCGAGCACGGGATCGAGCAGTGGTTCCGCTACTTCCAGAAGGTCGCGGCGTTCCCGCAGATGGCTGTCGAGGGCGGCGATCTCAGGGAGATGATCGACTACGTCAACGAGGCGGGTATCGGCGCGATCGGGACGCCTGAGGATGCCAGGGCTCAGGTGCAGCGGTTGCGTGAGCAGTCGGGCGGGTTCGGCGCCATGTTGATGCTCAGCCATGAGTGGGCGAATCCCGAGGCGACGCGCCGCTCGTACGAACTCATCGCCCAGCACGTGATGCCGAATTTCCAGGGTGGGCCGACGACACACGCGGAGTCGACGCTTCGCGCGAAGCGGGACGCCTCGGACACCAGGGCCGGGCACGCGCAAGCACAGGTCGCCGCCGTCGACCACATGACGGAGAAGTACGCGAAGGAAGTCGCCGACAGCCGCTGACACATCGCCCGCGAGTCCCCCGTCCAGGACACCGAGATCCGCACTCGGGCCGTCGAGATCCGCGTCCAGGACGACGAGACCCGCGTTCACGCCAGCGGGACGGTCGCGCCACCACACCGCGACCGCGGCACCCGCCTAGGAAACCCTGCCCCGGCTAGGCTGCGTGGTGGAGCACCGACCCGCGAAAGGCGATCCACCTTGCCCACCTCGCCTGCCTCGTCAGAGCAACCGCAACAGCCCGTCGCGCCTCGGAGCGGCCCGCCGTTTCCGGCGATCGACTACAAGGCGCGCTTGCACCGGCTGCGTGAACTGGCCGAACTCGACGACAGCACGGCGGTGTACGTGGCCGACCTGACCGACATCCGTTATCTCTGCGGGTTCGCGGGCAGCGCGGGTGTGCTGCTGGTGCGGGCGGAGTCGGCGGCGCTGGTGGCCGATGGCAGGTACCAGGAGCTGGCGAGGGAGGCGACGGCCGAGGCGGGCGTCGACGTGGTGCCGATCGTGGCTCGCCGCGGCGACGAGGCCATCGCGGGCGCCTTGCCGGGCATCACCCGGCTGCTGATCGACCCTCGGCAGATCACCCTCGACCGCCACGACGAGCTGGCGAAGGCGCTGCCAGGAGTCGAACTCGCCAAAGCGCGCGGTCTGCCCGAGCGGTTGCGGCTGGTCAAGGACGATGCCGAGATCGCGAGGATCGGTGCGGCTGCCAGGATCGCGCAGGAAGCGTTCTTCGCCGCCGTGCCACTGCTGGCCGAGCGGCCGACCGAGCTGGAATTCGCCACGGAGCTGGAAACACGGATCAAGGGACTGGGGGCCGAGGGCATCGCGTTCCCGAGCATCGTCGCCTCCGGGGAGAACAGTTCCAAGCCGCACGCCCATCCCGGAGCGAGGGTGATCGGCGAAGGGGAGCCGGTGATCATCGACTTCGGGGCTCTCGTGGATGGCTACCACTCCGACATCACTCGCACGGTGTGGGTCGGCGAGCCCTCTGCCAGATTCCGGCCGATCATCGCCGCGGCCAACGACGCCTACGCCAGCGGGGTCGGGGCCATCCGCGACGGGGTGACGCACGCGGCGATCGACAAGGCATGCAGGGACGCGATGATCCGTCACGGGTTCACGGAGCCGCCGCTGCATCCTTCCGGGCACAACGTGGGCCTCGCGATTCACGAACGCCCCTACCTCAGTGAGGACTCCGGCGAACCGGTGCGCGCCGGATACGTGGTGACCGTGGAGCCCGGCGTCTACGTGCCCGGTGTCGGCGGCGCGAGGGTCGAGGACACGATTCTGGTCGGTGAGGACGGGCCCGTGGTTCTCTCGGCCGAAGAGCCCGCGCGGCCGGTGCGGGGAATCGGCGGGCTGCTCGCGCCGTGAGCGGTACCTAGCCCGCGTCTGCTCCGGCGCTCGACTGGTCGTGATCGGCTTTGGCCCTGTTCGCGGCTTCCCTCATCTCGATGAGTTCGGTCAGCCAGTCGCCGGTTTCGCGGGCGATGTCGCGCACGGCACCGGTGACGATGGTCGCGATGTTGCCCACGTGCGTCGCCGCCGATTCGGTCAGCACCTGCACCGTGTCCTTGCCGCTTTCGAACTGACCCACCATGTCGCCCGCCCTATGCCGCTTCGAGGTTCCGGTCGCCATTGAGGGTAGTCGGCCGCCGTGTTCCGCCGCTGCCCCCGCCGGGCAGTGCCAATGTGACGATCTTCTTCGCGACGGAGAACAGTTGCTTGTGCAGGGGCCCGGTGTTGTAGGGGAGCCCGTACTTCGCGCAGATCGCCTTGACCTCGCCTGCGATCTTCGGATACCGGCGAGCGGGGATGTCGGGAAAGAGGTGGTGTTCGATCTGGTGTGACAGGTTGCCGGACAGAATGTGGAAGAGCGGGCCACCGGTGATGTTGGCCGAGCCGAGAATCTGCCGCAGGTACCACTGTCCTCTGGTCTCGTTCTCCGTTTCGGCTTCGGAGAAGCTTTCCACGTCGGCCGGAAAGTGGCCGCAGAAGATGATGGCGAAGGCCCACAGGTTGCGGGCGACGTTCGCCGAGGCGTTGCCGAGCAGGGTCAGCGGCGCCAGTGGGCCGGTCAGCAGCGGGAACAGCACGTAGTCCTTGCCGACCTGGCGCCCCGCCTTGCGCAGCATCCTCGCCCGGACCTCGGCGAACTCCGACCATTTGCGCTCACCCTTGACGATCCGGTCGAATTCGAGGTCGTGCAGCATGACGCCCCACTGGAAGATGAACGCGAGCACGGTGGCGTAGAGCGGATTGCCCAGATAGTACGGGTGCCACGGCTGGGCGGGGTCGATGCGCAGGATGCCGTAGCCGACGTCGCGGTCCTTGTCGACGATGTTGGTGTAGGTGTGGTGAATGTAGTTGTGGGAGTGCCGCCAGTTCGCCGAAGGCGCCACGGTGTCCCACTCGAAGCGCTGGGAGCTCAGCGCGGGATCCTTGGTCCAGTCGTACTGGCCGTGCATGACGTTGTGGCCGATCTCCATGTTGTCGAGAATCTTCGACAACGACAATGCGGTGACACCGGCCAGCCACGCGGGCGGGAAGAATCCGGCGAACAGCAACGCCCTTCCGGTGACCTCAAGGCCACGCTGGGTCTTGATGACCCTGGTGATGTAGTCGACGTCCTCCTTGCCGAGGTCGGCCAGGACGCGCAGGCGCAGCGCGTCCAGTTCCCTGCCGAATTCCTCGACCTGGCCGGGGGTGAGCCGGTCCTGTAGTCCGGTCATGACAACTCCTGGAAGTCGGTTTCTAGCAGTCGATCTCGACGTCGCCGAGTGGAACGGAGACGCAGAGCTGGATGTCCTGGTCGGTCTCGGAACAGGTGCTTCCGGTCTTCACGTTGCGCACCGTTCCCCGGGTTTTCCTTTGTGTGCAGGAATAACAGATCCCCATCCGGCAGCCGTGGTCGAGGGAAAGCCCTGCCGCTTCCGCCTGGTCGAGCAGCGGGAGACCGGAGTTCCCGGTTTCCGTGCCCGTTCGCGCGAACCGCACTCGGCCGTCCACAGTGGTCCCTTCGGCTGGGAGAGCCGGGGCGGTCGCGGTGAACTGCTCGGTGTGCACCTGTTCACTCGCGCCGTCGGCCGCGTAGATCTCGCCGACCGCCGTCATCAGGGGCGGGGGCCCGCAGACGTAGACTGCCGCCTCCCGATACCACGGCGCGGCGAGCGCGAGGTGCTCCCTAGTGCAGTGCCCGCGCAGGTCGCCGCCCGTCGCCCTCGGATGCCCCCTGAGGAAGCGGGCGCCGCAGCGCCGCGCGAGAGCGGACAGTTCGGCGAGGCCGGGGATGTCGGCGGGGCCGTTCGCGTAGTGCACGAAGGCGACTTCGCCGTGGTGTGCCTCGTCGGCGAGTGTGCGCAGCATCGACAGTACCGGTGTTATCCCGCTGCCCCCGCTGATGAGCAGCAGTTTCTCCGGCCGGGGTCGCGGCAGCGTGAAATCCCCTTCCGCTGGGGAAAGGCCGACGACGACACCGGGTTTCGCGGTGCGGAAGAGGTGGCCGGAGACGAGTCCGTCACTGTGGGCTTTGACGGTGAGTTCGAACGTGCCCTCGCGGTGCTGTGACGTGCAGGGGGAGTAGCACCGGGTGCGCCGGACGCCGTCGATGTCGACCGAAAGCCGCACGTGCTGGCCCGCGGTGAATCCGCGCCAGGCGGCGCTCGGCCTCAGCTCGATGGTGACGGTGTCGGAGGTTTGCCTGCGCACCCTGGTGACGACACCCCTGACCTCGTGCCGCACCAGCATCGGATTGAGCAGTTCGAGGTAGCGGTCGGCGCCATGCGGGGTGAGCAGAGCGCCGGCGAGCGCCGTGAGCTTTCCCATCGGGAACCTTCCGATAGTGAACGAGTGTGCACTCAATAATGGGAGTCGTGGGCACGGTACGCAAGGTGAAGTGGACTACATCGTGGACGTGCGTACGCTGAGCTGGTGACCGAACCCGCGACGCGCAACGAGCGCAAGGAACGAACCCGGCGCGCGCTGCTCGACACCGCACTTGAATTGCTCACCGACCGGGGTTTCGCCGGGCTGAGCCTGCGCGAGGTGACCAAAGGCGCGGGCATCGTGCCGACGGCGTTCTATCGCCACTTCGCCTCGATGGACGACCTCGGCATCGCTCTGGTCGAGGAGTCGGCGCGCACGCTGCACGAGACGCTGCGGGCTGCCCGCCGCGCGCACGCCGCCTCCGGTGATGACGTGATCGCGGTGTCCGTGCGCACGTTGACCGAGCAGGTCCGCGCACACGAAGCCCACTTCCGGTTCCTCGCGCGGCAACGCTACGGCGGGACCGACGAGGTCGCGCGGGCGATCAACGTCGAGCTGCGGCTGTTCGCGAGCGGGCTCGCCGTCGACCTCGCCAGGTACGACTACCTCAGGGACTGGAGTAACGACGATCTGCACATGCTGGCCGGTCTCGTCGTGACGGCCATGCTCGGTACGGTGCTCGATCTGCTTGAGGCCCGCGGTGACGGCGAAGCGGAAGCCCGCGTCGCGGGGACCGCGCGCAAGCGGCTGAGGCTGATCGGTCTCGGGGTCCCGCGCTGGCGCAGCACGGGGGACTGACGGCTCAGAGCTGGATACCCCTGCTCAGCGCGCCGTCCGCGAGCAGGTTGGTGCCGGTGATGAAGGAGGCGAGCGGGCTGGCGAGCATCGTGACGGCGTAGGCGATTTCTCTCGGCTCCGCCATCCGTCCCGTCGGGTTGAGCGCGAGAGCTTCCCGGTACAGCTCGGGATTGTCGTGCTCGATCCGGTTCCACACGCCACCGGGAAAGAACGTGTTACCCGGCGAGACACTGTTGGCGCGGATGCCTTTTCCCGCGAGCTGGCAGGCGAGACTGTGCGTGTAGTGCACGATCGCGGCCTTCATCGGCCCGTACGCGGGCGCGGCGAAGTCGGTCTCCCTTCCCGACACGCTGGACACCGCGATGACCGACGGCGATTCGCTGCGTTCCAGGTGTGGCATCGCGGCCTCGACGAGCCGCACTGTGTGCATCAGGTCGACCTGGAAGCTGGTTTGCCAGTGTTGCTCGGTCGGGCCGATGGCCAGCGCGCTGACGTTGGCTACGACGATGTCGATGCCGCCGAGTTCGTCGGCCGAGCGCTCGACCCAGCCGGTCAGGTCGTCGCGGTCGGCGACGTCCACCGCCGCGCCGAGCACCCTTCCCTTGCGTTGTGCCAGTTCGTCGACGGTATTGCGCACGTCCGAGTCGGTCCTCGCGCAGAACGCGACCGAGACTCCCTCATCGGCGAGCATGTCGACGGTGGCTTTCCCGATGCCTTTCGTTCCGCCCGTGACGAGGGCGCGAAGCCCGTCAAGCTGAAGATCCATGATCGTCGCTCCTCATATTCTCGCTTGCTCGCGAAGGTAACGGTGCATGCCTCCGTAGGCCCTGCCCTTTGGCAGCAGTCGTTTGGCGACTTTGGTGACCGCGCTGTAGTTCGCGTCGACCACATTGGCCAGTGGGGCCTCACTGATCTGGGTGAGCAACTGGTAGGCGTCGAGCCGGTCGAGGCCGTAGAGCTCCCGCAACCAGTCGATCATGCCGACCTGGCTGGCCCGCCACGCGTCTTCGAGAGGGCGTGCCGAGCCGACGACGACGTAGTGCTCGTCCTGCTCGATCCGGGGCCACAGCGGGGCTTTTCCCTTGATCAGTTCGACGATGAGCGTCACGTTCATCGCGCCTTCGACGGCGGTGCCACATGCCTCGCCCTCACCCTGGCGGTAATGCCCGTCGCCGACGGAGAACAACGCGCCCTCGACGTTCACCCCGAGGTAGCAGGTCGCGCCCGCGCGCATTTCCGGCGTGTCCATGTTGCCGCCGAACATGTCGGGTACGAGCGAGGTGCGCACCTCACGTCCCGCTGGCGCGACCCCGACGGTGCCCAGCATCGGTTCGAGGGGCAGGTCCAGCCGCAAGTCACCGTGCAACGCCTCGAAGACGACGACCTCTCTTTCCCTGTCGACCTGGTAGATCCAGGTGAGATCGGGCAGCGGGTCGTGCAGCAGCGCGGTGCGCTCGGTCGTGCTGAGCCCGCCGAAGAACGGGATGGTCGCCGAGGCTGCCCAATCCCGCGCCGGTTCGAGATCGACGAAGTGGATGGCGAGCGTGTCGCCGGGTTCGGCGCCCTCGACGTAGAACGGGCCGGTTTGCGGGTTGACCTCACGCATGTCGAGTGCTTCGCCTGGCCGGTCGCTGGGACTGCGCAACCGCCCGCTGAACGCGTCCTCGGTCCACAAGCGCATCAGGGTTCCCGGTTTGATCCTGAGGATCGGGTCTACGCCACCGAAAGTCCAGGCGTACTGCTCCTTCGTCGGCGCGAACTCGATGACGTCCATCCGTGTCTCCTCACCGTGGCCGGTCGGTTGATCGTCCCTCGCCAGCCAGGTGCTGACAACCGTTCGCCGCTCGCCAGTGCCTTTTCCGGGGGTATCGAACGGGTACCGTGACGGTGTCGTCCACGCTGTCCGAAGAGCCGATCAGAAAGCGAGTGATCCAGCGGATGCCCCTGATCTTTCATGTCGCGGGAACCGGTGAGCGGCTGACGGTGAGTCCGGAGCGGCTCGTCATCGCGGGATACACCGCGAAGGACGAGACCTCGGTGGCCGCGCACATCGCCGAACTGGCCGAAATCGGCGTTCCCGCGCCGCCGAGTGTTCCGGCCTTCTACGACCTCGATCCGGCGTTGCTGACCCCGGAACCGGTCGTGGAGGTGAGCGGCGCCAAGACCTCCGGCGAGGTCGAGCCGGTCATCATCCGGCACGAGGGCAGGTTCTTCCTCGCGGTCGGTTCCGACCACACCGACAGGGAGATCGAGCGGACCGGTATCGCCGAGTCCAAAGCGGCCTGTCCGAAGCCCGTCGGTGGCACTGTCGCGGATATCGGCTCCGTACGCTCCGGTCTGTCCACTCTGGACTGGGATGGGGTGCTCGCCGAAGCCGACGTGGACGGGCAGCCGTACCAGAAGGGCGCTATTTCCACGCTGCGGTATCCGTCGGAGCTGCTGGAGCGCATGACCGCGACGCTCGGTGAGGTCACCGGCGACCTGGTGTTGTTCTGCGGCACACTCCCGTTGCCCGGCGGCCGGTTCGAGTACGGCACGTCCTGGCGTATCCGAGTCGAGCTGCCTGACGGGACGGCGCTGTCCCACGCGTATGAGGCCACGCCACCGAGCGGCTGAAGCACGAACGCGGGATCTCGCGTGCCCGAGCGGGAGGAATCGCGGAGGTCAGGCTTCGCCGGCTTCGGCGCTCCACGGCAGCCGGACCTGGAACCGGGTGTCGCCCGGCTCAGAGGTCATCCGCAGGTCACCGTGGTGCTTGTTGACCACGATCCGCCACGAGATGTCCAGTCCGAGGCCGGTGCCCTCGCCGACGGGTTTGGTGGTGAAGAACGGATCGAAGATGCGGGTGCGGATGTCCTCGGCGATCCCGGGGCCGGTGTCGCCGATTTCGACGAGCAGCCGGTCGCCGTCGGCCGAGGTCCGCACGGTCAAGGTTCCTTCACCGGCCATGGCGCTGACCGCGTTGTCGATGAGGTTGGTCCACACCTGATTGAGTTCGGCCGCGTAGACCGGAACCGGTGGCAGCGTCCGGTCGTAGTCCTTGACGACGGCGATGCCGGTGCCGATCTTGCCTTCCAGCATGGTGAGCGTGCTGTCGAGTAGTTCGTGCACGTCGACGACGCGGTTGGGTGCCCGGTCGAGCTGGGAGTACTGCTTGGCGGCGCCGACGAGGGTCGAGACGCGGGTGGTCGAGTCCTCGATCTCGGTCATGAGCTGCTCGGTTTCTATCGTGTAGTTGAGCCAGCGAATCGCGCCCTCCAGCGTCGATCCGCTCGCCGGAGCACCGGCCGCCTGGATGGTCGTGGCGACCCTGTCCAGCCAGCGCGGGTCCAAGCCCGCGGCCACGAAGGTCGGTGCGATGTCCCAGCTCGACCCGATGCCCCGCTCTTCGAGCCAGTCGGCGACGGCGTCTTCCTTGTCACCTGCCTCGATGGGACTGAGCACGGGAGCTTTCGCCGCGTGCTCGACGGCGTCCTCCTGCAACCGGATGAGCGCTTCGAGCGTGGCCCTGTCGTAGGGGCCTTGCGCGATGAGCCGCAGCTTCTGCCGCATGGCGGTGATGCGCTCGCGCAGCGCGCCGGTCGCCCGTACGGCGGCCGCGGCGGGGTTGTTGAGTTCGTGGGTCAGTCCCGCCGACAGCGATCCCAGCGCGAGCAGCCGTTCGCGCTGGGCGACGGCGGTGTGCGTGTTGCGCATGCCGAAGAACAGCCCTTCGAGCATGTGCGTGGCCATGGGGAACCATTCCCACATGAACGTGGCGAGTTTGCCTGCCTCCAGTACGTAGAACCGCGAGGGCGTGGTGACGGTGAGGGTGTTGTTGTAGACCTGCGGCACGCGGTCGCCGAGGTGGGCCTGGAACGCACCGGCGTAGACGCCGGGCCGGTCGGCGCGCTGGGTCTCGACGTCGGTGTCGCCCACGCGCCGGGACAGGGTCACCGCTCCCTCTACGAGCACGTAGAAGCAGCGGGCCCGCTCACCCTCGGTGTAGAGCACGCCGGGTTCGACGGTGATGACCTCACCTTCGGCGCACAGCCAGCCGAGCTGCTCGTCGCCGAGCTTTTCGAACAGGAACAGGGTGCGGAGTTCGGCAGGGTCGCAGACAGCCACGGTTACCGCCTTTCCAGGTAGCGGTGCACGAGCGCGACGGCCATGGCACCGTCGCCGACGGCCGAGGCGACCCGTTTCATGGAGTCGGCTCGCGCGTCGCCGGCGACGAACACCCCGGGGAGGCTGGTTTCCAGGTGGTAGGGCTCGCGGTCGAGATCCCAGCCCGCCGGCCTCCCGCCGTCCACGGCGAGATCGGGGCCAGCGAGCACGAATCCAGCCGCGTCGCGGGCCACGACCCCGTCGAGCCAATCGGTTCGCGGGGTGGCGCCGATGAAGACGAACAGCCACGACGAGTCGACGGCCCGCACGGCACCGCTCGGGGTGTGCCTGAGTTCGAGCCGTTCCAGGTGGCCGTTGCCGTGCGCCGCGACGACCTCGGTGCACGGCAGCACCTCGATGTTGGCCGTGCGGGAGATCTGCTCACTGAGGTAATGCGACATCGAGCTGGTCAGGGTGCGGCCGCGCAGCAGAATGGTCACCGAACGGGCCGTCCTCGCGAAATACACGGCGGCCTGTCCCGCGGAGTTGGCGCCGCCGACGACGTAGACGTCCTGGTCTGCGCAGTCGGGGGCCTCGGTGAGCGCCGAGCCGTAGAACACGCCCCTGCTGGTGAGTTCGCCGAGCCCCGGGGCGCCGAGCTGACGGTAGGACACACCGGTGGCGAGGATGATCGCGTGAGCGTGCAGTTCGCTGCCGTCGCTGAACCGCACGGCCCTCGCCGAACCCTTCGAACTCAGGCCGACGGCTTCCCGCGTGGTGAGCAGTTCCGCGCCGAACCTGCTCGCCTGCCTGCGGGCGCGGTCGGTGAGCTGGGAACCGGAGACCCCGTCGGGGAAGCCGAGGTAGTTCTCGATGCGGGAACTCTGCCCGGCCTGGCCGCCGGTCGCGGTGCGTTCCACGAGCACGGTCCGCAGCCCCTCCGACGCCGCGTAGACCGCGGCACCGAGCCCGGCCGGTCCTCCGCCGATGACGATGACGTCGTAGAAGTCGGTGGAAGGGGTCGTCGGCAACCCGACCCTGGTGGCGAGTTCGGCATCGGTGGGCGCGATGAGCGCTTCCCCGCCGGGGGTGACGATCACCGGCAGGGTGAGGCCGTCGGCACCCGCCGCGTCGAGCAAGCGCCGTCCCTCCGGCTCGTCGGCGAGATACCAACGGTAGGAAACCTGGTTGCGGGCCAGGAAGTCGCGCACCTCGTGGGAGCGGGCCGACCAGCGGTGCCCGACGATGCGGGTCTCGGTGACCGGACCGCGGTCGGAGCCGCGCCACGCCTCAAGCAGGCCGTCCACGACGGGGTAGAGCTTCTCCTCGGGCGGGTCCCACGGTTTGAGCAGGTAGTGGTCGAGGTCGACGAGGTTGATGGCGTCGATGGCGGCGCCGGTGTCGGCGTAGGCGGTGAGCAGCACGCGCCGTGCCGAGGGAAAGACGTCCATCGCCTGTTCGAGGAATTCGACCCCGGTCATGTCCGGCATCCGGTAGTCGGCCAGCAGTACCGCGACCTGCTCGCCGCGCAACGTCAGCTCGCGCAGCGCCTCAAGGGCCTGCACCGCGGATTCGGCCCTGACGATGCGGTTGTCCTGCCCGTAGCGGCGCCGCAGGTCGCGCGCCACCGCCCTGGAGATGCCGGGATCGTCGTCGACCGTGAGGATCACGGGCCGGGTCCTGGCGAGTGTTTCGGTCACGGCGTCGAGTATGCCCGTGACGGCGCGGCATGGCGTGGGCCAAAAGACCGTTCCGGGGCGTCGCGGCGGCGAATAGTTCGGCAGTTCAGGTGACGCGGCAACGCGCACACCGGCGCGAACGCTTTTATTCTTTTTCCATGTCCACAGAGGAAAAGGCATCCGCTCTGCTCAACGGGACTCACGTCGCGCTCGGCGGGCGATACGACCTCGCACGCGAGCGGGCCGTGGACGGCGAGCACGAGCGAAGGAGGCGGCTCGGGGTCTTCACATGGTTGTTCTGGGTCATCCTCGGATTCGTCGGCGGCTACTTCGCCGTGTACTTCCTTTCCCTTTTCGGGATCGCCGACTTCGGTTTCGACCAGGCGGCCGAACTGTTCAACGTGATCACGATCGCCATCGCGATCATCGCGTTCAGCCTCGCCTTCTACAGCCTGTACGCCAGCACCTCGGAGGACGACCCCGGCAGGACCTCTGCCGCTGCCGTGCCGTCACCGGAGGCCGCTGTCGCCGCCGTGCGGGAGGAAGAGCTGGTGCGCCGCCTTGCCTCGATCGAGCGGAAACTCGACGCGCTCGGCAAGGCAGGCGTGCCGAGCGCGCGTGAGCCTCGCTGAGCCGCCCGGCGTGGGTGGTTCAGCGAGGCTCCGCCCGGTTTCAGATGATGTCCCTTCGGCGGAAGAGCCAGGCACCGAGCAAGGTGAACCCGATGAGGTAGGCCGCGATCACGAGGGTGGCCTGCGGCGCGGCGGCGAGCGCATCGACCCCTGGGGTGCCTCGTGGCGCGCCCAGCGCGGCGACCAGCGATCCCGCGTTCGGCCCGGGCAGGCCCAGTTGCAGGTCGGCGACCCAATCCAGCAGGGGAGCCGCGACGACGGCGAGCAGATTCTGCACCGCCAGCAGCCACACCAGCCCGAGACCGATGGGCAGCGCGACCCCTCGGAACGCGACCGCGAGCACGACGCCGAGCATGGCCCACATGGTGATGATCAGCCAGCCACCACCCGCTCCGAGCAGGACCGTGGACACCGAGGGCCAGTGCGGCGGCTGATCCTTGAGCACGCCGACGAGTGCCGCTGCCGCCGCGCCCGTGGCCAGCAACGTCATGATCGACACGAGTGTTCCCAGCGTCAGCACGGCGATCTTGGCCGCGAGGACGGTGAACCTGCTCGGCCCTTGCGCGAGAACCGTTTTCCAGCTTTCCCAGTTGTATTCGCTGCCCGCGACGAGAACGCCGAAGATCATGGCGAGCGCGCCGAGGAACAACGGGGTGCCCGCGATGACGTTGCCGACGAACGCGGGCGGCAGCATCGCCGCGACACCCCTTCCGTTCGTGACCCCCGCTGGAGTGTCGGCGAGCCCGAGGTAGGGGATGAGGTAGGCGAAGGTGAGCGTGAGGAACACCGCGACGGCCAGCAGCAGCCAGTGTGCGGGCCGCTTTCGTTGTTTGATCAGCTCGGCCCTGATGTTGGTGGCGAGGTCAGTGCGCATGGGGGTCGCCTCCGCTTCCGGTGAGTTCGAGGAACGTGCGTTCGAGGTCCGGTTCGCAGCGGTGCAGTTCCCGCACGGCGAGTCCGGCGTTGACGAGCTCGGCGTTGATGCGCGGCACCATGTCGTCGGTGGTGTCGAGGTAGAGCGCGTCGCCGTCCTCGGTGATCCGGTCGGCGCCGATCATGGCCGCGACGCGTTCGCGCGCGGCGGGAAGCGGATCGGCGATCACGCGCAGTCCGGCCGAGGACAACTCGGCGACCGACAGCTGCGAGACGAGCCTGCCGGCCGAGATCATGCCGACGCGGTCGCAGATCTGCTGCACCTCACCGAGCAGGTGACTGGACAGCAGCACGGTACGGCCGTCGTCGGCGAGCCGTCGGATGGTGGCGCGAATGTCGGCCATCCCGGCGGGGTCGAGTCCGTTGGTGGGTTCATCGAGGATGAGCAGCGCCGGATCCTTGAGCAGCGCGGCGGCGAGCCCGAGTCGTTGTTTCATGCCGAGGGAGTAGGTGCCATAGCGGTCACCCGCTCTGTCGGCGAGGTCCACGATGCGCAGTACGGTGGCGACCCTGCGGGAATCGGCACCGGCGTGGGCGGCGAGGACGCGCAGGTTGTCGCGCCCGGAAAGGTAAGGATAAAAGGCGGGGCCTTCGATGAGCGCGCCGACCCGGTCGAGGTAGTGGGGGCCGGGCACGGCACCGAACAGCCGGATGGTGCCCGAGGTCGGCTTGATGAGGCCGAGCAGCATGCGCAGCGTGGTCGTCTTGCCCGCTCCGTTGGGGCCGAGAAAGCCGTACACCTCGCCGGTGCGGACGGTGAGGTCGAGGTCGGTCACCGCGGTGATGGGACCGTAGCGTTTGGTCAGTGCGCTGGTTTCGACGGGACTGGTCATGGTCGCGGCTTTCGTTCGCTGGTGAAGGTGGTTCCATCCTTGGCCTCGCCGAGGGGCGCGTCGTCGGCCGGTGAGCGTGTCTTGCCGCTACGTCGGAGCGCGTAGCCGCGAGTGTCTTCCTGCCGTCGTGCTTCGGTGGGATGACCCACGAAAGGCTCACACCTGCGGTAATGGCCCGTCGTAGCCCGGCGCGCACCCGTCCGCGCGCCTAGCCTGCGAGCACATTCATGTATCGGCACGGAAAACGTTCATCGGGGTGCGAGGTAAGAGTGCGGACTTCCCGGAAATTGCCCCTGCTGGCTGTGGTGGCGCTGGCGCTGCTGTGGCTGATCCTGTCCGGCAGGGAAGACGAAGGTCAGGACACTCGGGTGTCGGAGGGGCGAGCGGGGGAACAGGGCACGCAAAAGGAAACCCCCGAACCCGAGCAGCGTCCAGGTCGCCCGATCGGCGATGGGTCCACGTCGGACACCGGCGCTCAGCCCGGCCGCATGGAGGTGAGCAAACTGGCTCCCGGCCAGCGGCCGCCGCAGTTCGTCGTGTTCTCCTGGGACGGCGCGGGGGAGGACGATCAGGCGCTGTTCTCCCATTTCCGCGAGGTCGCCAAGGAAACCAACGCGAACATGACGTTCTTCCTCAGCGGCATCTACCTGCTGCCGGAGTCCGAACGCGACCGTTACCGTCCGCCAGGCAAGCCCGTCGGTGCTTCGGACATCGGCTACCTCGGTGACGCCGAGATCCGTGCGACGCTCAAGCAGCTTCGGGGCGCCTGGCTGGAGGGGCACGAGATCGGGACGCACTTCAACGGGCATTTCTGCGGCCCCAGTGGTGGCTCATCATGGTCCGAACAGGACTGGATCAGCGAAACCGAGCAAGCCCGCGAATTGGTGCAGACCTGGCGGACGACGACGGGATTCACCGACATTCCGCCGCTGCCCTTCGATTATTCGAAGGAACTGATCGGTGGCAGGGCACCCTGTCTCGAAGGCCAGCAGGCGTTGTTGCGCGCCGCGCCGAAGCTCGGTTTCCGCTACGACGCGAGCTCTCCTGGCGGGCACCAGATGTGGCCGCAGAAGGTCAACGGGATCTGGGACCTCCCGCTGCAACAGCTTCCCTTCCCCGGCAACTCCTTCGAAGTGCTGTCGATGGACTACAACATCATGTACAACCAGTCGCAGACCACGACCGGCAGCAAGGCCAAGCACGCCACGTGGGAAGACCAGGCATACGAGACCTTCATGGGCGGCTTCGAAAGGGCCTACGAAGGCAACAGGGCACCACTGCTCATCGGCAACCACTTCGAGTCGTGGAACGGCGGCATCTACATGAAGGCCATCGAGCGCACGATGCGTTCGGTGTGCACCAAACCGGAAGTGCGCTGCGTGAGTTTCCGCGACCTTGTCGACTGGCTCGACGCGCAGGACCCCAAGGTGCTGGCCAAGCTCTCCGAGTTGCAGGTCGGCGCGAAGCCCGACTGGGCGAGCTATCTCGCGGGGCCCCAGGACAAGCCGACGCCCTCGACGCCGCCGAAGGGCCCGGAGACGGCCAAGGCCGGTGTTCCCCGCAGGGGCGGGCGCAGGCTCGGCGACCGCGCGGTCTGGGTGCGGCGCAACTAGGACCGGAGTGTGCCGGGGGCGCGGACGGCCCCCGGCACACCGGGGATCACTCGAAGCGGCCGGGGTCTCCCGCGCCTCGGCGCACGATTTCCGGTTCGCCGGAGGAGAAGTCGACGACCGTGGTGGGTTCGGTGCCGCAGTCACCGGAGTCGATCACCGCGTCGAGTACGTGGTCGAGTTCTTCCTTGATCTCCCAGCCCTGGGTCAGCGGCTCGGCTTCTCCCGGCAGCAGCAGCGTGCTCGACAACAGCGGCTCGCCGAGCTCTGCCAGCAGAGCTTGGGTGGTGACGTGGGCGGGGATGCGCACGCCGACCGTTTTCTTCTTGGGGTGCAGCAGCCTGCGCGGCACTTCCTTGGTGGCGGGCAGGATGAACGTGTAGCTGCCGGGGGTGGCCGCCTTGATGGCCCTGAACACGTTGTTGTCGATGTGCACGAGTTGACCGAGCTGGGCGAAATCGCGGCAGACGAGGGTGAAATGGTGCCGCGCGTCGAGGTGCCTGATGGTGGTGATCCGTTCGACGCCGTCCTGGTTGCCTGGCCGGCAACCGAGCGCGAAGCACGAGTCGGTGGGATAGGCGATGAGTCCGTTGTCGCGGATGATCTCGGCAACCTGCTTGATCGCCCTTGGTTGCGGGTTGTCGGGGTGCACGTCGAAGTACTTCGCCATCCGTGCAGCATAGGGTGATCGGCTCGCGCCGACGATCGGGGAAGCCGGTCAGTCGTCGCGTCACCGACCGAGGGACCCAGCCCCGAGTGGGATGGGACACCGGCGATGGAGCGATGAGTCGCGGCGCTCGGTGCCGTATATCCGGGTGTTCACATCGATCACCAGGAGGTCACCGGATGTCTCGACTGCTCGCCTACGAATTCTTGTCCCTGGACGGCCACTTCGAGGGTCCAGAGGGGCACGAGATGGATTTCGTCACCCAGCGATTCAGCAGGGGAATCGAGGAAGACCTGGCCGCCCAGTACGGCGAGGTCGGGGCTTTCGTCATGGGCCGCACGACATTCGATTCGCTCGCCGGGTACTGGCCGACCGCCGCCGCGGCGCGGGAGTACTTGGTCGACTACATGAACGCGATACCGAAACTGGTCGTTTCGAACAAGACGGACGTGTCCGCGTGGCCCAACTCCGAACACCTCGGCCCGGATTGGTTGTCCGCGCTGGCTGAACGCAAGAGGAAGGACTCGGCCGATCTCATGATCATCGGATCGGCCTCGGTGGTGCGGGAGCTGACGGCCCGCCGCTTGATCGACGAGTACCGCATCTTGCTCTTTCCCCGCGTGCTCAGTACCGGACGTCCGTTGTTCGCCGCCGGCAAGGAGGGAATCGAACTCACCCTCACCGACCTCCGCAGGCACGAGCACGGCGTCCTTGAGCTGCGCTACCAGCCGACCGGCGGCCCCGATTCGGCAGCGGAGCCGCCACGCCTCAGTTGACGGCGGGGCCGGACTCGGTGAGCACACCCTCCTTGAGCGCGACTCTGCGGTCGGCGATGCGGTGCACCTGGGCGTCGTGGGTCGCCACGATCACCGCGGCCCCCTCGTCCGCGCAGCGGCGTAGCAACGCGAGCACGGCGGGTGTGGTCCCGGCGTCCAGGTGCGCGGTCGGCTCGTCGGTGAGCAGGACCGTCGGCCGCGCGGCGACCGCTCTGGCCAGCGCGGCCCGCTGCTGCTGTCCGAAAGACACTTCGAGCGGGTAGCGGTCACCGAGCTGATCGATGCGCAGTTCGGTCAGCAGCGCGTTCACCCGGGCTGTCACGGCCGTCGAGTCGACCGACCGCGCTCCACCACGCAGCCGCAGTGGCAGCGCCACGTTCTCGGCGATGGTCAGCTCGCCCGCGAGCCCCAGCGCCTGCGGCAGGACCGCGCACGTCGTCCACGGGGTGTCCGCGCCGATCGGCTCACCGTCGAACAGCACTGTCCCCGAGTCCGGCGCGTCGAAACCGCACAGCAGGGCCAGCAGCGAACTCTTGCCCGAACCCGACCGGCCGGACACCGTCACCAGCTCCCCGCCCCGGACGCTGAGTTCCAGTCCGCGCAACACGTCGACGTCGCCGCCTGGGTGCGGGAAGCTGCGGCGCAGTCCGGTGACCCGCAGCGCGGCGGCCCGGTACTGGCCGGTCTCAGTACCGGTACTGGTCGAGGTCATGTTCCCGCACTCCTTCCAGCCGCCCGTCACGAAGCAGCGCCACCCTTGATGCCAGTTCGATGAGCCGCTCGTCGTGTGAGGTCGCCAGCACGGCGTAGTCCTGGCCGACGAGGTAGCGCACGGTGTCCAGCACGAGATCCGCCGAGGCTTCGTCGAGTTGCGAGGTCGGTTCGTCGGCCAGGATCACCGCGCACTGGCGGGCAAGCGTGCAGCCGAACGCGAGCCGTTGTTGCTGGCCTCCCGACAATGCCGATACCCGCCACGATCCGGTGCCGTCGAGACCGAGCCTGCCGAGGATGTCCTCGGGTTCACAGCGCTGACCGGCCGACTGGGCGGCGGCCCGCAGGTTGTCGGCCACGTCGAGGTGTTCGAAGAGGTTGTCGATGGGATTCTGGAAAACCAGGCCGAGCTGGTCGCGCCGCAGTGCCCTTCGCTGCCGGTTGTTCAGTGTTCCCACGTCGGTGCTGGCGAAGGTGAGGTCACCGCGGGCGGGCCGTTCGAACAGCCCGAGCACCCGGAGCAACGTGGACTTGCCCGAACCGGAAGGGCCTGCCAGCACGGTCAGACCGGTGCGCGGGATGTCGAGGGTGATGTCGTGCACGCCGGTCACGGTGCCTGCCGGGGTGCTGTAGTCGACGCCGACGCCTTCGAGCCGGTAGATCGGTGGTGGTTCAAGCACGAAGCAGCTCCGCGGTTCTGGCGGTACGCACCGAACGCACCGCGATCCAGCCTGCCAGCGCGACGATCAGCGCACCGGCCACGATCACCGAGGCCACGAACGGCGTCAGGTTGGGCAGTTCGGAGCGGGGCGCGAGCCAGCGCGCGGGATCGAACCTGCGCACGGAAACTCCGGCGACGGTCACCCCGCAGATGACTCCGGTGACCACGGCCAGCCCGGCCAGCGCGCCCAGTTCGATGAGGTGACTGCCCAGCAGCGCGCGTGGCCGCATGCCCATTCGCACCACCAGCGCGCCCGCGAGCGCGTTCTGCCTTCGCCGCGTCTCGACGGCCACCAGCAGTGCCAGCACAGCCACGACGCCGAGCACGGCACCGAGCACGGTGACGAACGAGAACGTCCAGCCCACGACATAGAAGGGCAGCGCGTCGAGCGCGGTGTCGGTGCTGACGCCGTTGGCGTGGCTGAGACCCGCGTGGTTGAACGCCGCCGTCAGCACCGGCAACGGGGAGGCCGACAGCACGATCCATTCCGGAATGGCGTCGAGCTGTTCCTGGGTGAGCGACTGCCGGGAAATCACGTAGCCGGGCTCGGCACCGATGAGCGGGAACACGCCGAGATCGGCGACCGGCATGGCATCGGGAAGCCCGGGCAGCTCGGCGCTTTGCGAATCGGTGTGCCCGACCCTGAGCGCGGGAATCGTGCCCGCCGAGGCGCCGTCGAGTCTGCTGAGCAGGCCACGCAGCTCCTCGCGGTCGATGGCCGACGCCGTGGACGCTGTCGACACGGCGTTCTCGAACGTCGCGGGATCCACCACGAGCACGACGCTGCCGGTGCCGGTGAGTTTGCCCGCGACGGTGCTGGTGTCGCGCACGTCGGCGGGCAGCGCCTTGGCGCCGAGCCCGACCGGGGTCTCGGTGTTCATCCGGGAATTCGCGCCGACCAGCGTCGCCGACTTCACCTCAAGCGACTGGCGTTGCCCCGTGGCGATCGACGTGCCGACGGCGAGTGTGCCGACCGCGAGGACACCGATCACCAGCACACCGGTCACCGGGGCCCGCGCGCTGGCGAGCCTGCGGATGGCGAGTTGGAGGGCGGGTTTGGACCAGAACCTGGCCCTGTGCGAGGCGTGCAGCGCCAGCCAGGCGATTCTCGACGCGAGCAGGCCGACGGTGAGCACCACCGAAACCGGATAGGTCAAGGCGAGCGGATCGACCTGGGGGAGCGGGTCGGCACTGCTGGAGGAACCACCGTAGGCGGCGAGCCTGGTCCAGCCGAGCACGGCGAATCCAGCGGTGAGGATCTCCCACGGGAAGAACGCGACGATCCGCCAGCCATGCCGGTTCGGCGCGATCCTGCCGAGCTGGAATTCGCGGTGCGCGCGGAAACCGACCACCCCGATCAGCAGCACGACCGAGGCGACGAGCACTCCCGCGCCGACCCCCGCGCCGAGCCAGACCGCACCGGGATCGATCATCCCGCCAGGCCCGTACGCGGGAAGCAGTGCCCGCGCGGTCACCATGCCCGCCGCGCCACCGAGCACGATCGGCAGCCCGACTTCGAACGCGGCGAGCAGGCCGATGGCGGCCGGGCCTGCTCCCCGCGAGGACACCAGCCGGACCTGGCTGTGCCGTCGCTGATACCACTGCAATCCGACGGTGGCGATGCCGCCGCAGCCGACCAGCACACTCAGCACGGCAAGCGGCAGGATGGAGAACAGGACGTTGCCCTGCGCCTGCGTGGCGATCTCCATGGACCGTTCGAAGGGAATCGCGCCGGGCAGGATGTCGCCGATGCCTTGCGCTTCGAGGTCGGCTCGCACCGCGGCGATGAGCGCTTCGGAACGGTCGACCCTGTCCTTGGCTTCGCCGAGGGTGCCCGGCGGGCCTTCGGGGAAGGTGATGCTCAGCCGCTCCAGCGACTCGAAGTCCCCGGTGATCGAGTCGAAAGTGGACCGGTCGGTGGCGAAGAGCACCGATCCGGTCAAGGTGTCCACGAGCCGGTTCTGCACGGCGAGATCCTGCACCGAACACCACTCGCGGGGCGCCGGGTTGTACAGGTCCTCGTAGATCCCGGTGACCGGAGGCAGCGCGCCCTGCTGACCGCGCGTGCCGACGCCGATGTCCTTGGCGTGGGCCAGATCCCGCCCCATCCACAGCCCCGGCTTCGCGCTGCCGTCCATGAGCCGCAGCTGATCGGTGCCGCCGTCGCGGTAGGCGATCCGTGTCCGGTATGTGTCGCCGTCGAACTCCAGCGTGGTGACACCGGTGAACAGCGACACGATCGGCTTTCCGAACCCGTGCTCTGCCGCGTGCCGCCCGACGGTGTCGGTGAGCACGGGGACCATCGCCGGTTCCACGCGTGGTTTGGTGAACGAGGGCCCGTATCCGTCGGGACAGACCTTGTCGGTCTGGTGCCCTACGGTCGCTCCCGCTGCCGAGGACGAATGCAGAACCGCCGCCATGGCGAGAAAACACGTCAGCAGCGCGGTGACCGCGGCGACGACGATCGTGAGCGGGCTGGACAGCCCCGCTCTCGGCGCTGTGCGCCACGGCAGCGTGGCGAGCGTCGTGGCAAAACCCCGTCGCTTTGGCATGCGGCAGAACGTACCCCAAACGTGTCATGGCAAGCCGAAAAACTGTCAGCTATCGCTCTCCGTCCACCAGTTCTGCCCCGAAGGAGGCAAAGTCGAGATCGGGTCGTAATACGGATAGCGGCGCCGCAATGCCTCGGGGTCGGCGTGTTCGATACCCGTGCGGTAGTTCTTCGTCCAGTACGAGATCCCGCGTTCCCTGTCGTACTCGGCGAGTTGATGCACCCAGCGCTTGCCGACATAGGGCACGTCGCACACGATCCTCGGCGTCGCGTAGCCGGGCAGGTAACCCATGATCCCGTGCTGGAGTTCCTGCGCCTCCCACACCGCCAGCCGCCAATGCTCGGCATGGGGAATCATGTCGCACAGGTAGAAGTAGTACGGCAGGATGTTCGCCTCGCCCTGGAGCGCGAAGCACAGGTCCAGCAGGTCGGCCGTCGTCGCGTTCACCCCGCGCAGCAGCACTCCCTGATTGCGGACGTCGCGCACGCCGACCTCCAGCGCGGTGCGCGCCGCCTCCGCCACGAGCGGCGTCACCGATTGCGCGTGGTTGACGTGCGTGTGGATCGCGAGGTTCACGCCCCGCCGCCTCGCCGTTCCTGCGACCCTCGCCAGCCCCTCGACGACCTTGGGCTGCAACCAATGCTGCGGTAGCCCGGCCAGCGCCTTGGTGGCCAGCCGGATGTCGCGCACGGTCTCGATGTCGAGCAACCGCATCAGGAACGTCTCCAGCTGGTGCCATGGCACGTTGGCCACGTCGCCACCGGAGACCACCACGTCGCGCACGCCTGGAGTGCGCTGAAGATAGCCGATGATCGCGTCCTGGCGGTCGACCGGCTTGAGGGCGAGCTTGTGCTTGCTGACCTGCTCCGTGGAGTTGCCGACCAGGTCCATGCGCGTGCAGTGCCCGCAGTACTGCGGGCAGGTGGAGAGCAGTTCGGCGAGCACCTTGGTGGGGTAGCGGTGGGTCAGTCCCTCAGCGACCCACATTTCGGCCTCGTGAAGGGAGTCGCGTTCGGAATGCGGGTGACTCGGCCATCGCGGGTCCCTGTCCGAGCGCACCGGCAACATGTAGCGCCGGATCGGGTCGGCGTAGAACGCCTCCGTCACGGCGGCGTCGTCGTCCCCGCCGCCAGGGGACAGCGGGCTCATCGTGTTGAGCATCTGCGGCGGCAACAACATCGACATGGTCGCGAGCTGTCGCTGATCGGCGAGCAGATCGTCGTAGAAGGACTCCTTGAGCAGATCACCCATGACGGCACGCAGTTGCTTGATGTTGCGGACACAGTGGACGCGCTGCCACTGCGCGTCCCTCCACTGGGCTTCGGTGACGTCCCGCCAGCCGGGGAAACGGCGCCAGTCGGGTTCGGCCAACTCGGCACGGCGGTACTCGTAGGGCTGGTCGGCCCTGGTGGTCACCGCGGCAGCAGGTTCCTGGATCGCAGTCACTTCTGCTCCTCAAATCGGAAACGACGTGAAAATATCCTGTCATATCGTCATCAAGACGCAAAATATCTCGCCACGGGTGGCCTGTCAGACTCTGGGGGTGAGCACGCGCAAGACGACCCTGCTAGTCGGTGGCCGCATCCATTCACCCGGATCCACCGACGCGACAGCCATGGCCATCACCGAAGGCACCATCACCTGGATCGGCCAGGACAAACCAGGACGAGCACTACACCAAGACGCCGAGGTCATACCGCTCGACGGCGCCTTCGTCGCACCGGCCTTCGTCGATGCCCACGTACACGCCACCGCCACCGGCCTCCACCTCACCGGCCTCGACCTCAGCACCGTCACCGACGCCGCGAGCCTGCTCTCCGCCGTCGCCGAAGCCGCGGCCGACACCCCGCCCGGCGAAGTCCTGCTCGCCCACGGCTGGGACGAATCCACCTGGACCAGCCCCCGGCTACCCAGCCGCACCGAACTCGACGACGCCACCGGCGCCGTGCCCGTCTACCTCAGCAGGGTCGACGTCCACTCCGCGCTCGTCTCCACCGTACTCACCGCACTCGTCCCACAAGCGGCACACAGCGAAGGCTGGTCCGACCAAGGACCCCTCACCCGCGACGCCCACCACCACATCCGCACGGCCGTGCGCGCCGCCATCACCCCCGCCCAGCGCCACCGCGCCCAGCACGCCTTCCTCACCACGGCCGCCTCGGCAGGCATCGCGACCGTCCACGAATGCGCGGGCCCCACCATCTCCGGCGAGGACGACCTGCGCGACCTGCTCGCCCTCGCCGAGGGCCCCACCGTCCCCGCCGTCGTCGGCTACTGGGGCCAACACGCCAACCACGGCGGCATCGACACCGCCTTGCGCCTCGGCGCCACCGGCCTCGCCGGCGACCTGTTCGCAGACGGCGCCCTCGGCTCCCACACCGCCGCGCTCCACGAGCCCTACACCGACCGGCCCGGCACCACCGGCGCCACCTACCTCGACGCCGAAGCCATCGCCGAACACGTCGTCGCCTGCACCGAAACCGGCCTGCAAGCAGGCTTCCACGTCATCGGCGACGCCGCCGTCACCGAAGCCGTCCACGGACTACGCCTCGCCGAGAAAACCCTCGGCACCCGCGCCCTCGCCGCGGCGGGCCACCGCCTCGAACACCTCGAAATGGTCACCACCGACCAAGCCGAAGCACTCGCGAGCTTGGGCATCACCGGCTCCGTCCAACCCCAGTTCGACGCCGCATGGGGCGGCGAAACCGGCATGTACGCCACCCGCCTCGGCGCCGACCGCGCCGCCCCGCTCAACCCCTTCGCCATGCTCGCCGCCACCGGCGTCGTACTCGCCTTCGGCTCCGACTCACCCGTCACCGCACTCACCCCATGGGCAGCCGTCCGCGCCGCCGTACACCACAACACCCCCGGCTCCGGCATCTCCGCACGCGCCGCGTTCAACGCACACACCAGGGGAGGACACCGCGCGGCGGGAATCAAGGACGGCACCACCGGCAGCCTCGTGCCCGGCGCCCCAGCCCACTACGCGATCTGGGACTCAGCGGACCTCGTCGTGGCCACCCCCGACAGCCGCGTCCAGCGCTGGTCCACCGACCCCCGCGCCGGCATCCCCGGACTCCCACCACTCGACCCCGGCACCCCGCTCCCACACTGCCTGCGCACCGTCCGAGCAGGCGAGGTCATCCACGACCAGCTCCGCTGAACACACCACCAACGAGCCCAACACACCCCTGGTCCTAGGCTGAACAGGTGACCGCCGCGGCCGATGCGCCCCCCACCGACGGGCTCGCCGCCACAGCCCGCACCCGCGACCGCCTCCTGCCCGTGATCGCCAGACTGCTATTGGCCGCTGCCTCCGGCGCAATCCTGTTCCTCAGCTTCGCCCCCCGCCCACTGTGGTGGCTGGCACCACTGGCCTTCACCGGCCTGGGCCTCGTCCTGCACGGCCGCAAATTCTTCGCGGCCGCCGGATACGGTGCCGCCTTCGGCCTCACCTTCTTCCTCCTGCACATCCGCTGGATCCAGGACTTCCTCGGCGAAGACTTCGGCTCCGCACCCTGGCTCGGCCTCTCCGCCGTACTGGCCACCTACATCGCGCTCGCCTGCGCGCTCATGACCCTCGTCGCGCGCCTTCCCGCCGCCCCGGTCTGGATGGCAGCCGTCTTCCTGCTCCAGGAATACGCCCGCTCCCACTGGCCAGCCAACGGCTTCCCGTGGGGCAGGATCGGGTTCAGCCAGCCCGAAGGCGCCTACATTCCGCTCGCCTCCGTCGGCGGCGCCCCACTCGTCGGCTTCGCCGTCATCGTCACCGGCCTCGGCCTCGCCGCACTGCTCATCCACCTCCGCGAACACGGCAACACGCCCCAGCGCGCCATGATCACCCCCATCGCCGCGACCCTGCTGCCCGCGCTCGCCGGACTCGCGCTGTGGCCGACCATCGGAACCGAACCCCAGACCGGCACCCGCACCGTCGCCGTCGTACAGGGCAACGCCCCCAACTCCGGCCTCGGCCTGCTCGGCCAGCGCGACACCATCCGCGCCAACCACCTCGCCCAGAGCAAACGACTCGCCGACGACATCCACGCGGGCACCGTGCCCACCCCCGACCTCGTCGTCTGGCCCGAAACCGCCACCGACATCCGAGGCGACGACCTCGCTATCGACGCCGCCGTCGACGCACTCGGCGTCCCCAGCCTCATCGGCGCGCTCTACCAGCCCGGCGACAGCACACTGGCCGACAACGCCGTCATCGCCTGGCAACCAGGCGAGGGCCAAGGCGCCCACTACGCCAAACAGGAACTCGTACCCTTCGCCGAATACGTCCCCATGCGCGCCATCGCCAGCTGGTTCAGTCCCTTCGTCGGCAACACCAAGGACATGCGCTGGGGCACCGAACCCGCCGTACTCGACATCGCCGGAACCACCGTCGGCACCCCCATCTGCTACGAGGTCGCCTACGACTATCCCGCCCGCGACGCCGTCGACGCGGGCGCGCAACTTCTCGTACTGCCCACCAACAACGCCTGGTACGGCGAAGGGGAGATGACCTACCAGCAACTCGCGATGGCCAGAGTCCGCGCCGTCGAACACGGCAGAGCCGTCGTCGTCGCGGCCACAAGCGGCGTCAGCGCCATCATCCAGCCAGACGGCACCGTCACCAAGGACACCGGCATGTTCACCGCAGCGTCACTGGTCGCCGACGTGCCGTTGCGGGAACAAGTTACGCTGTCGGATCGACTCGGCGCTTGGACCGAGTACACACCAGTCGGGGTAGCCGCCGGTGCGATCGTCATCGGCTGGGTTCTCCGACGGCGCGCCAGTGCCGGAACAGGGCACTAGAAGGGGAACAGCATGGCGGAGGGCACGCGGCACAGGGACGACGTCGACCCGGTGCTGGTGGTCATCCCGACCTACAACGAAAAGGCCAACCTCAAACCCCTGCTCAGCCGCCTGCACGCCACCCTGCCACGGGCACACGCACTCGTCGTCGACGACGGAAGTCCCGACGGAACCGGCGAACTCGCCGACAAACTCGCCGCCACCGACGACCGCGTCCACGTCCTGCACCGCACCACCAAGAACGGCCTCGGCGCCGCCTACCTCGCCGGCTTCACGTGGGGCCTCCAACACGGCTACCGGACACTCGTCGAAATGGACGCCGACGGCTCACACGCGCCGGAAGACCTGCCCCGGCTCCTCGAAGCCCTCCGCGACTCCGACCTCGTCATCGGCTCCCGCTACGTCCAGGGCGGCGCACTCGTCAACTGGCCCCTTCGCAGAGAAATCCTCTCCAGGGGCGCCAACCTCTACTCCCGCGTCGCGCTCGGCGTGAACATCAGCGACATCACGGCCGGATTCCGCGCCTACCGCAGGGACGTACTCGAAGCACTCTCCCTCGACGAGGTCGTCTCCGAGGGCTACTGCTTCCAGATCGACCTGTCCTGGCGCACCGTCCAAGCGGGTTTCGACGTCGTCGAAGTCCCCATCACCTTCACCGAACGCGAGATCGGCGAGTCCAAGATGAGTGGCTCGATCGTGGGGGAGGCGGCGCTGCGCGTCGCCGAATGGGGACTGCGTCGCCGCCTCACCCAGCTTCGGGAACTGCGCGACCACCGGCACGTGCGCAAGCTCAGGTCACTCCTGCCCTGGTGACCCCCAGGCGCAACAAAACCCGCCGGGTGGATGGGAACATCCAGCCTCAGCGGGCTTGTTCGCCGTCGCGATGACGGAATCCTCAGCGGTCCCGTGGCGGGAGGACACGGGACCGCTGCCGGTGTTGCGGTGGGAGCGACCAGCCGGCGCTACACGCTTCGGGGGCCCCTGCGCCCCTTCAGCTCTGCGAGCCGCTCGTTGAGCAGCTCCTCCAGTTCCGGAATGGAGCGCCGTTCGAGCAGCATGTCCCAGTGCGTCCGAGGAGGCTTGACCTCCTTGGGCTCGGTGTGCCCGCCGTCCACGATCTCCGACTCACTGCCGTGCAAACGGCACTCCCACACGGATGGGATCTCGGCGTCGTCCGAGAACGGCACCTCGAACTCGTGGTTCTTCGGACACGAGTAACGAACGGTGCGTCGAGGAGCGAGGTCGTGATTGCGGTCGGTCTCGTAACTGACCGCTCCCAACCGGCTTCCACGAAGAACACGGTCGGCCATGATGGGGTCCTTTCAGTCGGCTCCCGATGAGGGAAGCCAGGGCGATGCTCACACTGTGCAACGACCGAGGCTGTCAGTTGAATTCCCAACAAACAATGTCGTTACTCACGATGGTGTGCATCACCCGCGGGGGCAGCTTTCTCTAGAGTGAGACCTTCAACGTCTCCACATGACGCGTAAATGCCTCTCTTCTTGGGGATATCCCCCACTCGGGCTATGGTGTTTCACCACTCACGTCAGCCGGAGCTGACCCTGTCGCGACGCCGAGGGTCCGACATCGCCGAGGCGAAAGTGGCGTCGACAAAGTACCTGGTAACGCACCGTAGCTGTTTCGGTCTGCAAGCGTGTCGGTGTCAAATTCACCTCAGAGGCTGAGCCCGTGTCAGCGACGAACACCGTGTCCCCGGTACGCAGCACAGCACCATCCTGCACCCGTGCGTTGAACCTGCCAGGCAGGCCACACCAGCACAGCACCTCCACCTGCACCGGCTGCAACTCGTCGGCCAGTTCGAACAACCGGCGAGCCCCTGGGAACAGCTCACTGCGGAAATCAATGGCGATACCGAAGCAGTACACGTCGATCCGCAGTTCGTCGGCGAGCTCGGCAAGTTGGTCCACCTGCGTGGAGGAGAGGAACTGCGCCTCGTCGACGATCAGGTAATCCACGTGCTGTCCAGCCGCCCATGCCTCCCGCACGATCAGTCGCACATCCGTATCGGCCTCCACCTCCTTGGCTTGCCGCGCGATTCCGATACGGCTGCTGATCTGCGCTGCACCCGAGCGGTCGTGTCGCACCAGTAATAGCCCGTTGCGCCCCTGCCGAGCGAGGTTGTGATCAATCTGCAAGGCCAGTGTCGACTTCCCGCAGTCCATCGGGCCATAGCAGAACTTGATTTTCCCGACGATGGGCATCTCACGCCGTCTGCCCCAAGCCGGAACAGGGGAGAGCGCGTCGGTCGGATCGAGTTCCTCGTCATCAACGGCGGTCACGTCGAAGGACCCTATCCGGCCCCGCCGGTGCCGCGTTGCAGGCGCCGCACCCGCCGCCCGCGGCCATGGCTCTTCTCACAGCGCTACGGCCGTCCTCCGTTGCCGTCGGCCCTTCCCGCCCACGTGCCTCGCTCGATCAGCAGCTCCCTGAGCAAATCGGGGCGGTCGGTCACGATGCCCTGCACGCCAAGGTCGAGCAGCGTCCGCATGTTCCGCTTGTCGTTGATCGTCCAGGCGTGCACCTCGACACCCGCCCTTCCCGCCGCGCGCAGGAAACTTCGGTCGACCACTTTCATCCGTCCGTGCAACACCGGCACCTGCGCCATGACGCCTCTGCTGAGCCCGCCGAGCCGCAGGAACGGCAACCAGCCGTTGGCCCACAGCATCGCCACGGAGCGCGGGCCGAGCGACGTCACCAGCCTCGGCCCGCCGAGCTTTCGCAGCCGTGCGAGGCGCGCGTCCGAGAACGCCGCGACACCCACCCTGTCGCACGCGTTCGCTCGCCGGATGACCTCGACGAACGGTTCCACGGCGGCATCAGACTTGACATCGATGTTGAAGTACGCGTCCGGCAGCTCCTCAAGCAGTTCCTCCAGACGCGACACCGGCGCCTTTCCGCCGACCTTCGCCCGCCGCACCGCTGACCACGGCTGCCGCACGATGGGCCCGGTGCCGTCGGTCGTGCGATCCAGCGCCGCGTCGTGATGCACCACCACGACGCCGTCCGACGTGGCGTGCACGTCGGTCTCCAAATACCGGTAGCCCTCGGCGGCGGCCCGCTGGAAGGCAGGCATCGAGTTCTCCATACCTGCCAGTTCGCCCACGTGCCATCCGCGGTGCGCGAAAGCGCGGGGAAGTGGCTCTGCGAGATAGGGGTAGGACATCAGCACCGCTTCAGTGTGCCGCCCCGGCGTGGCCGAAGCACAAGCAGTTGATGGCCAGCTAGGGTCGGCCCGGTGAGCGAAGCGGCAGAGTCACCTATTGCGTCACGTGACGAATTGGCGAACCTGCGCAAGAAGGTGCCCCAGCACTGCGGCTGGTGCGGCAGACGCCTGGAACACAACGGCACGGTGGGGCGGAGGCGCTGCTACTGCGGGCAATCCTGCCGCCAGCGCGCGTACGAGCGCAGGGCCGCCGTGCAGCGGACCGGTCTGCCCGAGGATGCCGTCGTGTTGTCCAACGACGAGATCGCCACGCTCCAGGACCGGCTCTTCCAGCTTCGCTGCGCGGCCGAAGACGTCGTCACGGCAACCGAAGACGGCGCGACCGTGGACGAACTGCGCAGGATGGCGGCGGAGCTCGCTCGTTCCGCCAGTCAACTCGAACAACTCCGCTGATCCGATATCCAGCCACTCCAGTACAAAACGTCACGGTGACGTTTTGTACTGGAGTGGTCGCGCACCGATGCGGGGAGCTGTCGCGATGCGCCTCAGCCTCATCCGGGCGGAAGGTGACTCGATCGCTGCCACGCGACCCCGGGAGCTTCATCGCCCCGACGCTGACACCGGCGCCGGGTGAGGCTGTCGAGTACAGCCGTTCAACGCTGATTTCCCTGGTCAGACGCCCGATCGAGCTTGCTCCCAGCGGATAGTCAAAGTGCCGATAATGTACATTATGTCAAGTAGTGTTCGTGAGACCGTCCCCTGACCGCAGGAAAGCGTCCCGCGACGACCGCATCGGGTGTCCCGGGCCTGTGGCACTGTCTTCGTCATGTCAGTGGACGATCTGCCTGCCTGGTTGCCGGAATGGTGCCTGGATCGTCTCGAAAGCCAACCCGCCGCCGTGCTGTTCCGGCACGAATCGATGTCGGCCGTTTTCGGTCTCCGGTTGGCCGACGGTATGAACGTCGTGGTCAAAGTTCGCGCTGACGACGGCCGAGCGGCGTCGTGTGTCACGGCACAGGCACGGCTGGCCGAGAACGGGTTTCCCTGCTCCCGCCCGCTCACACCGGTCGTCGGCGTCGGCCCGCTCGCCGTGCATGCCGAGGAGTTCCGTCCCGGAGGCGGGATATTGCGCGGGGACTCCCCTGGGGTGGCCGCGCGCTACGCCGAGGTCTTCGCCAGGTTGACGACCGGACTGGCTGACCTCGACGTCGCGCCACCATTACCGAACCCGCGCTGGGTGCGTTGGGATCATTCGGATCCCGGAGTGTGGCCTTCGATCGGGTCACTCGATGACAGGGATCAGAATCTGGTGCCCGGCTACGTCATGGACACCGCCGCCAGGGCCCGTCAGCGCATCGTGGCCGCCGTCCTGCCCCGCGTGCTTGGGCACGCCGACTTCGAGGCACACAACCTTCGCTGGCATGACCATCACGTGCGGGTGGTGCACGACTGGGACAGCCTGGCGTGGCAACCGGAAGCCGCCTTGGTGGGAGCCGCGAGTGCGGTTTTTGCGAAGACGGGACCGGCCATGCTGCCTTCGATCGAAAGTACCGAGGCATTCCTGTCCGCCTACCAGGATGCACGAGACCGCCCGTTCACCGAGGAAGAGCGCCAGGTCGCCTGGGCTGCCGGCCTGTGGACGGCCGCGCACGACGTCCGATGGGAAGCACTCCGCGGCTACACCGTGGTGTCCGGCAAAGCGCTCTGGGCACAGGCGGCCGAACGTCTCCGCCGAGCGAACGCCTGACCCGGATTTGAACGGTCCGCTCCCCTGGCCTGGTCGCTCGCGGAGGCGTTCGGTGGGCGTGGTGTGGCACGATCGCCACGTGACGAGTAGACCGGCTACCGATCAGTACCTGCGTGACCTGGCATTGTTGCGCCGCGTTCGCGACCGGATCGACCGGGATTTCGCACAACCGCTGGATGTCGAGGCGCTTGCCCGTGGGGTGAACATGTCGGCGGGTCACCTGAGCCGCCAGTTCCGGGCCGCTTACGGTGAGTCACCGTACTCCTATTTGATGACGCGGCGGATCGAGCGCGCCATGGCGCTGCTGCGCAGAGGCGACCTGAGTGTCACCGAAGTGTGCTTCACGGTCGGCTGTTCATCGCTGGGCACGTTCAGCAGCCGCTTCACCGAGCTGGTCGGGGTGCCGCCGAGCGTGTACCGCAGGGAGGTTGGGCGCGCCACGGCCGGTATGCCCGCGTGTGTGGCGAAACAGGTGACCAGACCGATCAGGAATCAAGAAGCGTCGACCCCGCGTACGCACTTAGCGTGATCGCCATGGACATCACCATTCATCAGAGTTTCCTTCCGCACACCGACGCCGAGGCTTCGCTGGCTTTCTACCGGGACCTTCTCGGTTTCGAGGTGCGCAACGACGTCGGATACGCGGGCATGCGCTGGATCACCGTCGGTCCGGAGGGACAGCCGAGTACGTCCATCGTGCTGCTGCCGCCGTTCGCCGATCCGGGTATCACCGAGGAGGAGCAGCGCGTCATCACCGAGATGATGGCGAAGGGCACGTACGGCGGGGTGAATCTCGCGACGAAGGACCTGGACGGCACGTTCACCACGTTGCAGGCCAGTGACATCGAGATCGTGCAGGAGCCGACGGAACAGCCTTACGGCATCCGGGATTGCGCGGTGCGTGATCCTTCCGGCAACCTCATCCGGATCCAGGAGCTGCGCTGATCTGTTCGCCGTCCGCGCTACCGGTGCCGCGAAGGGAGTCGTGGCACCGGTGGTCGTCACCGAGCTGGCCCGCTCCCCTGTGCCTGTCCCCCGTGTCCGCTCGTATGGCCGGACTGGGTGAGGCGATGCTGACGAAAGGCCGTGACGTGCGGCCCGGCCCATGGAGAAACACGGAGAAACGATGAGCAAGACCACGAGGAAGAGTGCGCCGTCGCCCGAGCCGCACGTTGCCGACACTCATGACCTGATCAGGGTGCACGGTGCACGCGTGAACAACCTCAAGGACGTCAGCATCGAGCTGCCCAAGCGGCGGCTGACGGTGTTCACGGGGGTTTCGGGCTCGGGGAAGAGTTCGCTGGTGTTCGGCACGATCGCCGCCGAGTCGCAGCGGTTGATCAACGAAACCTACAGCACGTTCGTTCAGGGGTTCATGCCGACGATGGCGCGGCCTGAGGTCGACGTTCTCGATGGGCTGACGACCGCGATCATCGTCGATCAGCAGCGGATGGGTGCCGATCCGAGGTCGACGGTCGGTACCGCGACGGACGCCAACGCGATGTTGCGCATTCTGTTCAGCAGGCTCGGCAAGCCGCACATCGGTTCGCCGCAGGCGTTCTCGTTCAACGTCGCCTCGATCAGCGGAGCGGGTGCGGTGACGATGGAACGCGCGGGCCGGAAGGTCAAGGAGCGGCGCGATTTCAGCATCACCGGTGGTATGTGCCCGCGTTGTGAGGGCAGGGGCTCGGTTTCCGACATCGACCTGACGCAGCTCTACGATGATTCGAAGTCGTTGTCGGAGGGTGCTTTCACCATTCCCGGCTGGAAGTCCGACAGCTTCTGGACGGTGCGGGTGTACGCGGAGTCGGGTTTGGTCGACCCCGACAAGCCGATCCGTAAGTACACGAAGAAGGAGCTGAACGACTTCCTGTACAAGGAGCCGTTCAAGGTGAAGGTCGACGGCGTGAATCTCACCTACGAGGGGCTGATTCCGAAGGTGCAGAAGTCGTTCCTCTCCAAGGATCGTGAGGCGATGCAGCCGCACATCAGGGCGTTCGTGGACAGGGCGGCCACGTTCGCGGTCTGTCCTGAGTGCGAGGGCACGAGGTTGAGTGAGACGGCAAGGTCGTCGCGGATCCATGGCAAGAACATCGCGGAGTTGTGCGCGATGCAGGTCAGTGATCTGGCCGAGTGGGTTCGCGGGCTCAAGGAGCGTTCGGTCGCGCCGTTGGTCACCGCGTTGTCCCGGGCGCTCGATTCGTTCGTGGAGATCGGTTTGGGGTATTTGTCGCTGGATCGTCCAGCCGGAACCTTGTCGGGTGGTGAGGCGCAGCGGGTGAAGATGATCAGGCATCTCGGGTCGTCGCTGACCGACACCACGTATGTGTTCGACGAGCCGACGATCGGCCTGCACCCGCATGACATCGCGCGGATGAATGATCTGCTGTTGCGGTTGCGGGACAAGGGAAACACGGTGCTTGTCGTCGAGCACAAGCCGGAGTCGATCGCGATCGCCGACCATGTGGTGGATTTGGGTCCTGGCGCGGGTTCGGCCGGTGGCGCGGTGTGTTTCGAGGGCACCGTGGAGGGGTTGCGGGCCAGTGACACGATCACCGGCCGTCATCTGGACGACAGGGCCGCGCTCAAGGAGACGGTGCGGGAGCCTGAGGGCGCGGTGGAGATCAGGGGCGCCGACGCGCACAATCTGCGCAACGTCGACGTCGATATCCCACTCGGGGTGTTGTGTGTCATCACTGGGGTCGCGGGTTCGGGCAAGAGCTCGCTGGTGCATGGCTCGATTCCCGCCGAGGCGGGGGTTGTCGCGGTTGATCAGGCGCCGATCCGCGGGTCGAGGCGGAGCAATCCGGCGACGTACACGGGGTTGCTTGAGCCGATTCGCAAGGCGTTCGCCAAAGTCAACGGGGTAAAGCCGGCGTTGTTCAGCGCGAACTCCGAGGGTGCATGCCCGAACTGCAATGGCGCGGGTGTGGTCTACACCGATCTGTCGGTGATGGCGACCATGGAGACGACCTGCGAGGTGTGTGAGGGCAAGCGGTTCATGGCCTCGGTGCTGGAGTATCACCTTGGTGGCCGGGACATCAGCGAGGTGCTGGCGATGTCGGTGGCCGAGGCGACCAAGTTCTTCGGTTCCGGGGAGGCGCGGACGCCTGCCGCGCATCGCATTCTGGAGCGGCTTGTCGATGTCGGTCTCGGGTATCTGAGTTTGGGGCAGCCGTTGACGACGTTGTCCGGTGGTGAGCGGCAGCGGCTGAAGCTGGCGACGCACATGGGTGACAAGGGCGGTGTGTACGTGCTGGACGAACCGACGACCGGGTTGCATCTCGCCGATGTCGAGCAGTTGCTCGGCCTGCTCGACCGGCTTGTGGATTCGGGGAAGTCGGTGATCGTGATCGAGCATCATCAGGCGGTGATGGCGCATGCCGACTGGATCATCGATCTTGGTCCTGGTGCGGGGCATGACGGTGGGAAGGTCGTGTTCGAGGGCACGCCCTCGGATCTGGTGGCGGACCGGTCGACGATCACGGGTGAGCATCTTGCCGCTTATGTCGGTGCGTGAGGGTGGCCGTGGTGGGCGCGCCTACTGGGCCGCCCCACCCGGGGTCAGGCCCGGCCGCTGAACAGGTAGCGCCGGGGTGTGGTGCCGACCGTGCGGCGGAAGGCCGCCAGGAATGCGCTCGCCGTGGCATATCCGACGCTGTGCGCCACCCGCGATACCGGTTGTCCCTCGGCCAGTAGTGGCAGGGACGCGCGCAGCCGTACCTGTGTGCGCCATTGGTCGAAGCTCATACCCGTGTCATGGACGAACAACCGGGTCATCGTTCGCCGGCTCACGCCCGCCGCGAGGGCGTGAGCGCTGAGGCTGCGCTGGTCAGCCGGGTTGGCAAGCAACGCGGCTGCCACCACCTGGACGCGTTCGTCGGAGGGGGCAGGAACATCGATGGGCCGGGTTGGCAGCGGGCGCAGCAGATCGGGTAGGAGCGCCTCGGCGCGCGATCGTGCGGCGGCGTCGAGGTCGCCGCGGGCCAGGTATTCGATCAGTTCGGCCAGCAGGCCGTCGATGCCGACCGCTGTGGGCTCGGGCCAGTCCAGTGGGCACTGTTCCGGTGCGAGATAGAGGCTGCACAGGACCGCGTCGCGGGTCGCGCCGGTCGTATGGGTGACCCCCGCGGGCAGCCATAGCGCTCGGGTGGGTGGCAGGACCCAGTACACCCCGGCCACCCCGACGCCGAGGACACCACGCCGAGTCCAGGCGAGTTGGTGATGTGTGTGGCTGTGCGGAGGGATCCACTCGCCCGAGGCCAGTGGAAAGCGGCCGACGATGATCGCACCGATGTCCTCCATGCGACATAGTCTGGCCCCACAACGGATTGTGGCCAAATATGGGTGCGCCATAGCGTCATGGGGTGCCGATGATCATGTTGTGCCTTGTCCAGTTCATGCTCGTGCTCGATGACACTGTCGTGAGCGTTGCCCTGCCCAGCATTCGTGACGAGCTGGGCTTCAGCGATTCCGGCCTGCCCTGGGTCGTCAACGCCTACTTCCTGGCTTTCGGTGGGCTGCTGTTGCTCTGCGGGCGGATGGCGGATCTGCTGGGGCGCCGCCGGGTCTTTCTCGTCGGCGTGGCGCTGTTCGGGGTGGCCAGCCTGGCCTGTGGGTTCGCGCAAGAGCCGTGGCAGCTGGTGATCGGACGGTTCGCGCAGGGCACGGGGGCCGCGATGGCCAGTCCGGCGGCGATGTCGATGGTCACGTTGCTGCATCCAGGGCCGAAGGAACGGGCCAGGGCGCTGGGCATCTGGGGTGGCCTCGCGGCGCTGGGCGGCACCTCGGGTCTGGTGTTGTCGGGGGCGTTGACCGACTTGGTGTCCTGGCGCGGGATCTTCCTCATCAACCTGCCCATCGTCGCCCTGGCCCTGGTGCTGCTTCCCCGCCTGATCCCGGAGTCGCGCGCCTCTGACCGGGGCAAGCTCGACGTTCCGGGTGCGGTACTGGTCACCGGTACCGCGGTGTCGCTGGTGTACGGACTGTTGCGGGTCGGAGAGACCGGCTGGGGCGATGCGGTTGTCATCGGTGCCGTCGCGTTGTCCTTCGTCTTGGCGGTGGCGTTCTTGGTCGTGGAGTCGCGGGTGGTGGCGCCACTGGTGCCTGGCGTGTTCCTCGCTTCGCGAACGCGGGCGGTCGCCAACGGTGCGACCCTGCTGTTCTCGATGGCGATGTACGCGATGTCGTTCCTGCTGATGATCCGGATACAGACCACTCTGGGGTACAGCCCGTTGCTGGCCGGCATCGCTTATCTGCCCTACGGTGCCGGCATCTTGGCGGGTATGTGGCTGTCCTCCCGCGTCTCGCTCAGGATCGGAGCCCGGTGGGCCCTGCTACTGGCTTTCGTGGTCAACGTCGTCGGTCTTCTGCTGCTGTCCGGCGTGGCGGCTGGCGACTCCTATGCCGCCCACGTCCTGCCCGGCATGCTCGTCCTGAGCGTCGGCAATGGGCTGAGTTTGCCTGTCATGGCCGTAGCGGCGGTGGATGGCACCACCGAGGACAACGCCGGTCTCGGCTCGGCCCTGTTCACTTCCGTCCAGCAGATCGGTGGCGCGGTCGGCATAGCCGCGCTGGTCACCTTGGGTTACTCGGGCGGGCTTACGGCGGGCGCGGTCTGCGTAGCGCTGGGCGCCGTGCTCGTTGTCGTGCTGCTGCCGTCGCGTGCCGGTGGCTCGCGTCAGCCGGCTGAACTCGATCACCGAGGAGCACCGGCGACGGCTTCGCGGTGAGCGCGAGGGTTGCCGTGCCACGAGCAGAGCCCGTTCCGGCGCCGGTAGTGGCCATTCGGTGTCCACCACCGCTGCCAGGGTGGTTTCTGTTCGGAGAACAGGCGAAAGGGCGGTTGGGGTATGCGGGTGGTCGTGGTCGGTGGCGGGATCGGCGGTCTCGCTCTGGGAGCGGGGTTGCGGCGCAAAGGGTTCGATGCGGTGGTGTTCGATCGCGACACCGATGTGGCGGCGACGGGTGGCTACCACATCACGCTGGACGAGCGGGCGCAGTCGGCGTTGAGGGAACTCGTGGATCCGGTGATCATGCGGCGGTTGCTGGCGTCGGGGTCGGCGCTGCGGTTGCGCGAGCGGGACGCGTTCTGGGATCGCCGTGGCCGTCTCCTGGGCCACGGGCCGGATCTCGGTGGCAGCGGGAGCGTCGATGTCGATCGGATCACCCTGCGGACGCTGCTCGCCGAAGCCGCCGGTGACGGCCTGTGCCTGGGGACCGAGGTGGCGGGCGTCGGGCACGATGACCATGGCGCGCCTCAGGTGTTCTTTTCCGAAAGGGCACCTGTCTCGGCGGACCTGGTGGTCGGCGCCGACGGCACGCATTCGATCGTCGCCCGTCATCTGGCGGGCGGGCCGACCAACCGTCCGGCTGGCATCGCCGGATTCTGTGGCCGCACCCTGGTGCGGGACCTCGGTCCCGGTGAGCGGCGGCGGTTGCGGCCACGCTCGGGGCTGGCGATCGGACCTCGCGGAGCGGCGCTCTACGTCGGTTTCCTCGATCCGGTCGGCAATCCGATGCTCGACGCTCCCGAGTTGCGGATGTCGGTGACCACGGAGCCCACCTACATCTGGGGTGCGGTGTTCCCGGAGTCCGCGGGTACCGATGCTCTGCGCGATCTGTGTGGCGGCGAGTTGCGGGAGGCGCTGATCGGCCGGTTTCTGCGGCGGGGCTGGGCCGAGCACGCCCTGGAGATCATCGCCAAGGCCGATCCGCGGAGCGTGGCCGGATTCCGGTTCAACGCCGCGTCGACGCGCGCGGCGGATCTCGCGCCGTGGTCGGCGGGAAACATCACCGCGCTCGGCGATGCCGTGCACGCGACGCCACCGACCGCGGGAATGGGAGCCGGTGCGGCTATCCGTGATGCCGCCGATCTGCTCACCCGGGTCGGTTCCGTGACAGAGGGCGACATGACGCTCATCGAGGCGGTCGGGCGGTTCGAGGCGGGAATGCGGGTGCGGGGCGGAGAGGTCCTGACGCTGGCGATGAAGACGGTCCGCTGGATTCTGGCCACCGACACGAGGCTCGGCGCCACGGCCACCGCTGTGAGCACGCCGATTCTGGCGGCGGCCGCCCGGCTGCGCCGCTGAAGGGCGACGAGGGCAGGATCGGGTCGTGGCGGACACTTCACGGCGGGCTTTGCGGTTGCTGTCGCTGCTGGGGGCGCGGGCGCAGTGGTCGCTGGCCGAGCTCGCGGGCCGGCTCGGCGTGAGTGAACGCACGACCCGCCGTGACATCGAGACCCTGCGGCGATTGGGATATCCGGTGGCGACGGTGCACGGTCCGGAAGGCGGTTACCGGCTCGGCGCGGGTGGGTCGCTTCCGCCGTTGCTGTTCGACGAGGATCAGGCGCTCGCCGTCGCTGTGGCCTTGCAGACCGCGCCGGGTTCGGTGTTCGGCCTCGCCGACGACGCGGCGCGGGCGCTGGAGACGCTGACCGGTGTGATGCCCGCGAGGCTGCGCGCCTCCATGGAGGCGTTGCGGCTGACGAGGCTGCGCAACTACTGGGAGTTCGCCGCGCCACCCATCGATCCGGACGGGTTGACGGCGGTCGGTGCCGCTGTCGCTCAGCGCCGGGAGCTCGTGGTGGAGGTGCTTGGCGCGGATGGGGCGCGCACCGTACCCGGTGAAGCGGGGTTCGTGGCGGCTCGCCGGGTCGAACCCCACCATCTCGTGGTCTGGGCCGCGCGCTGGTATCTGGTCGCTTACGACGTCGCCGTTGGTGCCTGGCGGGTGCACCGGGTCGACCGGTTGCGTGCGCGGCCGACCACCCGGATTTTCGCGGAACGGCCGGTGCCTGGCGATGACGTCGCCCGGTTCGTGATGACCAGTCATGATCGTGGTGACATTCCGGCGGCGTGGCCGTGCACGGGCAGCGCGTGTCTCGACCTGCCTGCCAGGGTCGTCGCCCGCTTCGCTCCGGGTGGTTCGGTGGTGGAGCAGCTGGATTCGGGCTGGTGCAGGCTGACGCTCGGCGCGTGGTCGTGGGCCGGTGTCGCGGGGATACTCGCGACGTTCGACGCGGAGTTGACCGAGGTTCAGCCGCCGGAGCTGGTCGTGGCTTTTCGACGCCTGGCGGGCAGGTGGTCGGCACGGGAGACCTGAGCAGGCGTCGGCGTCCTATTCAATGCCGTCGATGAGTGTGGTGACGAGGATTGCCGCGAAGGTGGCCGGTGGCGATTCGGCGTGGCCTGGCTGGTTCAGGTGGCTGAGAAACGCCTGTTGGAAGCAGGCGCCGAGCAGCATCCTGGCGGCGGCTTCGACGTTGGTGCCGGGTGCTATCTCGCCACGGTCGCGACAGGCCGCGAGGTAGCTCGCGAGCGTGGCGATGGGCTGTTCCGGGCCCTCTCCCCTGGTCGTGAGGTCGGCGCGGTGCGCGGCGAGCAGGTCCGGTTCGGCGAAGAGGGAGCCCGCCATGGGGAATCCGTGCCGATAGAAGGACAGCGCGGCGACCGCGACGGTGCGCAGTGCCTCGGGTAGCCCTTCGCGGCGGCCAGTGTCCGGTAGTGCGCGTAAGGCTCCGGCGAGGTCTCCTGGGGCGCGTTCGGCCAGTACTCGGGTGAACAGTTCGGTCTTGCTGCTGAAGTGCTTGTACAAGGTGGCTTCCGAGTAGCCCGCGGTTGTCGCGATCTGTTTGGTGGTGGCGCGAGCGAGCCCGTGCTGTTCGATGACCGTTGCCGCCACGTCGAGAATTCTGTCCCGGGTGGACATGGTGTTTCTCCTCGCGGGTTGTCAGGGGGCGGGGTGGGTGGCTTGGTCGCGCAGCCATTGCGCGGCCAGTGACGCGGCGGTGGCCGCTCCTCGGTTGTTCAGGTGGACGCCGTCCACGAGCACCGTGTAGCCGTTGGCCGTGCCGATGTCGTCCCAGCTCTGGCCGAGGTAGTAGTGCCGGGTGCCGGCCAGAGCCGCTGACAGGAGGGAGAAGTCGCTCGGCTGGGAGCCGCCTTCGGCGTGGATGATCGTGGTCAGGCGCTCGTTGAGGGGCAGGTAGCCCGCGTCGTATTCGGCGGCTACGTCCGCGATGACGGCGTTGAAGCGGGAGACGAGCCTGTTCTGGGGGTCGTCGAGGTCTTCGCCGAGTGGTTGCAGAGAGTAGAACGCGAACTCGGCCGTGGTTTCGGTGGCCAGCCGGTGTGCGATGGTGCCGAGGTCTTTCCGGTAGGTGTCGAGTGCCGGTTCGGTGTTGTCGGCGGCGCCGAGGACGTTGTTGGTGCCGATCAGCAGCATGACGGCGTCGGGTTTGGTCTCGATGATCTGGTCGAGGCGGTCGAGCAGGTCGGAGCTGGTGTTGCCGTTGATGCCCGCGTTGATGAACTGGTAACCGTGCTCCCCCATGCCGGTGCGCAGCAGTGAGACGAAGTCGGCCGAGCCGATGCCGTGTATGGAACTGGCGCCTGCCACGACGACGACGGGTCCGTCGGCGGTGCCGCCGTTGTCGAGGAAGTCCTGTGGGGTCAGTTCGGGTTCGCGCAGGAAGGTGAGGTAGGCCAGTGGTGCGAGCACGGCGGCGATGCCGAGCAACGGGATGAGCGTCCAGAGGAGAACGCGGCGGAGCCGGTGGCGCGGTGTCGTGTTGGGCGTGTCGGCGGGCGTGAGCATGGGCGAACCTCCAGGTGAGTGAGTACTCACCAACGTAGTGAGTACTCACTCACCTGGCGACGTGTTGGCGGTCACGCTCGCGCGCCGAGGAGCTCTCGGCTCAGTGCCGCAGGAGTCCCGCGAGCACGGTGGCGTGACTGTGCTCGACGTCTTTGGTCGCGGTCAGCAGCGTGAGCGCGTCGTCGGCGAGCAGGGTGCGCAACCGGGCGAGCGCGTGACGGCCCTCCGGGGTGTCGAGTTCCGCGCGGTAGCGCTCGCGGAACGCCTCGAATTTGGCGGGGTCGTGGCCGTACCAGGTGCGCAATTCGGTGGAGGGCGCGACGTCCTTGAGCCACTCGTGCATCGGCAGGTCCGATTTGCGGATGCCGCGCGGCCAGATCCGGTCGACGAGCACGCGGGTGCCGTCGTCGCGTTCGGCGTCGTCGTACACGCGGCGAACCTTGACGGGGTGTGCGCTCATCAGCTCAGGGTTTCGCAGGTGCCGGTCCCCCGCATCCCAGCATGTCGAGGTAGTGCGGGCTGTACATGATGCCGAGGATGTTGCCGAAGGGGTCGGCCACCGAGGCGGTGACGAACCCGGCTTCGCGGGTGACCGGTTCCTCGTGCGGGCTCGCGCCGAGCGCCAGCAGCCGTGTCCAGGTTACCTCGACGTCGTCGACGTGCCAGAAGGTGACCACTCCCCCTGGTTCGGCGGTCGCCGCGTGCGGGGCGAACCGGCGGTCGATGAGGCCGAGTTCGTGCTGGTAGTCGCCGATGCGGAACTCGACGTAGGCGGGCGGGCCTTCCAGGGGGCGCACGAAATAGGGCCGCGTGCCGAGCAGGTCGGTGTACCACCGCGCGGCGGCGGGCAGATCGTCGGCGAAGAGGCTGATGGTGGAGAGTCCGCGACACATGTGGAGTCCTTTCCTGATCCGGTGTGTGGAAGCGGAATCAGGATGCCGTCCGAAAGTGCTCATCCTGTGCGTACTTTTCTTCGGGTTGTGTGCGTCGCGGGGTGAGCTGGGCCACCCGGTGTCCCGGACGGGGGCGCCGCGGCCGACAATAAGCGCACGCTCACCGATGTTGGGGAGGCCCAGTGGCGGATCCGTTGTTCACCTCGGTCGACGATGTCGCGCGGCGGCTGGCCGAGGCCGGCTACCTTGCCTCGACCGCGGTGGCCACCACCGTTTTCCTCGCTGACCGGCTGGGAAAACCGTTGCTGGTCGAAGGCCCCGCGGGGGTGGGAAAGACCGAGCTGGCCAGGGCGCTGGCGACGGCGACGGGCAGCGGGCTGGTGCGATTGCAGTGCTACGAGGGCATCGACGAGTCACGCGCGCTGTACGAGTGGAATCACGCCAAGCAGTTGCTGCGCATCACGGCGGCGAAGGGCGAGTCGTGGCAGGACACGCGCGACGACGTGTTCGGAGAGGAGTTCCTGCTGCCGAGGCCGCTGCTCACGGCCATCCGCAATCCCGACCCCACCGTGCTGCTGATCGACGAGACCGACAAGGCCGATGTCGAGATGGAAGGGCTGCTGCTTGAGGTGCTGGGCGACTTCCAGGTCACGGTTCCCGAACTGGGCACGATCACGGCCGCGCGGCGGCCGTTCGTGGTGCTGACGTCGAACGCGACGAGAGAACTGTCCGAAGCACTCAAACGCCGTTGCCTGTTCCTTTACCTCGACTTCCCTTCCGCCGAACTGGAAAGGGACATCGTGGCGTTGCAGGTACCCGGCCTCGATTCCACGCTGACCGAGTCGCTGGTGCGGGTCGTCGGCGCGCTCAGGGACCTCGACCTGCGCAAGGCACCCTCGATCGCCGAGTCGATCGACTGGGCGCGCACGTTGCTGGCGCTGGGTGCCGACAGTCTCGACGAGGAGACCGTGCGGGCAACGCTGGGCGTGATCCTGAAATACCAGGCCGATCACCGCAAGGCGGTGTCCGAGCTGCGGTTGCCCTCGGTACTGGACGCGGCTTCGCCATGAGCGCGGCGGCCGTGCAGGCGCGGTTGGTGGAGTTCGCCCGCGCGTTGCGGGAGCGCGGGATCGGTGTGGGTACCGGGGAAACCGTGGACGCGGCGGCGGCCGTCGAGGTGCTGGGGTTCGCCGAGCGGGACCGGCTCCGGGAAGCGCTGGCGGCCACGATGCTGCGCGGACCTGGTCAGCGGCCGGTGTTCGACGCGGTGTTCGATCTGTACTTCCCGGCGGCGGTGGGTTCGGCCGAGGGCGCTGATTCTGCCTTGAGCGTGCCGGAGTTGCGCGAAGCGCTGGTCTCCGCGCTGGCGCTCGGTGACGAGGGGCGGTTGAGGGCTTTGGCCGCGGCCGGGGTGGAGACGCTCGGAGCGTATGGCGCCTTGGGCGCAGGCGGTTCCGGTGAGGGCGCGGGGCAGGCGATGAGCGGCTGGTCGGCCTATCAGGCGCTGGGTGAGATCCGGCCGGACGCGCTGCTGCACAAGGTGCTCGCCGCCATGGGTGCGGCCGGTGAGGACGGTACTGACGGTGACCCGCTCGGAGCCGTGTTGAGCGAGCGCGAGGCGAGGGCACGCATCGGGGCGTTCACCGAGTACGTCAACGCCGAGGCCAGGCGGCGGACGGCGGAACTTCGGGGTAGGGAGCGGATCGCGCGGTACGCGGTGGCTCCCCAGGACGAGCTGGTGAGTTTCACGAGCGCGACGCGGGAGCAGCTGGCGCAGTTGCGGCGCACGATTCAGCCGTTGTCCCGGAAGCTGGCGACGAGGCTCGCGGCGCGGCGCAGGAAGGCGCGGCGCGGTGAGATCGACGTGCGGCGCACGTTGCGGCGGTCGCTGGCCACCGGCGGGGTGCCGATGCGGCCCGCGATGCGGGATCGCGCACCGGGGAGGCCGGATCTGTTGCTGTTGTGCGACATGTCGGGTTCGGTCGCGGGGTTCGCGCAGTTCACCCTGTTGCTGACGCGGGCGCTGAGTGACCAGTTCAGCAAGATCCGCAGCTTCGCGTTCATCGGGAGGACCGACGAGATCACGCACATTCTCGCCGGTGGGGGTGGCGATCCCGAACGGCTGGCCGCGAGGATCCTGGCCGAGGCGAAGGTGACCGTGTGGGGTATGAGCAGCGACTACGGCAATTCGCTCGGCACCTTCGCAGACGGGTGGGCCGACGCCGTGGGCCCGAGGACCAGCGTGCTGATCCTCGGTGACGGCCGCACGAACGGTGGAGACGAGAACGTGGCCGCGCTGCGCCGGATCGCGGCGAGGGCGAAGCACGTGTTCTGGCTCAATCCCGAACGCGAGTCGTTGTGGGGCACCGGTGATTCGGCCGCCCTCCGGTACGCGAAGGTGGTGCCGATGTTCGAGTGCCGTAACGTCAGGCAACTGTCCTATGTGGTCAGTGAGCTGCTTCCGGGCTGATCGGGCGGACCGCGCCGTGTCCCGTGACGAGCGTCGCGGGACACGGCCGCTCGTCACGCCTTCTTGATCACCTCGTAGAGGACGGAACCATCACTGGTGTTGTACCCGGCCGCGATCGCCTTGTCGTAGTAGGCCAGCACGGCCTCGGGCACCGCGTTGTCAAGGCCCGCTTCCCTGCCTGCCGCGACGACGTGCGCGGCGGACTCCCGCATCATCGCCGCCGAGGAAAGCCCCCCGGGATGTTCCCCGGCTTCGAAGTGACGCGCGGTGTCCGGGACGATGGCCCGCACCAGGTCGACGACCTCCACCGCGAACGGCGCGTAGTCGGTCGGGGCGACTCCCGCGGCGGCGAGGATCGCGCTCGAATGCGCGTGGGCGGCCATCGTGGTCAAGAAGATCCCCAGCTGGGCCTGGTAGAAAAGCTGCGCCAGCGCCGGGTCCTCACCTCGGTACTCGGGCCTGCCGATCGGCCGCAGCATCGGTTCGTACCGGTCGAACACCGCTTTCGGCCCGCTGTAGAACACGTACGAGGCGTCGGTGCCCACCAGCAGCGGAGGCACCATGACCCCGCCTACGACGTGCTGCGCGCCGTGCCCGGTGAACCACTCCGTCGCCTCCCTGCTGGCTTGGGGGCTGTCCGAGCTGAGATTGACCACCACCTTCTCGCGCAGCGATCCGGCGGCGGGCGTCAGGATGTCGTACATGGCGCGGTAATCGGTGAGGCTCAGCACCACGAGCGGGCTCGCGGCGATCGCCTCGGCCGGGGTCGCCGCGAGGACGGCGCCCTCGGCGACCAGGTCGTCGGCTTTGCTCCGGGTGCGGTTCCACACGGTGACGTGGTGGCCGCCTGCCAGTAGGACGCGCGCCATCGCCGCGCCCATCGGGCCGAGGCCGATGACGGTGACCGGGGTGCTGTTCATGAGGTTGATCCTTTCGAAAGGAGGAATTCGACGATTCCGGTGACTTCTTCGTGGCCGTGTCCTTCGGCGACCCTGCGCCGCATGAGCTCGGCAAGCGGGGCGAGCAATTCGGCGCTGACCCCTTGGCTTTCCGCGAAGTCGAGCAGATGCCCGAAGCCGGTGGTCTGCATCGCCAGATTGGCCACGGTGCCCTTGGCGTAGTCGCGGGAGTCGATCTGCTCCGCGTAGACACCCACGGCGGCGGCCACTCCGCGCAGCCACCTCGACAGCAGCGGCGCCACCTCTGCGGAGGGCTGCCCTTCGGCACGCACGAGCGCCAGCGCCTGGATGATCCCGGCAACCGCGCCGTACATGCCGGTGAGCAGCGCGATGTCGTAGAGCGCGGCCCTGCCGGGGTCGGCGTCGAGATAGCGGGCTTCACCGAACGCGGCGAGGACGGGTTCGACCCGGTCGAACGCCTCCCTCGGCCCGCTGTAGAGCAGGAAGGCGTCAGGTCCACCGATCATCGGCGGGACGGCCATGATGCCGCCGTCGAGAACGTCGAACGCGTGGCAGGCGGCCCATGCCGCCAGCTCCCGCGCCTGCCCCGGCACCGTGGTGGTCAGATTGACGAGCGTTTTTCCGCGCAAGTGCTCGGTGTGGTCGTCGAAGGTGTCGCGGACGGATTGGTGATCGAGCAGGCAGGCGATGACGACCGGGCTCGCGCTGATCGCCTCGGCCGGATCCGACGCTCTCGCCGCACCGAGTTCGACGAGCTGGTCGGTCCTGGCGGAGGTGCGGTTCCACACGGTCACCGGGTGGCCCTTGGCGATGAGCGCCCGCGCCAGCTCCGTGCCCATGCCGCCCAGTCCCAGGACACTGACCGGGGTGGGGTGTGTGTTGGTCATGTCCCGACCATGACCGAGCGCGCGCACGAAACCCTGCTTGCTCGCGCACGCGCCGCCGACGGAACCGCGCGCGAGGGCGGCATTAGTGTCGGAACCGTGAGATTCGGGTTGCTCGGGCCCTTGGCCGTGTGGAACGACGACGGCGTGCCGGTACGGGTTCCCGAGGGAAAGATCAGGGCGCTGCTGGCGAGTCTGCTGCTGGCCGAGGGAAACGCGGTGAGCGCGGGACGGCTCGCCGACGACCTGTGGGGCCAGGACCTGCCGGGCAACCCGGTGAACACCTTGCAGACCAAGGTTTCCCAGCTGCGCAGGACACTGGCGGGCGCGGCGCTGGTGCACGGCCCCTCCGGTTACGCGCTGACGGTGCCTGCCGACGCGTTGGACGTGGCCCGGTTCCGCGCGCTGGTGCGCAAAGCCAAGCCGGGTACCGACGCCGCGGGGAGAGCGAGGGTGCTGTCCGAGGCGCTCGCGCTGTGGCGGGGCGAGCCGCTGGCGGATTTCGCCGGTGAGCCGTTCGCGATCCCCTTCGCCGCGCAGCTCGGCGAGGAGAAGCTCGGCGCGAGGGAAGACCTGGCGGAGGCGAGGCTGGAACTGGGCGAAGGCGCGGCGGTCGTCGACGAACTTGGCACGCTGGTCGAGGAGCATCCGCTGCGGGAACGCGTCCGGGCGCTGCACCTGCGGGCCCTGTACCAGGCGGGACGCCAGGCCGAGGCGCTGCGTGGCTACCGGGACTTCCGCGCGCTGCTGGTCGGCGAGCTCGGCCTCGAACCAGGACCGGAACTGCGCGAGGTGCACGCCGCGATGCTGCGCCAGGATCCCGTGCTCCGGCCGTCTTCGGAGCGAAGGCCACCGCTGCCGGTCCCGCTCACCGAACTCGTCGGCAGGGACGACGCGGTGCGGACCGTCACCGGGCTGCTGACCACGCACCGGCTGGTGACACTGACCGGGCCGGGCGGAGTCGGCAAAACGCGGCTGGCCACGGCAGCCGCCGCCGTCGTCGACACCGCGCCGGAGGCTTCCGGTGGCGTGTGGCTGGTGGAGTTGGCCGGGATCGACCGGCACAGCTGTGCCGGGGAATCGGGCGCCAATCAAGGCGAATGGGTGCTCGACGCCGTCGCGAGCGTGCTCGGGGTGCGGGATCTGCCTGCCTCGCCGGGGGTCGCTGAGCGAGCCGGGCGGCTGGCCGAGGCGGTGCGCGGCAGGGACCTGCTGCTCGTACTGGACAACTGCGAGCTGGTTGTCGAATCGGTGGCCGTGGTGACGGCGGCGCTGGTGCGCGCGGCACCGTCACTGCGGGTGCTGGCCACCAGCAGGCAGCCGCTGGGTATCGCCGGTGAGCTCGTCTGGCCGGTCCCTCCGCTGGGCATCCCTTCCGGTGTCCACGCCGAAGGCGAAGCCACCGAGTCAACGGTTGCCGCGATCCGCGAGTTCAGCGCCGTCCGGCTCTTCGCGGCGCGCGCGGCGGAGGCCGTGCCGGGATTCGCGCTCGAACCGGCCAACGCCGCCGCGGTCGCCGCGATCTGCCGCAGGCTGGACGGGCTCCCGCTCGCGCTCGAACTGGCGGCGACGAAACTGCGGGCCCTCGGCATCGGCGAGGTGCTGACCAGGCTGGACGACCGGTTCCGGCTGCTGGATTCCGGGCACAGGGACGCGCCTGCCCGTCAGCGCACGCTGCGGGCGTTGATCGACTGGAGCTGGGAGCTGCTGGACGAGGTCGAGCGCACGGTGCTCAGCAGACTCGCCGTGCACGCCGAGGGCTGTGACATCGCGGCGGCCGAAGCGGTCTGCGCGGCGGGTGGCATCGGCCCGGCCGACGTGGCGGGGTGCTGGCCCGCCTCGTCGACCGGTCGCTGGTGGTCAGCGAGCACACCGGGGACGGGCCGCGATACCGCTTGCTGGAGTCGATCGCCGAGTACTGCCTCGCCCAGCTCGACGCCAGTGGTGAACTGAACGCCGCGCGGGCAGCGCACGCGCTGCACTACGCGGCGGTGGCCGCCGAGTCGGTCACCGGGCTGCGCGGCTCACGGCAGGAACGGTGGCTGAGCCGGTTGTCGCGCGACGAGGGCAATCTGCGCACGGCGATGGACACACTGGCTTCGCAGGCTTCGCAGGCTTCGCAGGCTTCGGGGCACACCGGGCAAGCGCTGGAGCTGGCCGGTGATCTCGCCTGGTACTGGCTGCTGCGCGGACGGCTCGGCGAAGCACGGCGCAGGCTGCGCTCGACGCTGGCCCTGGAGGGCGCGGCCAGCCACGCCGACGCCCGCGCGACGGTGCTGGCGTGGCTGGCCGGATTCGATCTGCTGTCCGGAGAGCACAGCCGTCCCTTTGGCCCCGGAACCGATGAGGCCGCCGAGGCGGCCAGGGCCATTGGGACTCCGGCCGCGCGCGGCAGGGCTCTGTGGTTCCTGGGTTACGTACTGGCCACGGTCGGCGACCCGGAACGCGGCGAACGCCTTTCCCGTGAGGCGCTGGAACTTTTCCGCGCCAGTGGTGACCGGTGGGGTGCCGCCGCGGCGCTGTGTGACCTGACCACCTACACCCTGGCGAGCGGGCAACTCGACGCGGCGCGCGAGGCCGCGCGGGAGAGCGCGGCCGTGTTCGCCGAACTCGGCGACGGCTGGGGGCAGGTGCAGGCATCGTTCCCGCTGGGCGCGCTGGCCGGGATCACCGGCGACTACGAGGAGGCACGCGGCCACCACGAGCGCAGCCTGGATATCGCGCGACGACTGGGCCTGTGGCCGGAGGTGTCCTACCAGTTGTCCTGGCTTGGCAGGGTCGAGCTGCTCACCGGTGACCTCGCCGGGGCGCGGGACCTGCATGAGCAGGCGAGGCGGGTCGCGGTCGAGCACGGTTTCCGGCCGGGTGAGATGTACGCGCGGACGGGGCTGGCGCTGGGTGCCCGCAAGGAAGGCGACCTGGACACCGCCTACGAGCACCTGCTGGCACTGCGGGAATGGCACCGGCTGGTCGATCTCGAATCAGGCAACACGCTCATTCTCGCTGAACTGGGGTTCGTCGCCGAGCAGCGAGGGGACGCGACCGCCGCGAGGGCGCTGCACGGCGAAAGTCTCGCGCTGGCGAGGAAAGTCGGCGATCCAAGGGCGTGCGCGCTGGCGCTGGAGGGGCTGGCCGGCGCGCACGCCCTGACCGGCGAGTACGAGAAGGCGGCGCGGTTACTCGGCGCGGCTGATCGCGAGCGAACGGCGGTGGGTGCTCCCCTGCCCCCGGCGGAGCGGGGCGACGTGGAGCGCGTCACCGCCGTGATCACGGCCGCGATCGGCGTGGCCGCCTTCGCCGCCGAGCACCGTCTCGGCGGCGAGAACACCGAGAGCGCGGCTCAGGAAACCCCGGCGTAACGCTGCCGCACCTGCTCCAGCAGCTCGCCGGTCAGGTCGAGGCCCAGTTCGCGCAGTGTCGGGGCGAGTCGTTCGGGCGGGACCGGCGTCTTTTCCGTGCTGCCGTCGGGGCGTTCGATGATCAGCTCGTCGCCGATGAGCTTACGGCTCACCCCGTGCGAGAGCCGCATCACCACGATCCGTCCCGTGAACGGTGAGCGAGGGTGGGTCGCCGTGTAGTGGTTGAAAACCTCGTAGTCGACGGGTGCCTGCGGGCTGGTGTCGAAGGAGTACTGCGTCTCCCACGTCTCGCCGGAGCGCTTGTCGAGCACCCAGAGCCCTTCCTCGCGGCGAAGCCGGTGCGGCCAGCCCGCTTGGTCGACGACGACGCCCTCACGCAGGGGCATGGGCTGGAACATGCTCGCGCCGAATCCGACGTCGGCGAGGTAGTCCTGCCCTTCGAGGCGCACGATGAGATTCATGTGCGTGCGGGGTCCGTTGCGCTGTGGCTGCACCCGGGCCACGATCCGGGTCACGGGGTAGCCGAGCGTTTCCAGCGCCGCGGCGAACAATCCGTTCTGTTCGTAGCAGTAGCCGCCCCTGTTGTCGTGGACGAGTTTGCGGGTCAGCGAGTCGAGGTCGAGCAGGGGGCGGACGTCGCGAAGGCCGTCGAGATTCTCGAACGGGATCGCCCGAATATGGGCTTCGTGCAGTGCCCGCAACGCCTCCAGTGACGGTGGCGCGTGCGGTTGCCCGACTCTGCCGAGGTAACCGGCGAGGTCGAAGTCCCTTGTCCCCCACAGGTCTTCGTCGCGTTCCCGGTCTTGCTCTTCTCCCCTGGCGTTCTCCGCTGCGGTACCGGTGCGCGGTGTCACTGTCGTCATGTCCCTACCGTCACACCTCTACCGCACTGGAAGTCAAGGACACCCGGCGACCTCATATTATGTAGTTGCAGCACACAACTGTTTTACGTATGTTGATGGTTGCCCCTCCGCACGAAAAGGAGCCCACTACGTCCGCGCCCGAAACCACCGGCGGCGTTCAGCCGATGACCCACCGGCAGATCCTCAAGGCCTTCACCGGTCTCCTGCTCGCGCTTCTGGTCGCGATCCTGTCCTCCACGATCGTCTCCAACGCGCTGCCGACCATCCTCGCCGACCTCGACGGCACCCAGAGCCAATACACCTGGGTCGTCACCGCGATGCTGCTGACCTCCACCGCGACCACCCCGATCTGGGGCAAACTCTCGGACCTGTTCAGCAAGAAGCTGCTGTACCAGATCGCCATCGTGATCTTCACCGCCGGTTCCGCGCTGGGTGGTATCGCGCAGTCGATGCCGGAACTCATCGGCTACCGGGCGGTGCAGGGCATCGGCATGGGCGGGCTCCAGGCCCTCATCCAAGCGGTGATGGCGGCGATGATCTCGCCGAGGGAACGCGGTAAGTACTCCGGCTACATCGGCGCGACCTTCGCCGTAGCCACGGTGTCGGGCCCGCTGCTTGGCGGTGTGATCGTCGACTCACCACTGGGCTGGCGCTGGTGTTTCTGGGTGTGCGTGCCCATCGCCGTGATCGCGTTCGTCGTCCTTGGCAGAACATTGCACCTGCCGGTGATCAAACGGCCCGTGAAGATCGACTGGCTGGGGGCGACCCTGCTCGTCGGCGGCGTGGCACTGCTGCTCATCTGGATCTCGCTGGCGGGCAAGAGCTTCGCCTGGCTCTCGGCCGAGACACTGCTGTTCGTCGGCGGCGCCGTGCTGTCGCTGGCACTGGCGATGTTCGTGGAGACCCGCGTCGCCGAACCGGTGGTGCCACTGGGATTGTTCCGCAACAGGGCGTTCAGCCTCACCGTGCTGGGCACGCTGGCCGTGGGCACCGCGATGTTCGGCGGCGCCGTGTTCCTCGCGCAGTATTACCAGATCGCGCGCGGCTACTCGCCGACGCACGCCGGGCTGATGACCCTGCCCATGGTGCTGGGACTGTTCGTCTCCTCGACCGTCAGCGGGCAGATCGTGTCCCGCATCGGAAGGACGAAACCGTTTCTGCTGTTCGGTTCCGTGATGCTGCTGATCGCGCTCGGGTTGCTCAGCACCATCGACCACTCCACCAACCTGGTGTGGATGGGTGTCTTCCTCGCGATGATGGGCATCGGCGTCGGCTCGCTCATGCAAAACCTCGTGCTGGTCGCGCAGAACACCGTCGGCATGCGCGACATCGGCTCCGCCACCGCCGTGGTGACCTTCTTCCGCACCCTCGGCGGTTCGGCCGGTGTCTCCGCGCTGGGTGCGGTACTGGCCACCCAGGTGTCCGGCCACATCACCCGTGACCTCGCCGCACGGGGAATCCCCACTGCCGGTGCGCTCAACGGCGGTGGCGGCACGCTCGACCTCGCGGCACTGCCCGAACCGGTCAGGCAGGTCGTGCGCGCCGCCTACGGCGACGCGACGGGAACGTTGTTCCTCATCGCGGCCTGCGTCGCGATCGTCACCGTGCTGGCCGTCGTGTTCATCAAGGAAACCCCGCTGCGCGACACCCTGGACATCGAAAAACCCGAGAAACCCGTAGTGCCCGTGGCGGACACCGCTCCCCCTCGGGCCGAACCGGCCCGCACACCTCGCGCGCTCCACGCGACGGTCGGCGGCGACTACCGCGGCTGAGCGACATGCTGGGTCAGGCCACGCGCATGCTCGGGCTGCTCTGCCGGTACTCGGGAGCCTCCGCGGCGTCGGTGTAGTCGAGCAGACTCCCCGCCAGCTCGTGCAACAACGCCTTCACCTCGGCCGGTGACGCGCGAAAGAACTCGCGGCGGAGATTGACCTTGTTGACTCTGCGGTCGCCGAGCCTGCGGTGCAGTTCGTTCTCGATCCCGACCGCGTCCTGGGCGAAGAACAACGCGTGCACGTCGAAGCGGAACGGCACCGACGCGTCGCCCAGTTCCCTGACCCGGTCCATCGGGTCCAGCCTCCGCGTCATGCCGATCTTGACCACGTTGTCGCCGAAGGCCCCGACGTTGCTGATCACATACACGTAGCCGGCCCTGATGTTCGCGGCCCGTTCCCGCACCCCCTCCAGCGCCTCACCGATGTCGGCCAGCTTCGCCTCCAGCTCGGCCAGTTCGGCAGGATCGGCCCCGCCGCGTAGCGCCGCGATCGCGTTGCGGTAGTGCTGTTGTTCCTTGCGCAGGCGTTCCTGCTCCCGCAGGTACTCCTTCATCGCGAGGCGTTCCTCCCGCAACTGGGCCTTGCGCTCACGCTCGGCTTCCCGCTCCTGCTGCTTCTTGGCGAGATAGTCGGCCGTCAGTTCCAGCTCCAGCACCCGCAGCGCGTGATACTCGGGGTTGATGCGGATCGCGGCCATCGCCCCCAGCTTCGCGGTGACCCGTACCGAGGTCTCAAGGCGGCTCACCGCCGAATCGAGATTGCCCGCCTTGAGTACCCGCACGCACACGTCGGCCTCGGCGTTGTAGGCACGCAGCATCAGCTTGGACAGATCAGCCACGAATCGCCGACCGTGGGCAAGGGAGTTGTTGTAGTGGAAGCTTTCCGAGCCACGCACGGCCGTCTTGCGTTTGATCATCGTCTGCATCTGCTGCCGGATCGCCGCGAGCCGCTGCTTGTAGCCCTCCGCGTCGGCGAGGACGTGCCGGTAGAAGTACACCCCCGCGTCCTGCATGACGGCCGCGTCACTGGTCTGCACCACCTCGGCTGACAACTTCGCCAGCTGGTGCCGCTGGATCGCGTACTGCGTGTTGAACTCGTCGCGATCACGTTCGAACCGCGCTCGCTGCTGGCTGATCTGCTTGGTCAGGTTGGCCAGTTCCTGTTGCCGCTGTAGCAGATCCAGAGCGCCGACCCGGTGCAGTTCGGCCTGGAGGTTCGCGTTCTGTTCCTGCAACGCGATGATCTCGTCCCGATGCTTGCGCCGCCCACCGAATACGCCCACGACCAGCTGCTCCCTGCCTCACCGACAACGCACCGAAGTCGCACGATGACACAGAGACAGCGAACGGCCCCACCTCCGTCCGGGTGTACTTGTCGTAAGCACATCGTCACACCGCGCAGTGACACGGCGGGCCGTTACGCGGTGTGCCGAGTGCCGATCTCGCGCTCAGTCCTCGCCGAGCAGGATGAACCGGCTCCTGGCGCGCAGCGCGTCGACCACCTCGGCCGGCGCCTTGTCCGGCGAGCCCGCGTCGTAGGGAGGGACGGGGTCGTACTCGATACCCAGCTGGATCGCCTGCCCGAGCGCGTCTCCCCCGAGCCGCCCCGCCAGCGTCAAGGCCATGTCGATGCCGGAAGACACCCCGGCCGCGGTGATGTACTTGCCATCGGTGACGACCCGCTCGCCGGTCGGCGTCACGCCCCACTCGGCGAACTGGTCCAGCGCGAGCCAATGCGAGGTCGCCCTGCGCCCCTTGAGCAACCCGGCCGCCGCGAGGATCAGCGAACCCGTGCACACCGACGTCGTGGCGGTGCTGGTCCGGTCGGCCTCCCGCAACCACGCGTGCACCGGACCGTCCTCCATGTGCGCCACCTGGCCCGGACCACCCGGCACGACCACGATGTCGGGACTGGGTAGCTCCTCGAACGTGGCGTCGACGGCGAGCCCGAGACTGCCGACCTCGTTGCGCACCATGCCTTTCCGCTCACCGACGAACACCGTCTCCGCGCCGGGAAGCCGGCTGAGCACTTCGTAGGGGCCGACGGCGTCCAGCGCGGTCAGCCGGTCGAACAACAGAATCGCGATCCGCATGCGGGTTCTTCTCCTCGATCAGGGGTGGGACTTCACGGAAATCTGGCTGGCATGAAAACGGCGCCGGTACTCCGAAGGGCCGACACCGAGCACTTTCAGAAACGCCCGCCGCATGGCCTCCGCCGTGCCGAAGCCGCAAGACCTCGCCGTCTCCTCGACGCCGCTGCCCTCGTCCTCCAGCCTGCGGCGGGCGGCTTCGAGCCGGACCCTGTCGACGTAGCGGCCGGGTGGCATGCCGACCTGCTCGGTGAACGCGCGGGCAAACTGCCTCGGCGACAGACTCGCCCTGGCGGCCAGCACCGGAACGGACAGATCGGCGCCAGGATGCTCGGAGATCCAGCGCTGCACCTCGCGAAGCGGATCGCGCCGCGCGGTCTGGGTGGCCAGTTGCGCGCTGAACTGGGCTTGATTACCCGGCCTGCGCAGGAAAACCACGAGATGCCTCGCGATGGTCAGCGCGGCGGTTCGGCCGAGGTCCTCCTCGACGAGCGCCAGCGCGAGATCGATCCCCGCGGTGACGCCCGCCGACGTGGTCAGCTCACCGTCCCTGACGAAAATCGGGTCGGGAACCACCTCGACATCGGGATACCGTCCGGCGAGCGCGGCACAGTGGGCCCAGTGGGTGGTGACCCGCCTGCCCGACAGCAGACCGGCCTCGGCGAGCAGGAACGCGCCCGTGCACACCGACACCACCCGGCCGGAGCGCGGGCCCGCCTCCCGCAACCAAGCCACCAGTTCCGTGTCGGGGCCCTCCGGCCGCCGCGTGCCCTCTCCACCGGGAACGAGCAGCAGATCGGCTTGCGCTCGGTCGCGGAGGTCGGCGTCGGCGACGACGGTCAGCCCGCTGGAGGTGCGGACGTGGCCACCGCCGAGCACGGCGGTGGCCACGTCGTAGGCGGGTTCTTCGCCCCGGGCGGCCAGCCACTGGTTGGCGCCGACGAAGACCTCCAGCGGCCCGGTCACGTCGAGACTCTGCACCCCGTCGAACAGGACGATGAGCACGGTGTTGGTCGGCATGCACTCGATGCTGGCCGACTCCGGCGATGGCTACAACGTCGAATCTCCCACCTTTTCTGCCACCGGCGGGGCGGGTTCGTGGCGGGCCTGAACCCGGCCCGCGTACCACATGGTCCACGCCGACAGGGCGCCGATCACGGCCAGCAGCAGCACCAGGCTCAGCGCGGCCATGATGTCGGGTGCCACCAGGTACACCAGCGGAACCCTCAGAATCGCCTCGGCCAGCAACGCGATCCCCCACACCGCCGACATGCGTGTGAACGCGGCGCGGAACGCGGGCACCTGCTCGCACAACCGGTCGATTTCCTCGCGTTTGGCCTTGCTCGATCCGGCCCTGACCGCGACGAGCACCACCGGTGTGCGGCTCGCGCAACTGGCCAGCAGCACCAGCGCGGCCACCGCCGTGCCGAAGGACTCCTTCAGCAGCACGAACCGCGCGTCACCGGACACCAGTGACAACACCAGCCCCACGGCGAGTACCGCGGCCATCAGCCCGGAGACCACGTCGAACGAGCGGCGCCGCACCGCGACCCAGGTCAAGCGCAGGGCGGCCAGCACCGCACCGGCGAGCAACGCGATCTGCTCGTCCTGCCCGGCGAGGCGAAGTCCGTAGTAGGCGGCCAGCGGGAGTCCCGCGTCGATCAGCAGTTTGGCTAGCGAGGAGCCGCCCCGCGCGTTGTCGTCCTCGGTCGTGTCGCTCATCCCGCCGCCTCTTCTCGTTCGATCTCGCCGAGGAACCCCAGCACCGTGTCGTTGACCGCGTCCGGGTACTCCCCCGCGATCGAGTGGCTGGCCGAGGGCCACAGCTCCACACGCGCTCGGGGAAGCGCCACCCGTGCCCGCTCGGCGGCCTTGGCGCCGTCGTGGATGACGCTGCGGCCCGCGATGAGCGCGAGCACCGGCATCGTGACGCCGCCCCACTGCGCGGCGGTGAACAACGTGGGCGTGGGCAGGGCGATCCGGTAACTCCGCATCCCCGCGTTGATCACGCTCGCCACCGGGTCGTCGGCCGCCACGGTGTCGGTACCGCCGATCCAGCGAAGGAACGAGGCCCGCGCCCGCTCGCGGATTCCCGGCACGAGCGTCAGTGCCGTGCGCAGCAGAAGTTGCATGGGAAACCGCGCGAAGGTCTGCACCGGGTCGATGAGCGTCAGCGACGCGACTCGCTCAGGTGCCCGGATCGCGAGATTGGCCGCGAGCCAGCCACCGAAGGAGTACCCGGCGAGGTGCACGCCGGGATGCCCGAGTTCATCCAGGACGGTGGTGAGCCACGCCGCTTGGTCGGCCGCGTTCGTGATCGGCGCGGTTTGCTCGCTGCGTCCTGGTTCACCGATCAGGTCCACGGCGTACACCGGGCCGCGCGCGGCGAACGCGGCGAGATTGGGTTCCCACATCACGGCGGTGCCCGCCCGCCCTGGCAGCAGAACCATCGGGGTCGCTTGCCCTTCGCCAAAGCGATACACCCGTGCCGTGCCGAAGGCCGTCGGGACGTCCCTTCGTTCCGAGGGCTCGGGCAGGACCGCGAACCCCCTGTCGTAAATCGTGTCGTAGTCGGCACGAGCCGCCTGGGACACGAATTGTCCTACTGCCATCACATCTCTCCCCGTTGGCGATACGATCGTATCGTAAACATGCGAAAGTCATGATCGCAATCCGATCGTATCGCCAAGGAGTCAGGGTGCCCCGTCTCGTCGACCACGACCAACGACGACAAGCCATCGCCGAGGCCGTTCGCCGGATCGCCGCCGACCGAGGGCTCGAAGCGGTCAGTCTCGGCCAGGTCGCGGCGGAGGCCGGAATCTCGAAGGGACTGGTGCAGCACTACTTCCCCTCCAAGGACGACATGCTGCGCTACGCCACCACGACCCTGCGCGAACGCGTCCACGACCAGCTCCCCGGAGGAAAACCGCCCAGACTGCGCGACGTCGTCGTCGCACTGCTCCCACTCGACGACGACGCGCGCGCCGAAGCGCTGGTGGCCAACGCGTTCCTGTCCCGCGCGCTCAAGGACGACACCATCGCCGCCCGCTTCCGCGCCGGATACACCCAGCTCCACGAGCTGCTGGCCACCACGATCGCCGGCGAGCAACAGGAGGGTACGCTCGCGAGCGACCTGTCCCCGCGCCACGAGGCCGATTTGCTGCTGGCCCTGGTCGCCGGGCTCGGTGACACGCTGCTGCTCGGTCACCGCGACAGCGAGGAGGTCATCGCCCTGCTGGAAGGCCACCTCGCCCGCCTCGCGGTCACCGGACACACCGGTCGGTAGGTTCGCCGCATGACCCAATCTCAGCGATCGGTCCGCATCGAACGTGTCTCCGCGGGCCGCTACGTCGCCCACAACGAACGCGGGGCGACGATTCCCCTCGGCGGCGACGACGAGTTCAGCCCCGTCGAACTACTGCTCGCCGCCATCGGCGGCTGCACAGCCGTCGACACCGATGTCGCCACCACCAGGCGCACCGAACCCGACTCGTTCACCATCACCGTCCAGGGCGACAAGATCTCCGACCGCGACACCGGCAACCGCATGGAAGACCTCACCGTCACCTTCGCCGTGCGTTTCCCCGAGGGCGCGGCGGGAGACGCCGCGCGGGCGATGCTGCCCCGCACCGTCGCCCTCTCCCACGACAAGCTGTGCACCGTCAGTCGCACCGTCGAACTCGGCACCCCGGTCCGCACCGTCATCGAATAGCGCTCACTCGCCTGACTCGGCCGCAGCGCCACCAGCGGTGGCCGCCTCCTCGGAGACCTGTTGCTGGCGTGCCAACAACAGGTCGACCCTGGCGTGCGCGGCACCGGCCTGCTCGCGGGCCTGGTCGAGCTGGCTGCGCGTGTCGGCGAGCGCGTTCTCGGCCGCCGTCCCGCGCTGCTCGGCCAGTGCGCGCGCGGCCCGCTGCTCGGCCAGTGAATCCCGCAGCCCCGTCAGCTCGTCCCTGACGGCGGCCAGCTCGTCCCGTGCCTCGTCCCGCTCACGCCGTGCATGTGCGAGTCCCGTCTCGGTGGCCGCCAGTCCGGCCGTCGCGGCTTTGAGTCGTTCCTGGCTGAGGGTGTGGGCGGTACCCAGCTCGCTCAGTTCCGTCCTGGCCACGGCGAATTCTTCGGCGAGCCGGGCGCGGGCCGTCCCGGCTTCGGTCAGCCGCGACTCGGCTGTCCTGAGTTTCGCGGCGAGCTCCTGCATCGTCTGTTCGCTCGCCCTCGCCGCCGCTTCCGCCGTTCCCCGCACACGTTCGTGCTGGGCGACGGTGGTCCATGCTTCCCGCTGGACCCGGTCGGCTTCGGTGGCGGCGCGTTCGGCGGCTTTGTCCGCGGCGGCCCGCGCCGCGCGGTCCTCACGGGCCGCGGCGAGCGCCTTGTCGCGGGCGCGTTCGGCGGCCTCGGCCCTGCGCGTGGCCGCGTCGGCCTCGGCTCTCGCGGTCGCGGCCTGTTCGTGAGCCTCCCGCACCTGGGACAGTGCCCCCTCATCGGCCGAGGAGAGCCGGGACAGCAGATCTTCGACGGCGCTGAGCACCGGCCGCGCCGTCACCCCGAACGCCTCGGCCCCTTTCCGCAACTCCACCAACGGATCGAGCACCGCGGCCGTCTGCGCGGCCCTGCGCTGCCGGGACGCCGCGTCGGCATGTCCCTTGCAGCAGTAGGACGAGGGGCGCCCCCCTTTGCGCCGGCCTTGACCATCGGTCGCGGGTGGCGGCAGCGGGTTGTCACACCCCTCCAGCGCGCATCGGCCCTCCTCGCCGAAGCTCCCGGAGCCGTCGAAGCCCTCGGCAGTGCCGACAGTGTCTTCGGGACTGCCCTCATTGCCCTCGGCGGTGGCGGACTCGTCCAGCCCCGCGTCCTCCGGATCACCGGGCGCGCCGTCCGTCATGTCGTCACCGTCGTCACCTGGATTTTCCCCTTCACCAGCGCGTTTTGCACCGTTCCAGTTTCGCGCACGCGTGCGCGAAACTAGTTCAACGACACGCCCAACTGCGAAACTGATCCAAGGATAGGCACCGTGATAATGCCCCTTATGACGGGTACTCGTGGTTATCGCTGTCGACGACGGCTCGGGCCTAGCGCTCCGGTCGGCCGGAGCGCTAGGAGGAGCGGACGGGGTCCGCAGAAGAACCGGGACGGATCCAGCGCCGCAGTGCCGCGCGGAGTGCCTGCTGGTCCGCGACGCCGGGGCGGGGCCGTGTGGTTGCCCAGGCGACGTAGCAGTCCGGGCGGATCAGCAGGGCCGCGGGCGATCCGGGCTGGGGGCTGGCGGTGACGATGTCGACTTGGTCGTGCCACTCGGGCAGCATCCCCGCCAGCGAGGCGTCCTCGGTGAGATCCAGCAGCAGTGGCCGCGCGGTTCTGGTCAGCTCCGCAAGCCTCACGGTCCCGGTCGTGGTTCGCAGCTCCATGCTCGGCGCGAACCGGCCGACCAGCGGATGCGGGTCGGGTTCGCCCATGTCGTAGCGAACGTCGGCGCCCGAGGTGAGTTCGGCAAGCCGGCGCACGGTGTCCCGGTCGCGGAGCAGTTCGCCGAACACCTCGCGCAGCCCGGTGACGTCGCCGCCGGGTGCGATCAGAACCGATTGCGCTTGCGCGTTCAGCACCATGCGGGAAGCGGCTGCCCGGCGTTCGCTCGCATAGCTGTCCAGCAGACCGGGCGGAGCGCTGCCGGAGATCGCGGCGGCGAGTTTCCAGCCCAGGTTGGCGGCGTCCTGTAGGCCGAGGTTGAGCCCGGGCCCGCCTCCCGTGGCGGAGTACACGTGGGCGGCGTCGCCGATCAGGAATACCCGGCCGTCGGAGAATCGCTCGGCCACTCGGGTGTTGCCACCGGTCAACCGGCGCAGCACATGCGGACCTTCGCCGTCGGGTCGACCGAGCGGCACGTCGAGGCCGAGCACGCGGCGGACGCTCGCCCGCAACTCGCCGAGGCTCATCGGAACGTCGCTTTCGGGCTGGTCCCACTCCGTGGTGCTGATCAGCGGCGGGTGGCCGGGCAGCGGCGCGTAGGAGAATCCGCCGTGCTCGGTGCGGTGGGGCAGAAACGGTGCTACGGCACCGTAACCGGGCACGTTCAGTACACCCGTCGCGGAATCAACCCACTCCGCCGGGACGGTCGCATGCGCCGATCGGACGGTCACCCGGTCGTAAGTGATGCCGGCGAAACCAATGCCCGACAACTTGCGCGTGACGCTGTGTGCCCCATCCGCACCGGCGAGGTAGCGCGCCCGCAATTGGTAGGCCCCTGCCGGGCCGGCGACCTCGACAATCACCGCGTCATCATCCTGCGACACATTGACGACTTCGTGCCCGCGCCGAACGTCCACGCCGAGTTCGAGGGCACGTTCTTCCAGGACCCGCACGATCTTCCGCTGCGGGACCGGCAAGGCATAGACCGGACTGTCCTCCAGCATGCTCAGATCCAGGCCCATCGCGCCGAACATGAAATAGCCGGAGTTCGGCTGTGGCGGCTGCTCACTACCGCTGAGCCGCTGGTACAGCCCCCGGTGGTCGACCATTCTCACGACCTGGCCGAGCAACCCGTTGGCTTTCGGCTCCTCGCTCGGTTCCGTCAGGCGTTCCAGCACGATCGGCCGGACCCCTGCCAGAGTCAGCTCACAGGCCAGCATCAGTCCGTTCGGGCCGCCGCCGACGATGACGACATCAGTGTTCACCAGAATTCTCCTTTGTTCGCATGGAAAAGGGCAGGACGGATCGGCCCCGCGATGGCAGGGCAAGCTCGGCGAGCGAGGTGTTTCGCGGGACGGACGGCCCGCCGTGAGTTGGTCGAACGTCCCAGAGCGAGCTCGGCCACGAGACTAGAACCAAAAGTGCGTGCACGCAACTTTGCGTGCACGCATGCCGCCAGGGATACTGGGAGGGTGACGACACAACGGGCGGGACTGCGCGAGCAGAAGAAGCAGGCCACCAGAAAAGCGTTGCGCGAGGCGGCTCTGCGGCTGGCGCTGGAACATGGGGCCGAGAACGTCCGCGTCGACGACATCGCCGAGGCGGCTGGAGTCTCACCGAGGACCTACAACAACTACTTCTCCAGCCGCGAGCAGGCAATCGTCGCCGCCGTCACCGCCCAGCGAGAAGCAGGGGTCGCGGCGGCGGTAGTCGCCCGGCCCGCAGGCGTCGGTCTCGCCGAGGCCGTGGTCGAAGCGATCGCGGAGCAGTACACCGATCCAGGAGAGCGGCAGCGCGACGCGCTGCTGCTGATCACCACCCATCCCCCGTTGCGGGACGCGTTCGTCGACACGGCCGGCGCGCTCGAAAACTCCCTCGCTGAGGCGATCACCCAGCGCCTCGGCAACGCCGACCCAGACGCTGCCCGCGTCCTCGCGGCGAGTGTCGCCGCCGCGACGCGGGTCGCACTTCAGCGATGGATACAGCCGGCGACGGCGTCCCCCGCGACCGCTGGGTTCGTCGTGCCCTCGGGCTCGCTACCCGACCTGCTTCGCGCCGCACTCGCACCACTCGCGCCGGCGCTCGACGCCGCCGGGAAACCCCCCGTCGGCGTCAGTCCGGCGGCAGAGCCTGGACCTCGGTGAAGGCAAGCAGGGGGTGGGGCGCTGCGCTCGGGGCCTTCGAGGATGGGGTCAGTGTCCGAGGCCGGACAGCATCTCGACCCGCGCACCTAGAACCGCGAGGTAGTCGGCTGCGGAGGAGGAACGCGCCATCGCCCTGAGCGAGATCTACCACGGCCCCGCGTGCGACGACGTCGACATCTTCGACGACTCGATCACGTCGGCTGCCGCCGAGGCTCCTCCGGCGGCCCTGGCGATCTTGTTGTGTTCGGCACACTGTTCGGCGATCTCGCGCGAGGAGGCGACTCGCAGCACTGCCTCACGTAGACGCTGCGGGGTGGCCTCGTCGGCCGGAAGATGCTCCCCGACGCCGAGTTCGGCGAGCCGTGGACCGTTGACGAACTGATCGGCCGCCTGTGGCACGGCCACCATCGGGACGCCGTGCCACAGGCCCTCCGAGCAGCCGCCCATCCCGGCGTGCGTGACGAAGGCCGACGCGTGCGCGAGCACCGCGAGTTGCGGTACCCATTCGCGGACGACGACGTCGTCAGGGAGGTCGCCGAGTTCGGTCACGTCGACGTAGGGGCCGACGGCCAGTACTGTCGTCCAGCCGGTGCCGTGCATGGCGGTGACACAGTCGCGCCAGAACGCGGGCCGGTCGTTGTAGGCCGATCCGAGCGAGACCAGCAACACCGGCCGGTCCGACCGCACTCCGAGGTCGGCGAACGATCCCTGGTGCGAGCGGTCACCGATCACCGGTCCGACGAAGGTGTAGCGGTTCCGCTCGACCCGGTCGCGGTTGGGCTGCATCGCCTCGGGGATCAGCACCACCGACCGGTCCGGTGGACCGAGGAATTCCCGGTTCCCGAGCCCGACACCGACCTCGTCCAGCCAGGCATCCATGTCGGACTGCCAGGCCAATCCCTCCGGCGTGTCGTAGAACGCGTACGCCTCGGCGAAATCCTCTTCGAAGGTGTCCCAGGCGACCATGTGCGGGGCCAGTTCCACCCTCGGCAGCCCGTGCACCCTGGACAGAGCGTGCCCTGCCCAGCCGCTGCCGTCGTAGCAGACGATGTCTGGCAGATCACCGGACAGCGCCGCGGTGATCTGCGCAAACGCCGAGCGGGCCTCGTCGGAGAACAACCGCATCACCTCGACACCACCTTCCGGCCACTGCTGTCCCTTCGCCGGATCGGGAAGGTCGGTGTGGATCAGCAGCGGAGTGGCGCCGGTGGCGGCGACGGCGTCGGCGAAACGGTCAGGGACGGGATAGGTGACGCGGTGCCCGCGGGCAACCAACTCGGCCATCACCGGCAGGTTGGGGTGCACGTGACCATGCGCGGCTGAGGCGGACATGAGGATGTGGCTCATCGAAACTCCTGACTTCCGATTCTCAAGGGCAAGACGACAGCCCGCACGCCTTGGTGGCGGCGGGTTGAGAGCGCCTGGATCAGAGGTACAGAACTTCGAGCACCATGACGGTGATCATGGCAGGCCCCGCCGCTACGCCGCATTCGGTTTTGGCCCGTGCGAGCGACGTCAGGTGTCGGTGGCCGCCGCTACGGTTGCCCGCGTGATCGAAAACAGGTATTGGAGCAGCCCACGGGACCGGACCGTGTCCGGCTCGCTGGGGTTGTGCCACATGTCGGTGTTCGAGCCGCCGTTCAATGTCGATGCCAGGAACTACCCGCCTCAGGATCCGGTCCGGTCCCGCGCGTTCGCCGAGTCGCTGGACACCGTCGAACAGGTACTCGACGAACTCGGGCCGCGCTGCGTGCTGACACCGTTGCCGTCCGCGGTACGCGCCGATCTGGACGTGGTGCATGTCGCGGCGTGGGGAAGCATGGTAGGAATCGCCGATCCGGTGTTCGCGGCGGCGAGTGGCGGGCCGCTGAAGGCCGTCGCCGCGCAGTTGCGCGAACGGTATCCGGCCGCGCGGATCGTCGGCAGGGTCACCTACTACTCCCCAGCCGAAGACACAGAGGACACCGAGGATCTGGTGTGGTTGCCGGACGGCGCGATGTTCCACGCGGCGGGCCGTTCGGGGGTGGAGCCGTTCGCCGTCATCGGTGACCCGGATGCGGTGATTGCCTCCCTTGGACTCGCGGGCTGGATGCTGGACAACGCGGGCGTCGACCTTGCCGAGAAAGCGAGCGAGGTCGAGTGGGCCCGGCTGGCGGGGCTCGCGCTGGGGCATTCGGACCCGTGGGGCTGGGAGCAGATGGAGACGACGGCGCTGCGGGTGCGGCATTCCGAGGCGGCGGTGCGGTCCATGGAACACCGGTACTTCGGCTGACCGGGACCAGCCGGGTACCGGGCCTCACGTGGTGGGACGGACCGCAGTGGAGACGGCGACGGCGTTTGCCGCGACGATGACGGCGATGGCCAGCCAGGAAACGGCTTCCAGGTGCTGCCCGAGTACGACAACGCCGATCAGCGCGGCGAAAACGGGATTGACGCTCGTGAAGACGGCGAAAAACCGCGCGGGGACCCTGCGCAGAGCGAGCAGGTCGGACAGGAACGGCACGGCGGAGGAGAGCACCCCCGCCGCCAGCCCGCACCCGAGCGCCACGAGCGTGACCGGGTGCTGCCAGAGCACCCACACGCCCACAGGCAGGTAGAGCGCACCGGAGACCATCGCGGCGGCGGCCGTTCCCTGTAGGCCGGGCAAGCGCGCTCCGACGGCCCGGTTGAGCAGGATGTAGCAGGCCCAGCACAGTGCCGCCAGCAGTGCAAGGCCGATACCGACGTAGTCGGTGGTGGGGGTGGGCCGGGCGAGCACGGCCACTGCCCCCGCCGCGGCGAGCGCGGCGACGACGTCGATCCGACGGCGGGCACCGGCCAGCGCGACGGTCAGCGGGCCGAGGAATTCGAGCGTGACAGCCAATCCGAGGCCGATCCGTTCGATCGCCGCGTACAGGGACAGGTTCATCGCGGCGAACACGAACGCCAGGCCGAGCACCGAACGCCACTGCGCCGCGGTGAATTGCCGCAGCTTCGGCCTTCCCGCCACCCCGAGTACGACGGCGGCAACCCATTGACGTACCGCCACCACTCCCGCCGGTCCCAGCACCGGAAACGCCATGGCGGCGATCGAGGCACCGGTCTGATTGGACAGTGCGCTGCCCACCATCAGCGCCACCCCGGTACGGCGCTGCCCATGCGGGAAGGTGGCTGACGAGCCCGGTGAACCCGGCGGACGCGTTGAGGTGGTGGACATGCCACCACCATGAGCACGGTCCGGCTATACGCAAAATGCATTCAGGCCGTGATGCATACGATGAGCGTATGACTGGGAAGGGCCAGGCCGAGGGACTCGAACTGAAGCATCTGCGTTGTCTCGTCGCCATCGTGGACACCGGCACGTTCACCGACGCCGCCATTGAACTCGGAACCTCCCAGGCTGCCGTCTCCCGCACGCTCGCCGCGCTCGAACGCCTGCTCGGGGTCCGGTTGCTGCACCGCACCAGCCGTAGCGTCACCCCCACCACCGCGGGCGTTCAGGTGCTGGCCAGGGCACGCATCCTGCTCGCGGGGGCAGGCGAACTCGTCAGGGAGGCAACCACCGGTGACACCCGCCTGTACTTGGGGCACGCCTGGTCGGCTTTCGGCCGGTACACCACCGAATTCCAGCGCCGCTGGCACGACCAGCACCCCGAGACCGAACTGCGGATCACCAAGCACAACAGTCCCACCGGCGGCCTCGCCGAAGGACTGTGCGACCTGGCCGTCATCCGCGCGCCCATCGATCCGCACCCGTGGGCGCACGCGCTGATCGGCCATGAGCCGCGCCTGGTCGCGCTCGCCGCCGACGATCCGTGGGCCCGCCGCCGCCACGTTCGCCTCGCCGAGATCTCGGCCCGCACGCTGGTCATCGACCGCCGCACCGGGACCACCACTCTCGACCTGTGGCCGGAGGACGCGCGGCCCGCCGTCGAGTACAGCAACGACATCGACGACTGGCTGGCCGCCATCGCCACCGGCCGCTGTGTCGGGCTGACCCCGCAGGGCACCGCGGCTCAATACCGCAGGGACGGCATCGTCTACCGGCGGCTGCGCGACGCCGCTCCCGTTCCGGTGCACCTCATCTGGCGCACCCACGATCCCCACCCGGCGACCCATACGGTCGTGGCACTGGCCACCGCCCTCTACCGCGAGGGCACATGACAGCGCGGCCTGACCGGAGCTCACGTGCCCCTAGCCCGGCGGCACGTTCCGTTCCTGGCGCACGCGCGCCGCCTGCCTGGTGAGGTGATCGCGTTCGGCGAGGCTGGTAGCCGAACGCGCGGCCTCGGCGTACAACTCGGCGGCGAGACCAAGGTCGCCGGTGCGTTCATGAAGGTAGGCCGACACCGCCGGGTACCGGGGCAGCGCGGGGTCGACGTCGGCAAGCGCGGCCAGCCCGGCTCGCGGACCGTCGGCTTCCCCGACGGCGACAGCACGGTTGAGCCGCACGATCGGGCTACCGGTGAGCCGCAGCAGCTCGTCATACCACTCCACGATCTGCACCCAGTCGGTCTCGGCCGCGGTGGGCGCGTCGGCGTGCAGCGCGGCGATCGCGGCCTGCGCCTGATACTCACCCAGCCGGTCGGCCGACAGCGCGGTCTGGAGGATCGTCACTCCCTCGGCGATCAGCCCGGTGTCCCAGCACGAGCGGTCCTGCTCGGCCAGCGGCACCAGCTTGCCGCCGCGCCCGGTGCGCGACGACCTGCGCGCGTGGTGCAGGAGCATGAGCGCGAGCAACCCAGCGGCCTCCGGTTCACCGGAAAGCCCGGCAAGCTGGCGGGCGAGCCTGATCGCCTCGGCCGCCAGGTCGACATCCCCGCCGTATCCCTCGTTGAACACCAGGTACAGCACCCGCAACACGGTCGCCAGGTCACCGGGGCTGTCGAACCGGGCCCCCGCGATCCGCCGTTTCGCCCTGCTGATTCGCTGCGCCATCGTCGCTTCCGGAACCAGGTACGCCGTGGCGATCTGCTTGGTCGTCAAGCCGCCGACGGCACGCAGGGTCAGTGCGACCGCCGAGCCGGGAGCCAGCGCCGGATGCGCGCACAGGAAGTGCAGGCGCAGTGTGTCGTCCTCGGCGGGCACCAGCTCACCAGCCGGCGCGGCCTCCACGGTGAGTTCCCGTTCCCTGCGGGTCTTGTCGGCCCGTGCCGCGTCGAGGAATCTGCGCCACGCGACGGAGATCAGCCACGCTTTCGGGTCGCGTGGCTGCTCCTCCCGCCAGGCATCGAGTGCCTTGATCAGGGCCTCCTGCACGGCGTCCTCGGCCGAGGCGAAGTCAGCTCCGCGCCGGACGAGGACGCCGATCACCGCGGGCACGAGTTCCCGCAGCGGTGCCTCGGTCATTCGGTGACCACGGGCGGCTCGGTGAGGAACGGCCGCACTTCGAGCCATTCGTGGATCGGCTCGCCACCCACGCCGGGAGCCGCCGACAGCTCCCCCGCCAGTTCGACGGCACGGTCCCAGGACTCCACGTCGATGATCATCCAGCCCGCGATGAGGTCCTTCGTCTCCGCGAACGGCCCGTCGGTCACCGGGGGACGCCCCGCGCCGTCGTAGCGGACGAACGCGCCTTCGGGGGCCAGCGCCTGCCCGTCCACGAACTCGCCGGAACGTTCGAGCTTGTCGGCGAAGTCCCTCATGTACTGGATGTGCGCGTCGACCTCCTTCGGGGTCCACTGGTCCATCGGCGGGTAGTCGGAAACCGGCGCCGGGCCACCGCGGTAGTGCTTGAGCAGCAGGTACTTCATGGTGATCTCCTTCTGAGTCGCACGGCCGGGTGTGGCCGATCGTGTCCAAGGGACGGAGCGGCCGCGCCGTTCTCGACATCGCAGCCGGAATTTTCGCTGATTTTCTTCCAGCTCGCCGGTTATCTCCCCCACCGGCCTTCTCGCCGGGCCGCGGTGATCTCGGCGAAGCCGGGCACGCGCATCCTGCCCTCGGCGATCAACCGTTCCGCACGGGCGACGTTGATTCGCGACCACGGGCTCGCCTTCCGGCGACGGGAGTAGCGCTGGAGGTAGTAATGCTCGTCGAGCGACTTACGGTTGCTGTCGATCCAGCCGAAGCACAACGCGACATCCAGAGCCTGCTCGATGGTCACCGAGGTGACCGGCGCGTTTTTCTTGGCGATTCGCAGCCACGCCTCGGCCGCGCTGTCGTGGTGCCCGGCCAGCCATGCCTCCCAAGCTGCCGCGTCGGGAAAGAGCATCATCGGTTTCCTCCCCTCGTGGGCCCGGCTCTCCCGGATGTCGCCGGTGACCTCAGTCTCCACGGCAAAGTGTTCATCTCGTGAGCGCTTTGCGGAGTGGGTTTTCCCGGCGACACTGGAGTCATGCGCGCTGACCGGCTCGTCGCGGCCCTGCTGCTGATGCAGGCGCGAGGCAGGGTGACCGCCGCCGAGATGGCGCGCGAACTGGAAGTGTCCGTCGCGACGGCCCGCCGTGACCTCGAAGCACTGTCGGCCGCGGGGATACCGGTCTACCCGAGACAGGGCCGGGGCGGCGGCTGGTCACTGGTCGGCGGCGCGCGCACTGACCTGAGCGGGCTCTCGGCCACGGAAACGCAGGCGCTGTTCCTGCTCATCGGCCCTGCCGCCTCGGCATCGGGTGAGGTGAAGGCTGCGCTGCGCAAGCTCGTCGGCGCGCTGCCGCGCACGTTCAGGGCGGACGCCTCCGCCGCGGCGCGGGCCACCATCGTCGACCCCGCGCGCTGGGGCGGCAGGGACCATCCCCGGCCCGAACTGGTTCCACTTCTCCAGTCGGCCGTGGTGTCGCGCCGCAAGGTGCGGCTGGGCTATGTGAACAACGCGGGCCACCGGAGCACCCGGCTGATCGACCCGTGGGGCCTCGTCGACAAGGACGACATCTGGTATCTCGTCGCGGGAACCGACAAGGGCCAGCGCACCTTCCGGGTCGACCGGATGCTCGACGCGGAGGTCACCGAGGAAACCGCGGCCCGCCCCGAGGACTTCACGCTCACCGCCGCGTGGAACGACGTGGTCACCGAGGTCGAACGACGGCGATCACGAACGAGCGCGACCGTGCTCGTCGAGACCAGGTTCGTCCCGGTACTGCGCGATCAGTTCGGCACCCACTGCCGGGCGGAGGACCACGACGGCGAACGCAGCCGTGTCACGGTCGCCGCGCCGACACCGCTGGACATCGCCAGACAACTCGCGGGTTGGGGAGCCATGATCGAGGTCGTCGAACCCAGCGACGTGCGCCGGGAACTCCACCGCATCGGCACCGAACTCGCCGGCCGCTATGCCAGCGGGCATTGACCTTCCCTTGGGGCATCGACGGCACCACATACGTGCCGGTCGCCGCCCGGTGACCAGCAGAACCTGGCCACCGGGCGCCGTTCACGTCATCGACATCGACGCACGGGGACAGCTAGACCAGATCGGCGCCGTAGGGCTGGGTGATGACCTCCATGCCGTTGCCTCCGGGATCCCGGAAGTACACGCCACGGCCACCGTGGTTGTAGTTGATCTCGCCGAGTTGTTTTCCTTGCGGGTCGGCGTGATAGGTGACCTCGGCCTGCTGAATCCGCCGCAGAATCCCGTCGAATTCCGATTCGTCGACGAGAAACGCGTAATGCTGCAATCGCAGATCTTCCGGCGGAATGGTCGCGAAGTCCAGTCGCACGCCATTGCTGGTCTCCAATGGAATGAACGGGCCCCACTCTTGCCCCAGTTCCACATCGAGGATGTGCGCGAGGAATTCAGCGGATTCGCGATTGTCTTTCGACGGAATGATCAGATGGTTGAATTGAACCGACACTGTGCGATGCCTCCACGGGCATGTCACAGGCACCTCCACGCTCACCCGGCCGGTGACCAACGCGCGATGCCGTGCGCTCACCCTAACAAACGGCGGCACGGCGCGCGTGCACCGTGCCGCCGTTTGACCGGCGGGGCACCGGAGATGCCCCGCCGGGCGTCACTTCGCCGGAACCATCGTGTCGTGCCAGCCGAGTGTCTCGACGAGACGTTCGTCCACCACCGCGGACAAGGTCTCCATGTAGGTGGCCGTGACGTGGTTGTCGTCCATGTAGACCAGGACGTTGCCGATCACCGGCGGACAAGTGTCGGCCGTGCAGTAATAATCACTCAGGTCCACAAAGGACACATTCGGCGGTATGCCCGGTGCCGTCTCGTACGGTGCCTGCGGCGCGTACATCTCGCTTCGCGGAGTCGAACACTGGTTGGCGTCGACGCCGTGCATCTGCACGCATTCGGACGGTTCGAAGGAGAACCTGGGGTTGTCGCGCATCGCGACGACGGGGATACCGGCCTCGTTGAGTCGTTGCCACTGGGCCACGTACCCCTCGGGGGTCCACTCCTTCAAACCGACCCGCACGTCCCTGGTGCCCATGGTCATCACGGCGTCCGGTTTGGTCTCGATGATCTCCTCGATCACCGCCGCGTTCCACGGAACACATTCCTCGTTGTTGGGCAGATCCTGCGTCGCGGTCAGCGGGCAACCGCCCCTGCCCATCGAGATGATCTGCCAGCCCCGCTTCTCCACCAGCGGCCGCAGCGCGGCGATGTACTGCTGGGAGTGCGAATCACCGACGACCACGAGCCTGCGCAGTGGCGGTTCCGTGGGATCGACCGTGCAGACCCGAAGTTCCTCGTGCCGCGCCGAGGTCGTGCACTCCTCGTCCTCAAACGTGTCGAACTGCTCGGGCAGCGCGGCGAACGGCGGCACGATGTCGGCTTCCAGGTTGAGGATGGGGCCGGGAGCAGTCATCACCTGCGCACCGGGGTGATCGGGATCGTCGAGGTCCAAAGCGAAGGACGCGCGCTGCTTGCTCACGATCTGCCATGCGCCGGCGACGCCCAGCACGACGACGAGGGACAGGGCGCCGAACCGGTAGGCGCCCCACTTGTTCTTGGCGCCGATCTTGGAGTCCCTGACCGGCTTTTCCACGATGTGGTAGGTGAGAATCGACAGCACCACCGACGCCGCGATGACGACCGCGCCGCCGCGCAACCCGACCTCGTCCCTGCCCCTGACGATCATGTAGAAGATCAGGACGGGCCAGTGCCACAAATACAGCGAGTAACTCAGGTTGCCCAGGTAGATTAGCGGGCGCGAGGAAAGGAACCTGTCGGCACCCACCTTGCTGTCCGTGGCCCCTGCCAGCAGCACCAGCGCCGCGGACATGGTCGGCCACAACGCGGCGTATCCGGGAAAGACCGTGCCGACCTGGAGGATGAGCCCGCAGGTGACCAGCCCGATGAGGCCGAGCCAGCCGAAGCAGATCCGCAGTGCGCGCGGCAGCGAGATCACGTTGATGATCAGCGCGAGCAACCCGCCGAGCGCGAATTCCCAGATCCGGGTCAGCGACATGAAGTAGGCGAACGGCTGGTCGACGTTCGTCAGGAACACCGAGTAGGCCAGCGAGGCCGCGAACAGGACCGCCATCGACGCGAAGATGGTGCGGCGTATCCCCCAGCCCGCGCCCTTGGCAACCAACACCACCAACGCGATCACCAGCGGCCAGACCAGGTAGAACTGGCCCTGGATCGACAAAGACCAGAAGTGCTGCACGACGCTGGCCGTGCTCTGCTGGGCGAAGTAGTCCACCGAGTCGGCGGCGAGTTGCCAGTTCTCAAGGTAGAGCGCCGAGGCGACGACCTCGCGAATGGTCTGGAACCACCGGTGTTCCGGCAACCACAGCACCGCCGCGACCATGGTGGCCATGAGGACGGTGAGGGCGGCGGGGAACAGCCGCTTCATCATCCGGCCCCACATGGGCCGGAACTCGATGCGACCGCGCACGCTCGCTCTGTACAGCTGGCCCGTGATCAGAAAACCCGACACCAGAAAGAACACGTCGACGCCACCGGAAATCCGGTCAAGCCACACGTGGTACACGACCACCAGAATCGCCGCGAGCGCACGCAATCCTTGCAGCTCCGGGCGAAATTTCCGGTCAGTCTGTGTCGTCGCGGCTTTGGGCACACGTGCTCGCAGCAGGACCATCCGACAGTTTCCTCCGCGGCCGTTGATCAACCCCTACCAAACGCTGAGACTGTACTAGGGGAACGGCGCGGTTCCGTCAGTGGTGTGTTCATGCCCTTTATGGACATTCCCTTACCTGGGAAAACAGGGGGTAGTGACCGTCGGTCGCGAAGCCTCACGGCGTCACACCCGCCCTCGCTTCCACCAGCCGGAAAGTAACGAGGGTCCCGTAACAGAAAGTTCCACCGTGCCTTTTTTCGTGGCCCACAACGTGCCGTGACCTCGCGGCGTTCCGATTTCCTTGCCGGGCAACGACTCCGCGTGCCAGCCAAGGCACGCTCCGTTGTGTACTCGACAGGTTGTGGCCATGATCTTGCTCACTGGCCCGCGCACTCCGTGACCGGTGAAGCTCCCGCACGGACGCCCCCCCCCCGGGGGGCTCGTTGCTGGTTGTCCGTTTCGCTCCCTGGCCGACCTGGAGTTCGGTACGCTCCGCGGCGCGAGAGCACGGCCGCCGTCCGTGCCAGCGGGGCGCCAGAGGGGGAGAGCCAGTGAATCAGCAGGGTTATCCAGTACCACGGCAGTCACCCGCGAGGCAGCCGGCGTCACCGGGTGTCCTGGTCGGGGTGAGCCTCTGGCGGTTGCTGATCGTGGCGTTCGCGTTCATCGGTTTCGGCTCGATCGTCGGTGAGCACGGCTGGGAATCCGCGGGGCCGGGCCTGAGCCAGCAAGCCAGCCTGCTCGTGGGCGTGGTGTACACCGGTTTGCTGTGCTATCCGCTTTTCACCGGCGGGAAGGCGCACGAGCCGCGTTCGCCGTGGCTGCGCGGCGCGATGACGGTGTTGTTGCTGCTGGTCGCGGTGACCTTCCTGACGATCATGGGTGGCTCGCTCGACGAGACGTGGTCGCTGTTCGAGCACCTGCTGACCCCGCTGGTGGTGCTGATCGACTGGGCCGTGGTCGGGCGCAACCAGGCCAACGTGAAGTGGTGGCATCCGCTGACGTGGATCGTGTTCCCGGTCGCCTACCTCATCTATTACCTGGCCGCCGACGTGGGCCTCTATCGCGGCTTCCTCGATCCCGACAGCAGTGGCTTCGCTGGGACGATCCTCGGTTTTCTGGCTGCGGTGATCGTCGCGGGTTACGTGCTGTACGGCGTCGCGAAGCTCAAGGCGGCCGCGGCCGCTGGCAACCAGGCACACTCCCCGTACCCACCCGCACCCCAATATTCGCAGGGGCCGTACCCGCCGGGGCACCAGCATCCCCAGCAACCGGCGTATCCATCGCCGCGAGATCCGTGGCAGCGCTGACTCCGCGAGTCCCCCGTCCAGGACGCCGAGTTCCGCGCTCAGGGCCACGAGATCCGCGTCCAGCACAGTGAGTTCCGCGCTCGCCTCACTCCGAACCAGCGGAGGCATCCGCCCGCCCCGGACAGCGCGCGCACGGAACTTCGTTCAACCGAGCCGGGTGAGCTGTCAACGGAGCTCGCCCGCGCCGCGCGACCCACGTTCGGCGACGAACGCCGTTCGTTCCGGTTGATAGTTCGTGGAGGGATGTCGCGGGTACCTCGCTCGGCGCGGTCGCGCAGGTGTGAGATGCCCGTTCGCGTGGCGCTCCGCTCCACCTGTGAGTCCGTCTTGGCCGCGTTCGTCGCGGTCCGGACGCCACGCCGGTTCTCCCGCCCCGGTGAGTAATGCCCGTTCGCCGCTCGCCTGAAGTCCCGCTGACACCTCGGTGCTCCCCCGGGGCCGCGCTGACGCCCCGCCGCACTCCTGCGGTCTCCGCCTACGCCCCGCCGTTTTTCGCGCGGCCAGCTGTTCCCGCGCGCGGGAACAGCTGGCCGACGACCCGCGCGAACGGAGCCAGTCACGGGGATCACCTGCCCGTTCGCGGTGTGCGACCGCCTTGGGCGAACTTCTCAGGCCGCCACGAGCGCGGTTCTCGATGTCCTGGACGCGGATCTCACGGCCTTGAATGCGGAACTCACCGTCCTGGGTGCGGATCTCGGCGTCCTGGACGGGGGACTCGCGCACGGGCCAGCACGCGGAGCAGGGCACCCAGCGCGCCCAGCAGGCCGAACGCACCGATCGCGCCCAGCACACCGAGGAGCTGGTGTTGTCTGCGCACCCTTCGCCGCACGGCGCCGTACGGCACCGTCGAGAAGGACACCAGCTCGTAGCGGGACACGTACCGGCCCGGCAGCGCGCGTTCCAGGGCGTGCTCGACGGTTTTGCCCAGTTTGAACAGCGGCGAGGCGACCTTGTCGCGCATCTCCACGAAGTTGGCCAGCGCCATGCTCGCGATCGCCTCGGTGTCGGTGCGCCGCCGCTCGAACAGCGCCAGCGCGGCAGGCCAGTCGCCGCCGGCCGCGTCGAGGCAGTCCTCAAGCACCACGACATCCTCGAACGCGCAGTTGGCGCCTTGCCCGTAGAAGGGAACGATCGCGTGCGCGGCGTCACCGAGCAAACCCACGACGCGCGCTCCCGCCACCACCGCGTGCCAAGGCGCGCACCGGACGGTGCCGAGCACACCGACAGGGTTGCGCTGATAGTCGGTCACCAGCTCGGGCAGATACGGCTCGACGTCGGGGTAATTCTCCCGGAAGCAGGCACGAATGGCGGTGGGGGTGTCCAGCGCGGCGAAGCTTCCCGCGCCACTGTCCGGCCAGAACAGGGTGCACGTGAAAGACCTGTCGGGGTTGGGCAACGCGATCATCATCGACCGGCCGCGTGGCCAGATGTGCAGCGCGCCCTCATCCACGACGAACCCACCGGACCCGGCGGGGACGGTCAGCTCCTTGTATCCGTAGTCGAGAAGGTCGACCGTTTCGGAGCTGAGCCCGTGCCGGACGAGCTCGCCACGCACGGCCGAACGCGCGCCGTCGGCGCCGATGACGACCGGCGCCGACCCGGTCCGGACACCGTCTGGGGTGCTGAACCGCAGTTCGCCGCTCGCGGGATCGAACCGGTCGAGCCGGTGGGAGAACCTGATCTCGATGTTCGGCCGCGCGTGCGCGGCGGTGAGCAGGACGTTGTTGAGCGCTCCCCTGCTGATCGAGTTGATGGCCAGCGTGCCCTCCGCGCTGTAGGGCTGGAAATCCAGTTCCCCCGCCACCGGGTGGATCATGCGTCCCCGCATGGGCAGCGCGTCGGCCAGTACGGCGTCCTCAAGCCCGATCCCGCGCAGCGCGGCGATCCCGCGTTCGGACAGCGCGAGGTTGATGGAACGGCCCTGCTCTGGTCCGGTGAGCCGGGGGTCGGCTCTGCGCTCGTAGACGATCACCCGCTCACCACGCCTTGCGAGATAGCAAGCCAGCAGGCAACCGGTGAGTCCCGCACCGACGATCGCGACCGATGGGCTGCCGGTCATGAGACCTCCGGGAGAAGCGCGGCCAGCGCGGCAGCGGCCCGCCAGCAGTCGTGGTGGGTCGAGTACAGGGCGGTCGGCGCCATGCGCAGCACATCCGGTTCCCTGGCGTCGGCGACGACCCCGAATTCGCCGCTCAGCCGGGAACACAGCGCCGCGGCACCGGTCCCGACCCTGATCGACACCTGGCTTCCCCTGCGCGGCGGATCCGCTGGGGTGAGCACGTCCGCGCCGATACCTTCCAGCAACTCGTACAGGTAGCCGCTCAGCCGCATCCCACGCGCCCTCAGCACGTCCATGCCGATGTCGTCGAACAATCGCAGCGACGTCAGCACCGGCGACATCGCCAGTATCGGCGGGTTCGACACCTGCCACGCATCAGCACTGGCCGGTGGGCGGGAAACCGGTGCCATCTCGAACCGGGTCTGTTCCTCCGTGCTCCACCAGCCTTCCAGCCGGGGCGGCCCCGCACCGCCGAGATGCCGCTCGTGGACGAACGCTCCGGCGACCGCACCGGGACCCGCGTTGAGGTACTTGTACGAGCACCACGCGGCGAAGTCGACCTCCCAGTCGTGCAGCCGCAGCGGCACGTTGCCTGCCGCATGGGCGAGATCCCAGCCGACGACCGCCCCCGCCGCGTGCCCAGCCGCGGTGATGGCCGAAATGTCCAGCAATTCTCCCGTCAGGTAGTTGACCCCGCCGAGCAACACCAGCGCGATGTTCTCGCCACGCGCGGCGAGAACATCGCGCACCTCGTCGGCCGAACGGGCGCGCAGTACCGTGCTGTCGGGATCGAGACCGTGGAAGACGGCCTGGCTGCGCACCGCGTAGCTGTCCGAGGGGAAAGCCGTGTCCTCGATGAGGATGCGGGTGCGCGTGCCCCGGGGACGGTAGAACGACACCATCAGCAGATGCAGGTTCACCGTCAGCGAGTTCATGACGACGGTTTCGCGTGGCAGCGCGCCGACAAGCCGCGCGGCGGGTTCGGTCAGCAGCGCGTGATACGGCAACCACGGGCGCAGGGCGTCGTGGTGACCTTCGACGCCGAGCCTCGCCCATTCGCCGAGGTCTTCGAGCAGCCGGTTCCGAGTCGCCACGGGTTGCAGGCCGAGTGAGTTTCCCGCGAGATAGGCGGAATCGGAGTAGCGGCCACCCCTGGCTGGAGGGATCAGGAACCTGTCGCGATGTCCGGGGTCGGCGGCATCGCGATCGAGCGCGCCCGATTCGGCCGCGCCGAGCGCCATCGCGGCCGTCCCGCCGTCCGGGTCGTTCATGACCGCACCTCCGTGGCGTCACAACAACAACACCAGCAATAACACACCGCCGCCGCCCGTGCCGCACCATCGAAGATCAACTTCGGTGACCCCGGTCCCGCACGCCACCGCCGATCTGTTTTGATCTTGGCTCGCGGCCCGCACGTCCCGCGCCGCCGGAGCCGTACCGAGCCTCCACTTTTCGTTCGGATCAAGGGAGAACCATGGACCTGCCACCGGTCCCAGCCAGCGTCACCGCCTTGATCGCCTCAGGGAATCTGCCACCCGAACTGGCCCCGTTGTTCACAGCGGAAGGGCAACTGGCGGCCGACACGGACTGGGCACACGTCGCCGAGGCAGGAGAAGACCATCTCGCCGCCTCCCCCGACGAACCCCACCGCGCGGCACTGGCCCTGGCCTGCGCCTACGGCCGCCTCGAAGACGCCGACGACGGCGTCGCCGATCCCGAACGCATGGCAAAGGACACCAGCAAAGCCATCACCCTGCTCGAACTGGCCGAGGCAACCGGAATCAACGAGGACGAGACCGCGCCCCTGTGGTCGTTCGCCCACCGCATGGAAGACCTCGCGGCCGAACTCATCGACGAAAACGCCGACCTGGACGCCTACATCACCGAACACGGAACGACCCCACGCGAACAACTGCACACCAAGCTGCGCGACGCACACGACCGCTACGCGGCAGGCGACCGCGCCGCCGCGCTCACCCTGTTCCGCCAAGTCGCCGAAACCGACATGTGGCTCACCTTCAGCGGCGGCGGCGACATCACCGAACCCATCGACATCGCATGGTGCCGCCTGCTCGACGACGCGGCCCACTCCGAAGGACCGGACGCGGCGCGCGAGATCTGGCGGGAAGCCGCCACCGCCTACCGGGGCGCGACCTTCCCGCGCGTCGACCACGCGTGCCCCCTGATCGACGTACTGCTCGGAACCGGCGTACCGGACATCGTCGCGGCCATCGCCGACATGCGACTACGAGCCGCCGCGCCGGACCAACCCTCCGGACTCCTGCCATGGCCACTGGACGAACACGAACGCCACATCCTCGACCTCGCCTCGGCCGAAATCGCGGCCTCCGGCTGAGCACCAACGCCGAAAGCCGGGCAAAGGCCGGAATCCCATGGCGCGCAGCACTTGCCGCCACCCCGGCCTCGAACCGGCATCCGCGCTGTTCCCGACCTTCGACGGTGACACGATCGGGTTGGAAGGTTTACGGACCTTCCCAGCCCACCACCACCGGCGCTTAGTGTGTTGCAGTCGGACGATGGGGAGGTTGTCCTGAATGGTGGTGTCGAGTATGTCGCCGGAGCAGACGGAATGGCTCGATCGTCAAGCAGACGACGCGCGAGCCGTCATCGCGGACCTGCACACGGCGGCCATGCGAGCGTTACTCGCGGGCACCGGAAACAACGCCACCACACAGGACTCCGAGTCATCGTCGCCGAAAACCGGCTGGTTCCACATTGATTCGGCAACCACCAGCCCGGCCGAGTGACACATGACCGAGCACAGTGGACGGAAAACGGTTCACGCACACAAGCCCGTCACCCGGCAACCCCGCGTGACGCGGACCAGCGAACAGCCTTGAGATCCCGCACCTCGCTCTGAAGGGATGAGTTGTGCGCGCCACTGAGATACAACTGCTGGTGGGCGACAAGGTCACCTACACCGCAGCACAACCCACGAACCACCAAGAACCCCGCGAGCACGGAAGCGTTGTCGCGACACCTGTTTTCGACCGCTACACCACCACGTGGTGGGTTCCGGTCCGCCCCGACGGCGCCGCGGCCGACACCGAGCCGGACTGGGTCAGCGGACGGCGGATCGTCGAGGTCGAGTCAGTGCCATGAGCACACCGACGACACCGGCCGACGTCCACACCGAAAGGCCACCGGCCGATGGCGAACGCACCCCGATCTTCGACGAGGTCGTCAACCAGAGCGGCTACCACTGGCCCCAGGCGTGGCCCCAGGAGTCAGCCGACGAACCCCGCGGCTGACGCCGCTCGACCCCACCCAGCCCCGAAAGATGATCAACAGAACCGGCCGGGACTATAGTGCCCCCATGCTGCCTCACCGGGACTTCACACTCCGCCCCGCCCCGAATGAGCGGAGCGCGCGGGCATGAGCACACCCGTCGCGCCGGGAACCCCCTGCTGGATCGAACTGGCCACCCCCGACCTCGACCGCTCCATGCGGTTCGGCCAAGAACTCTACGGCTGGCACTTCGAACGCGTACGCGACTCGGCCGGCGAAGACTACGTCATCGCGCTCCTGTTCGGAGAACCGGTAGCCGGCCTGCGCCGCCACCCAGCCGACATCCTCGACTGGACCGTGTACCTCGCCACCGACAATCTCAGCACCGCGGGCAACCACGCGAGCAAACTCGGCGGACGAGTACTCCACCCCCGACCACACGCCGTACCCGGAGTCGGCACGAAAACCCTCATCGACGACCCCAGCGGCGCCACCGTCGGCCTACTCCAACCAGCCGCCGACTGGGCCTTCACGGCAGGTGTCCCCGGCGCACTGATCTGGCTGGAGTTCGTCACCCGCAGGGCAACACTCGCCGACCGGTTCTTCGGCAGCCTGTTCGGCTACGACCAGCGCCAGTACGGCAACGGCAGGACCATCGACTACGTCGTCTACTCCCACGGCGACGACTCGGCCATCGGCAGAGTCCGCATGGCAGCCGACACCCCCGCCGACGTACCACCCCGCTGGATCGCACACTTCGCCGTCGACCCCGACCTCGGATTCGACAACACCCTGCAACGCGCGAGAGCCGCAGGCGCCAGGCTCCGCTTCCAGCCCTACACCAACTCACTCGGCAAAGTCGCCGTCATGTCCGACCCACTCGGAACCCGGTTCGCCATCATCGACCCCTCACTGGCCTCCGAATGGACCTTCGGCTCCGCGGCCGACGACCCCTACGACGACTGACCCGGACCGGGACGGCCCCAACGGCCGCCCCGGTCCACCGCACAGCACGGCAAAACCCGATCAGGCCCCGAAAACCGACACCTCGTCGACCGGCCGCACCTCGACCGCCCCGAACCTACTGTCCGGAAACCGCGACGCGATCTCCACCGCACGCCGCTCACTCTCGCAATCGAGAACGAAATACCCGGCCAGAACCTCCTTCGCCTCACCGAACGGCCCATCGGTCACCACCGGAAGCCCATCCACCGGCCGCACCGTCCTCGCCCGCGCGGGAGACCCCAGCGCAACACCCGACACCAGCTCACCCGAGGCCACCAACTCGCTCGCCAACACCTCAGCCTCACCAGAAACCTCGGCCCGCTCCCGCTCGGACAACGCCTCGAACCCCGCGTCCCGCTCGAACATCGGATGCTCCCACCGCGTGGGGTTGCTGTAGATCAAGAGCAAATACTTCACTCCGGCTCCTCCTCACCACGCTTCGCGGCGACACCAGCCACCCCGACCACATTCCCCTCCGGATCCACGAACCGACCGACTACAAGACCACCGGGCTCCGCCTCCGCCGGTTCCGGCCCCAGCACCACCGTCCCACCTAGCCGCCGCGCCTCACGCAAGGCTTCCCCCACATCGTCGACACCCACATAAAACAACGCCCTGCTCGCATACCCGGCACCACCGGCCACCCCGCCATTGATCCCCATCACGCCCTCCTGCTCCGTCGTCGCACCATCGACGAACCCGTACTCACCCGGCGCCGACACCGCGTCCGTCGCGGCATCACCGACCTGGAACCGCCAGCCGAACAACGCGCCATAGAACTCACGTAGCCCAACCGGATCCGAACCGATCACCTCGAAATGCACGACAGGCTGTCCCATGATCTCCCCTTCCGTAACCGACCGGCGCCGCCCAACGCGACGCCACCCCCATAGGTCGAAGCCACGAACCCCCGCTCGACATCCCCACCACAATCGCGCCCCGAATCACCCACCCACCGGATAACGGCCGAGCACCCCACGCACCAGAACCCGGGTCGCCGACCCCGTATCCACCAGCGAACCCGTCGTCAAGCCCGTGAACACGATCCCCAGCACCCCCATCTCCAGCACCTCGGCATCCTCGTCGCTGATCGCGATCCCCGCGGCCACACACTGCTCGACGATGAGAGCACGCCTTCGAGCCAGCGCACCCGCCAGCACACGTCGTACAGCCACGTCCCTCGTACCAACCAGATGCAACTCGAACAACGCCAACGGCTCGTCCGAAAGATCAGTCACCATCGACGTCAGCACCGTCACCAGCGCCTGTTCAAGGTCGGCAGGCTCAAGCGGGCGCACCACCTGAGCGGCCACCCGCTCGTCCAGCCGCGTCATAAACCGCTCCACGATCCCCGTGATCAGCGCCTGCCGCGTCCGGAAATACCGCGACGTCGTCCCAGCGGGAACCCCGGCAGCGGCATCCACCGCCCTGTGCGTCAAGCCATGAGAACCCTGCGCGGCAAGCACCCCGATACTCGCGTCGGCCAGCAGATCTCTGCGTTGCGAATTAGGACGCGGCACGGTCGGCTCGTTCTCCTCGTTCAGCGGTTTCCACAGGACCACACCATTCCAGCAGCGCCGACCCCAGCCGGTCGCGGTGTCCGGCCCACGCCACATAGCCGTCCGGACGAACAAGCACCGCCCTCGGCCCCACCGCACCTACCGGAACACCCGTCACCACCCGCTCCGCCCACCACCCAGTCAACAGCCCGGGCTCCCCGGCCAGCACGACGAACCTCCCCTCCCGCAACAACCGGTACAACCGGTCGCCGCCCGCCAGTGCCCAATCCGGCGCCCTGCGCCCGGCAAGCCGGTCGGCGCCCGGCGCGTACGCGATCTCCAACCCCGACAGCACACCGAGAATCCGGCGCCGCCCCGCGACGGTGCGCAATGCCGCCGCCATCGCGACCCGGTTCAACCGCTGCCGGACCCGCGACCTCGTCAACACCAGCCGTGTCAGGTGATCCGTCATCGCCAGCACTCGCTCACCAACGGGATGCCGTTCCGAGTGATAACTGTCGAGTAACCACGGCGGTGCCTCGCCTCGCACCGCCGCGGCCAGCTTCCAACCGAGATTCACCGCGTCCTGGATACCGGTGTTCATGCCCTGTCCACCGATCGGCGAGTTCACATGCGCCGCGTCCCCCACCAGGAACACCCGCCCCGACCGGTACCGGCGAGCCTGCCGTCGCTGCGCCACGAACCGCGAGAACCAGCGCGGTTCACTCATCCCGTAATCGGTTCCCGCTATCCGCACGAACGCGTCCCTGATCCGCCCGAACCGCGCTTCGTCCCGCTCGTCGTTGTCGAGCAACCACGCGCCGACCCGGAACCAGCCGTCGCCGAACGGAAGCGTCACCACCGCCCCCGCCTCGCCGATCTGAGTGATGGGTGGCGTCGCACCGGGAATCCGCACGTCCGCGAGCAACATCGGCAGGTCGTAGGTCTCGCCGGTGAACCCGACATCGAGCAGGCCGCGCACGGTGCTGTGTGCCCCGTCGGCCCCCACGACGTACCTCGCATCGAGTTCGGTCCCATCGTTCAACCCGACCCTGACCGAGTCCGGAGACTGAACGAGCCCGACGACCTCGCCTCTGAACATGCGCACCCCAAGCGCTGAAACCCGCTCTCGCAGCGCCCGCTCGGTGCCGCTCTGCGGGACGATCAACATCATCGGATAGCGGGTGCGCAGGCGCCCGAAATCCACTCGCGAGGCATAGCCGGGGTGGACCGTCCGCATGGGATTTCCCTCCGCGACCAGCCGGTCGGCGAGCCCACGAGCGTCGAGCAGTTCCAGCGCTCTGGCGTGCAAGCTGAAAGCTCGCGTGACGCCGCTTTCGCCGTCCCGTTTCTCGACGATCACGCACGACACCCCGCGCATGGCCAGTTCGGCTGCCGACATCAGTCCCGCTGGCCCGGCCCCCACGACGATCACGTCATACATGAAGCCCCCATTCGCTACATTCGTATCGCTACATTTATAGCGCATACGGCCCGCGCGGGCCAGCACTCCGTTGGTGCTGGTCAGCCGAGTGCGGCACACTCACTCCTTCACCGGCCGACAATGAAGGAGTCCCATGTCGTTCACCGAAGAAGAGGCTGCCTACCTGCGCTCACAGCCCGTTGCCCGCCTGGCCACGGTCGACGAAAAAGGGCAACCCGACGTCGTGCCCGTCGCTTGCGAGTACGACGGCAGCTACCTGTGGGTCGGCGGAGTCGGCGCCGGCGTCCTCGCCACGCGCAAGTTCCGCAACGTCAACGACGGAAACCACCGGGTGGCACTCGTCGTCGACGACCTCGTGTCCTTCGATCCCTTCATTACCAGGTCAATGCGGATCTACGGCCACGCCGAACAACCCTTCGAAAGGGTCGGAATGGTCGGCCCCGGCACCTTCATGCGCATCACGCCCACCGTGTCGTGGAGCTGGAACCTGGAAGGCGCACCAGCGGGCGAAACCTGGTATCGGCCCCGCAGGACCGAACACGGATCACCGCCCTCGCCCTGAAAATGTTGTCCGTCCGGAGCGGTTTTTCATGGTTGCTTAGGTGGGCAAAGGAGGTGTTGTGCGCGCCAATGCCCGGCCGTATAGGCCGTTATACACCTGACTATCGTGAGTGCCATCCGCCTCGGCGAGGTCGACACCCTCCCCCTTCACAGGGGCGACGTCGCGGCCTTCAGCGACTCCCCCGCTCCGCTATCGCGGCGCCCGCCTTGTCCCAGTTGTCATGCAGACGGTCCACATAGGACTGTGCTTGCGACCCCGGTGTCACTCCCCTTGCGAACTCCGCCATGTTGCCCGCTCCCGCGTTGTATCCCATGGCAAGCAGGTCGTCCCTGCTGTAATCGCCCGGAAGCTCCGCGGGGAGTTGCGCGTCGAGGTCGTGCAGGTGCCAGGCCGCGGCCTGGACCGCGAGATCCGGATCGTCCGGTAGCTCATGCCAGTCGCGGTCGGCGAAATCCCTGCCCTGTTTGGTGTCGTTGAAAGCGGCCTCGTGCATGTTCGCGATGCCGAAAGCCGCATCGGGGTCGATCCGCTGCCAGGCCCGCTGCAACGCCGGATCATGCGGTTTGTACGACTCGTTGTACAAAACGGCCATGAGCAGCCTCGGATTGATGCCGGCGGCGGTGGCGTGTTCCACGACGGGCTCCGCGAAGCGAGCGACCTCGTCCGAGCCGTCCTCGGGTGAACTCAGTTCACTCGCGGCACCACCCTGCTGTCCTGAACCGGGCCGCTGCTCGTCACGCGTACCGGCCCACCACACCACGAGCACGACGACGGCCATGACCACGATCCAGCGGCCCCGCTTGCGTGCCACGAGCGTCTCCTCCCCTGCTACCCGAGATCCACGGTACCGCCGACCCACCTGGCGCGGCATGCGCTGAGTCCACAGTGGTCGTGGGAGTACGCCGAAACGACCACACTCCCGGATCGGTGGGCATAAGGTGTCGACGGCGGTCAGCGAGACCGGCCGGAGAGGACATGGCACATGACGGTCGGGCGAGCACGCACCAGGCGATTCACGACGATGCTTGTGGTGGCCATGGCCATGGTGACAGCGGGTTGCGCGACCCCGGTCGCCGGAGAACCCCGGCCACGGCAGAGCGCCGAGGACGGTCCTGAGCGGCAACCGCGACAGCCAGGCAGCTACCAATACGTGGCTGGCCTATGCGAACAACTCGACTTCGGCGCGCTGGACGCGCTGTCCTACATCGCCGACAGAGGTGGCAGCGACACCCACACCCCTGGGTCGCCGTACTCTGCGACCAACTGCCGACTTCTGCACAGCGGACCGGGCGAGACCAGGGGAAACACCTCGCTGCGCATCGAGTATCTGCCCGACCCCGCCGTCGGTCCCGGCACCTACGAACAGCATCTCGAACAGTTTCGGGACGGGGCGAAAGAGACCTCGCGGCCGGAGGGCGACTGGGAGCAGGCCGAACTCGCCATCGGCGACGGCGTACACCCGACGGCGGTCCGCATGCTCATGCAGGACGGAAACCTCTGCCTGCGCCTCGACGTCGCGCTCGACGGGCTGGCCGCCGACGATCAGGTCGCCGGAATCCTCCCCTCCATCGCCGACGAGGTCAGGGAACTCTCGGCGACCTGAACCCCACGCCGCGACGTGTTTCGGGGCTTTCGAGGAAACGGAAACGACGAGCTTTACCGAATATTTCGGGCGCGCTGGATCAGCTCGCCGGCGTCGCCGAGGACGCGGCCGTGATTCCCCGCCGCACATTGTGTTCTCGCCGCGAGGTTTATGTCAGCGCTCGGTGGTAGAACAGACCGATACCGGAAACGGGCACTGAGGGGTTAGGAGCTTTGATGAGTTTCTGGATTTGCCGCACCTGCGCGGTCGAGCACGCCGAAGCACGCGGAACCTGCGCCATCTGCGCCGACGAAAGACAATGGGTCCCATCGACGGGTCAGCAGTGGACGACGCTGGCCGAACTCACCGACGAGGGCAGACGCACGGAAATCACCCCACTCGAACCGGGACTTTCCGCCGTCACCGCCAACCCACACGTGGGAATAGGGCAATACGCGAAATTGCTGACCACCCCCGCGGGGAGCCTGCTGTGGGACCCCATCGGCTTTCTCGACAAGGCCGCCGTCGACGCGATTCTCGAACTCGGGCCCGTCGCGGCCGTCGCGGCCAGCCATCCGCACATGTTCGGTGTCCAGGTCGAATGGAGCAAGGCGTTCGGCAACGTACCCGTGTTCGTCAGCGAACCCGATCTCGAATGGGTCGCCAGGCCCGATCCGGTCATCACGCCGTGGAAGGAGACCGTCGAGGTCCTGCCTGGCGTCACCATGACCCAGCTCGGCGGGCACTTCCCCGGCAGCGCGGTCGTGCACTGGGCCGGTGGCGCCGACGGCAGGGGCGTGCTGCTGAGCAGCGACACGATCTTCGCCAACCCCGATCGCACCTCGGTGAGCTTCATGCGCAGCTTCCCCAACCGGATCCCGCTGTCCGGAGCGGTCGTCGAGCGGGTGACCAGCGCCGTAGAGGAGTTCGCTTTCGACCGCCTCTACGCCAACTTCGGCAACATCATCGACAGTGACGCCCGCGAGGTCGTCCGGCGATCGGCGGACCGGCACATCGGCTGGGCCAGGGGCGACTTCGATCACCTGACCTGAACACGGGGCACCGAGGGGCCGGAGTAAGCCGACGCTCGTGGTCCGCCCAACGGGAACACGTCCTCGCGGCCGCCCGGTTTCTCCTATCGTCGCCGGTTGAGCCCGCCCGTGATGCCTTCGGGCGCACGGCATCGCGGACGGGAGCACGGCCACGGCGAGGAGGAGTTCCATGCTGGAGGGACGGCTGGCCGGCCGGACCGCGATCGTCACCGGAGCGGGCGCGGGACTCGGCAGGGCGGAGGCGCTGGCGCTCGCCGGCGAGGGCGCCAACGTCGTCGTCAACGATCTCGGCTCCGCCGCCGACACGGTGGCCGCCGAGATCACCGAGGATGGTGGCTCGGCCATCGCGGTCACGGGCGACGTCGGCCACTGGCCGCTCGGCGACTCGCTCGTGTCGGCGGCGGCCGACACGTTCGGTGGACTCGACATCGTCGTCAACAACGCGGGCGTCACCCGTGACGCCATGCTGTTCAACCTCACCGAGCGACAGTGGGACGACGTGCTCCGCGTCCACCTCAAAGGTCACGCGGCGGTGTCCGGGGCCGCTTCCAGACACTGGCGGGCAGCCTCGAAGGCGACCGGGGAGCCCTGCTACGGCAGGGTGATCAACACGGCGTCGGAGGCATTCCTGTTCGGCTCGGCTGGACAGGCCAACTACGCGGCGGCGAAGGCGGGCATCGTGGCGCTCACCCTCGCGACCGCGCGGGGCCTTGGCCGCTACGGGGTGAAGGCCAACGCCATCTGCCCTCGTGCACGCACCGCGATGACCGAGAACGTGTTCCCTGGCGGACCGCGCGACACCGGAGCGCGCGGACTCGATCCGCTCGCCCCTGAGCGCGTCGCGACGTTCGTCACCTACCTCGCCTCCCCCTCGGCCAAGGACATCAGCGGCCAGGTTTTCGTGGTGTACAACGACCTGGTCGCGTTAATGGCGGCACCGAAGGTCGAGCACACGTTCACCGCGGCCGACGGCGCGTTTTCGCTCGCCGAACTCGATTCCCGGATATCCGGCTACTTCGAGGACAGGCTGCCAGAGAAGACCTTCGCGGCCTCCGAAGTTTCCACATTGGACAACACGGGCACCGGCTGAGACGATCGCCGGGTCAGGCGTCGCGGGCTTCCCGAGATCCGGCCGTGGCGCTGAGCCGACCTCTGGCGACCTTTCCCGTCGCGGTGCGAGGAAGCTCGCCGAGCACGACGAAATCGCGCGGCACCTTGTAGGCGGCGAGGTGAGTCCTGCCGAAAGCGATGAGGTCCTCGTCGTCGACGGTCGCTCCCGGTCGTGGGACGAGGAAGGCCACGAGCCGCTGTCCCTGTCTGCCGTCGGCGACGCCGACCACGGCGATGTCGGCGACCGCGCCGTGCCGGGTGAACACGTCCTCCACCTCGGCCGGGCGCACGTTGAAGCCGCTGACGATCATGCTGTCCTTGCTTCGGCCCACCACGGTCAGCAGCCCGTGCTCGTCGGTTCTGCCGAGGTCGCCGGTATCGCACCACTCGGTGTCCCTCGCCCGCCCCCTGTCGGTCGCGTATCCGCGCACCACGTTGAAACCGCGTACGAGGATCCTGCCTTCCGTGCGCGGCGGTAGCGGCTCCCCCGCTTCGCCCGCGATCCTGACCTCGACCCCCGGTACGGGCGCGAGCTCCGGGCCCGCCGCGCCGACCTCGCCGGGAATCCGGCCGAGCGCGACCGTCCCACAGGTCTCGGTCATGCCGTACCCCACGACGATCTCAGGAATACCGAGCAGATCGCAGGTCGCCCGCATCGTCGGCGCCGAGATCGCGGTGCTGCCGGTGATCGCGAGGCGGCAGGTTCCGCCGATGGCGGCGCGTCCTCCGGAGGCGAGGTCGTGGTAGATCGTCGGCGGCCCCGCCAGCACCGTCAGCCGTTCGTCACGAATCAAGGTGGCGAGCTGGCCTGCGGCATACCGCCGCGCGAGCCGCACGTAGGCACCCGCGATGAGCGAGATGAGCAATACGCCGTTGAGGCCGAAGGAATGCGCGAGCGGAACGACACCCAGCAGCCGGTCGTGTTCGGTGAGCCCGACCGTGGCCGAGACATCGGTGTAGAGGCGCAGGAGCTGCCGATGGGTCATGGCGACGTACTTGACGGCGCCACTGGTTCCCGATGTCGGGAGCACGACCGCGGCGGAATCCGGGGAGATGTGCGCAGGGGGCGGATGCCCTCCTCCAACGTCGAGGTCGGCGAAGGTCAGTACCGCGAGGGGGCTGGGGCCGGTATCGGGAGTGCGGCCACTGCCCGTGCTGGCCTCGCCGGGGGTGGTTCCGGGTGATGTCGTCGACGGCGGTTCGTGCCGTGTCGTGGGCGGTTCGGTGATGACCAGCCGTGGCCGGAGGCTGTCGAGAATGCGAGTGCGTTCGGTGTGGCTGCTGCCGTGGCCGATCGGCACGACCGTCGCGCCCGCGTAGCTGGCTCCGAGTGCCGCCACGACCCATGGCACGCAGTTGGCGCCGATGAGGGCGACCCGGTCGCCCGCGCCGACGCCGAGCCCGGCGAGCTGGGCCGCGACCGATGTCGCCGAGGACGCCAGATCGGCGTAGGACAATGCGCCGTTCTCGTCGCCGACGGCGAGCCGCCCGCCATGTGTGGTCGCCCGCGCCGTGCACAACTGCGTCAGCGTCAGCGGCTCGGCTGCGGGGCGCATGCGCGGATTGAACCACGAGCAGCCCGGTACTCGCACGCCGTTCCCGGCCAGCAGCACCACCCGCCGCGCCACGCCGCCGAGACCCGCGTCCGTGCGCGAGTCCCCCGTCCAGCCCGCCGAGATCCGCGTCCGCGCCCGCGAGCCCTGCGCCCATGTCGCCGAGATCCGCATTCGCGACGTCGAGTTCAGCAGTCCGGCCATCGAGTTCCGCGTTCACGGCGCCGGGAACTGCCCAGCGGTCCGCCGACCGGGGCACCACGCCGCCCGGTGGCTAGCCTCGCCGGAAACCGAGAGGTCGAGCTGCCCGAACCCGGTGTGGGCTGCCTGAGCCCGGAACGCGGATCTCAGCGGCCCCAGCGCAGAACTCGCCGACCTGAGTGCGGATCTCGCCGACCCGGGCGCGGGACTCGCGGGGCAACCGGCGGTCAGGCGGTGGCTCCACCATCGACCACGACATCGGTTCCCGTGGTGTAGGCGCTGGCATCGGAGGCCAGGAACGCCACCGTCACCGCGATCTCCTCCGGCGAAGCCGGACGAGGGATCGGCAGGTGACTCAGATCCAGGTTCGCCGCATCCACCATCGGCGTGTCGACGGCACCGGGACACACGCAGTTGACCCTGATCCCCAGCGGGGCGAACTCGCGGGCGGCCGAACGGCTCGCGCCCCGCAAGCCCCATTTCGACGCCGCGTACGGCAGCGCACCGGCGTGCCCCCTCATCCCGGAGATCGAGGCGACGTTCACGATCGACCCGCCACGGGACATGACCGGGACCACCGCCTTCATCCCGAGCACCGGCCCGACGAGGTTGATGTCCAGCAACGCCCGCAAGTCGGCCTCCGGCCAGTCGGCGAGATCGTTCTTCCAGTACACGCCCGCGTTGTTGACGAGGATGTCGATCCGCCCATACCGGCCGGCGACGGTCTCCACGACCCGCGCCCACCCGGCCGCCGACGCCGTGTCATGCGAGAGGTACGTCGCCCGGTGACCGAGTTTCGCCGCCACCGCCTCACCGTCGGCATCGTCCACATCGGTCAGTACCGTGTCGGCCCCCAGTTCCGTGAACAGCGCCGCCTCCGCCGCTCCCTGCCCGCGTGCCGCTCCGGTGATCACCGCGACCTTGCCGGTGAGTCCCATCAGCTCGGTGTCCTTCATCGAGTTTCCCCATCTCCGGCCGCCACCGGGACTACGCCGTGAACACGAACCCGCGATAGTCGGCGTCCCTGACCGCATCGCACAGTTGGCCGTACGCGGCGAATCCACCGATGTAGGGCATGAACCCCTGTGGTTTGCCCGCGATGTTGGCGCCCATGTACCAGGAAGCCGCCTTCGGGAACAGGGTCGCACCAGCCACTTCGTCGACGTGCCTCGTCCACGCCTCCGCCGCGTCCCGGCGGGACTCGACCTGGGTGAACCCCGATTCGGCACAGTGAAGCAGCAGGTCGATGAGCCAGTTCACCTGCTGTTCGGCGGCGAGGATCATGTTGGCCAGCACCGAGGGACTGCCCGGGCCGGTCAGGCTGAACAGGTTGGGCAGCCCCGGAATCCCCATCCCGAGATAGGTCGACGGCCCGTTGCCCCACACCGTGGAGATGTGGTTTCCCCTCGCCCCTTCGAGGTCGATGCGGGTGAGCGCACCGGTCATGGCGTCGAAGCCGGTCGCGAGCACGAGCGTGTCCAGTTCGTAGTGGGCGTCGCTGGTACGGATGCCGTCGCCGGTCAGTGTCGTGATGGGTTCCCTGCGCAGGTTGACGAGCGTGACGTGCGGCAGGTTGAACGTTTCGAAGTAGCCACTGTCGGTGCAGATCCGCTTGGTTCCGATGGGATGGTCGGAAGGCACGAGGTCGTCGGCCGTGCGCGGATCTCGCACGATGGTCCTGATCTTGGCCTCCGCGAAGTCGCGGGCGAGCCGGTTGACGCGCTCGTCGATGGTCTGCTGGGGGAAGGTTTTTCCGAACAGGACACCGCCCTGCTGCCAGCGAGCCTCGAAGACCTCCCTGCGCGTGTCCTCGTCGAGTTCCAGCGCGCTGTCGGGGTGAGCGTCATGCGGGGAACCCGCGGTGCTCGCCCACGACTTGCGCCGCCGCTGCGGGTAGTCGCGTTGCGCCCGCACCTGGTCGGCGTCGGTGAGCGGCCGGTTGCCCGCGGGGACGCTGTAGTTGGCGGAACGCTGGAACACGGTCACCGAAGCCGCCTGCTCGGCGATGATCGGCACCGACTGGATTCCGGAGGAACCGGTCCCGATCACGCCGACTCGCTTGCCGGTGAGATCCGCGCCCTGTTCAGGCCAGCGCGCGGTGAACAGGACCTCGCCCGCGAAGTCGTCGAATCCGGGCAGCCCTGGCTGATGCGGGGCGGAGAGACTGCCCGTCGCGAACACCAGGAACCTCGTGGAGTACTGGCGCCCGGTGTCCGTGCTCACCGTCCAGGTCGCCGTGTCGTCGCGAAACCGCGCGGACACGACTCTGCTGGAGAATTCCAAGTGCCCTCGCAGGTCGAAGCGGTCCGCGACGTGTTCGGCGTAGGCGAGGATTTCCGGCTGCGTGGCGTAGCGCTCGCTCCACCGCCATTCCCGTTGCAGCGCCTCGTCGAACGAGTAGGAGTAGTCGAGGCTCTCCACGTCGCAGCGCGCGCCGGGATACCTGTTCCAGTACCAGGTTCCGCCCACGGTCGGCGCCGCTTCGACACCGGCGACGCGAAAGCCTGCTTCCCGTGCCTTGTACAGCGCGTAGAGCCCGGAGAAACCGGCGCCGACGACGAGCACGTCCAACCGGGGTGTGCTCATGCCGGCACCTCCTTGTTATCGGTGAGCGCACGGATGTCGCTCCACACCATGTCGCGGGCCGCCTCGGCCGCTCCCAGCGCGACGATAGTGAAGAATCCGTGGAACAGTTCAGGAAAATGCCGGTGCCGCACGCCGATCCCCGCCGAGCGCAGGGTTTCGGCGTAGCGACGGCCCTCCGAGCACAGCGGATCTCTGCCTGCCGTCACGATCACGGCGGGTGGCAGGCCCGCGTGGCGCGGCGCCCTAGACGGGGCGACGTACTCCTCGGGTCGCGGAAGGGCATCGTGCTCGTCGCCGCCGAGGTACTGGCGCCAGTACCAGCGCATCGCCGCCGTGGTGTTGAAGTGTCCCTTGCCGAACCGGCGGTGGCTGTCGTTGTCGAAATCCGGTTCGATGACCGGGTAGATGAGCAGCTGCCCGGCGATCACCGGTCCATCTCGGTCGCGGGCGAGCAGGCAGCACACGGCGGCGAGGTTGCCGCCCGCGCTGTCGCCGGCGGTGAGCAGTTTCGCCGGATCGACGCCGAGCCGCCGCGCGTTGGCCTCGGTCCACCGCAGCCCGGCCAGCGCGTCCTCCGCCGCCGTTGGGGCGCGGTGTTCCGGCGCGCGCCGGTAGCCGACGGACACGACCACCGAGGCCGTACCCGCCGCGAGCAGCCTGCAGAAATCGTCATGGCTTTCGATGTCGCACAATACGAAGCCGCCACCGTGGAAGAACACGATTCCGGGCAGCACCCTGCCCTGGGTACCGCGTGGCCGGTAGACCCTCGCGGGTATCGTTCCGCCCTCGACGTCAATGGTGTAGTCCTCTGTCGCCGCGAGCGCGGCGACTTCCCCGTCTTTCGGAGGGCGGCGCGCCGCGACGGCCGCCCTCGCCGCGCGGCCTGACATCTCTTGTACCGCAGGGAAACCCGAGTCGAGTACCGCGAGCATCCGGTCAACCTCGTCGTCGAACACGATCGCTCCCTTCTCAAGCAAACTATGTCTAGAAGAAATAGTCCGACCCGGCAAGGCAGGTCCCACTGACAAGAACAACGGAGCCGAATCATCGGTATCGTCGGGGCTCGGAGCGCACTGGAAGCGGTAGGGTGCCTGCCATGCCGCACGACGACACCGCAGCCGAATTGCCGACGCTCCGCCCGACGAGCTGGGCGGTGCTGGGATTGCTCTCGTTCGGCGAGGAACTGTCCGGATACGACCTCAAGAAGTGGGCGGACTGGAGCTTGCGGTTCTTCTACTGGGCGCCGTCCTACAGTCAGATCTACGGAGAATTGCGCAGGCTCGAACACATCGGCTATGCGGCGTCGAGGGTCGTCACCAAGGACGACGTGCGCGGCAAACGGTTGTACGCGATCACCCCGGAGGGAGAACAGGCCGTGACGAGGTGGGCCAACGAGGCCCCGCTCGAACCCGCCGTGCTCAAACACGGTGTCATGTTGCGCATGTGGCTCGGTCACGCGGCCGATCCCGCACACCTCAAGGACATGCTCACCGAGCACAGGGCGCAATCGGAAAAGATGCGCGTCAGGGCCGAGGCGGACGCCGAAGGCGCCGAGAGCGAACCGGGCTGGGCGTACCCGCACATGGTCCTCAAGTGGGCGGCCCGCTACTACCAGGACGAGCGCGACAGGGCCGATTCGATGCTCGCCGACCTCGAACTGCTCTCGGCGCAGCGCCGTCGCTCGGCGGCGAAACGCCGCACCAGCGCCCGCCGCACCTCCACCGAACTCCGGTCGCACAAGTCGTGACCGTTCCCGCGCGGAGTCACGCGTGGTGGCACGCCACGTAATGGCCTTCGGCCGCCTCTCGCAACTCGGGTTCCCTTTCCTCGCACAGAGAGGTCGCCAGCGGACAGCGGGTGCGAAACCGGCAGCCGCTCGGCGGCCGCATGGGCGAGGGTAGTTCGGTGTGCGTTTTCGTATTCGCTCGCGCGGCTTGTTTCCGCTGTTGTGGCACGGAATCCAGCAACAGCCGGGTGTAGGGATGCGCCGCGTCGGCGACGAAGCCGGCCGACGGCGCGATCTCGCACACCTTTCCCAGGTACATCACCATCACCCGGTCACTGATGTTCTTCACCACCGCCACGTCGTGCGCGATGAAGACCATGCTGAGCCGGTACCGTTGTCTGGTGTCCTCAAGCAGATTCAGTATCTGCGCCTGCACCGAAACGTCCAGACTGGACACCGGTTCGTCGAGAATGAGCACCTTCGGATCGAGCATCAGCGCCCTCGCGATGCACACCCGCTGACACTGTCCTCCTGACAACTCGTGGGGGCGCCGGTTCCAGACCACGCCTGGATCGAGCCCCACGGCCCGCAGCATGGCCTCGACGCGCTCGCGGCTCACCCGCTCGCCCCTGATGCCGGGCCCCTCGGCGATCAGATCCTTGACCCTGCGCCGGGGATTGAGCGACGACACCGGATCCTGGAAGATCATCTGCATTCCGGATCTGCGCTGCCGCAGGCTCTGTCCGGCGATACCGGTCAGCTCGTCGGAGCCGAGCCGCACCGAGCCCGACGTCGGTGAGGGAAGCTGCATCAGCGCCCTTCCCGCGCTCGACTTCCCGCACCCCGACTCGCCGAGTATGCCAAGGGTCTCGCCGTCGAGCAGGTCGAAGCTGACGCCCGAGACGGCGTGCACGATCTGCTTGCGCCGTGCGGGAAACTCGACGACGAGATCCGCGACGCTGAGCACCGGTTCCTCTCCGGGACGCAGGTGTGCCGTTCCGCTGCCTGCCATCAGTTGTCTCCTTGTCCGACCGGGTGGTGGCAGGCGAACTCGTGCCCAGCCAAATCCGGTACCGGTCGCAGGTGCGGCAGTACCGTCGTGCAGTCGTCCTTCGCGTACTGGCACCGGGGCGCGAAGCGGCAGCCCTTCGGCGGGGCCACCATGTCTGGTGGTGCGCCCCCGATGGCGGCCAGTCGCAGGTGCGGGCGTTGCTCCAATCGCGGGATCGCCCCGAGCAGCGCGTGCGTGTAGGGGTGCCGCGGATCGTCGAACACCGCGTCGGTCGGCGCCGTCTCGGCCAGCCGTCCCGCGTACATGACGGCGACCCGGTCGGCTCGTCCCGCGACGACACCGAGGTTGTGGCTGATCAGGATGATCGCCATGCCCAACTCCGATTGCAGGGTGTCGAGCAGGTCGAGGATCTGGCGTTGCACGGTGACGTCAAGCGCCGTCGTCGGCTCGTCGGCGATCAGCAGCGCGGGTTCGTTCGCCAGCGCCATGGCGATGACGACACGCTGCCGCATTCCACCGGACAGTTCGTGCGGGTACTGCGCGAGCCTGCGCCGGGGGTCGGGGATCCCGACGAGGTCGAGCAGTTCGGCTGCCTTTTCCACGGCCGGTGTCCTGCCGAGCGTCTGGTGCCTTCGCAACGTCTCGGTCAAGTGCGCGCCGACCTTCTTCACCGGGTTGAGCGCGGTCATCGGGTCCTGGAAGACCATGCCGATCTCCGCGCCCCACAAGGCTCTTCGCTCGCGCTGGCCCATCGCGTGAATGTCCTCGCCAGCGAAGCGCACCTCGCCGGTGATGGTGACCGGGCCCCGCGTCGTGTAGAGGCCCATGATGGTGCGTCCCAGCACCGATTTGCCCGAACCGGACTCGCCGACGATGCCGAGGGTCTCGCCCCGGCCGACCGTCAGCGACACCCCGTCGACGGCGGTGACCACGCCGCCGGTGGTGCTGATACTGGTGCGAAGGCCGTCCACGGCGAGCAGCGCCGAGCCGGTGGCCGGGCTGGGGGGCATGAGCACTCCTAGGTCTTCAGAGCTTCGCCTGACGGGAATCGAACCGTTTGCGGGCCTTCTCGCCGAGAACGTTGAACGAGTACACGGTCAGGAACAACACGATGCCCGGCACGAGCACGATGTGCGGGTGCTGCTCGAAGGCGCCTCCCTCGCCTTCGGCGATCATGTTGCCCCACGAGGGATCGGGAGCCTGGATACCGAGACCGAGGAAGCTCAGCGACGCCTCGGCGACGATCAGCACCGACACGATGACCATCGCGTAGGAGGCCAGCGGCAACAACACGTTGGGCAGCAGTTCCCTTGTCATCAACCGCAGGTTCGACGCGCCCATCGCCCTGCCGGCGGTGACGAACTCGCGCTGACTGAAGCTCAGTGTGCTCGCTCTCGCCATTCTGATCATGCTCGGCAGTGCCAGCAGCGACAACGCGAAGGCGATGTTGCGCAGGCTGGGCTCCAGCACGGTCGCCAGCGCGATGAGCAGGATGAGCGGCGGCACGGCCAGCAGCGAGTTGCTGAGGATGCCGGCCACCGTGTCGGTGGCCTTGCGGAAGTAGCCCGCCGCGATCCCGATCGCGCCGCCGATCACCATGCCGATCAGCACGGCGCCGACGGAGACGACCAATGAAGCGCGGGCACCGTAGATCAGCCTTGCCAGCAGGTCGAGGCCGAGGTTGTTGGTCCCGAGCGGGTAGGCGCCGAGCGGATCGGGCCGGGCCATGACCGGGTTGCCGATCGTGGACGCGATGTCCTCGTGCTCGCCCAGCGGCAGCAGCGGGGCCAGAATCGCCGCGCCCACCAAGAGCACCACCCAGATCAGGCACAACCACATCGTCAGGTCGAAGGCGGGCCCGAACCGGCGCTTTCCGAGATTTCCCAGGCCGATGTAGACGAACACGAACGCGGCGAGCACCGCGCCAGCCTGCGCCCAGCCCGTCCCGCGCAACAGCAGCAGTGCCAGCACGAAACCGGTGAGACCGGCGATGAGCGGCAGCAGTCCCCGCCACAGCGCGGGCCCCTCGTCGCGAGGCCCCGGAACGGGTGAGGGGGTTCTGGCAATGGTGCTCTTCGGAAGTTCGGCGAGTTCAGACATGCGCCCTCCGAATACGTGGATCGAGGTAGCCGTAGGACACGTCGATGAGCGCGTTGGTCACCACGTAGATGACCGCGATGATCAGCACCGCGCCTTGCACCATCGTGAAGTCACCGGTGTTGGCCGCGCCGATCACCAGCGATCCCATCCCGGGAAGCGCGAAAAGGTACTCGACGATGACCGTGCTGCCGATCAGCCTGCCGAGACCGATCCCGAGCAGCGTCATGAGCGAGAACGACGAGGGCCGCAGCGCGTCGCTGAACAGGATGTGCACCGTACCCATCCCCTTGGCCCTCGCCGAGAGAATGAAGTCCTCCCGCAGGGTTGTGATGAGGTCGTTACGCAGGATCCTGGTGAACATCGCGGTCTCGGCCAGCGCGATCGTCAGCGCGGGCAGGAACGCGTGATAGAGATTGCCGCCGACGCTTTCGCTCAACCGCGCCCATTCCGCGCGGGGGAACCAGCCGAGCTGGTTGGCGAACACCATGATGATCACCAGACCGGCGAGGAAGCTCGGCACCGACAGCACCCCGAAGGTGCCCGCGCTGACGATCCGGTCGACCCTGCCTCCGGCGTGGTAGGCCGACCACATCGCGAGCGGGATGCTCAGCAGCAATGCCATTCCCATGCCGAGCACGGCCAGTTCGACGCTGACCGGAAGCGCGGCCGCGATGCGTTCCATCACGTCGCTGTAGGGCGGAACGACCGAACTGCCGAGGTCCCCGGTGAGCGCGGCGCCGAGCCAGCTTCCGTAGCGCACCACGAGCGAGTCGTCGAGGCCGAGGTCGGTACGCACGGCGGCGTACTCCTCCTCGCTGTGCCCCTCGCCGAGAATCGTCACGGCCGGATCGGCGTCCATCAGCGACACCAGCATGAAGGTGCCGAAGCTGACCACGATCAGTACCGCGATCAGCTCGGCGAGCCTTCGCACGAGTTTCCCGATCGCCACGTCGTTCACCCACCTCCGGCCGCGTGTCCACAATGGATCCCTTGGCTGTCACGGGCTCCCATGGGAAGCACACCGAATCCACGTCCGGCGCGCCCCGCCGCTCCCATCCGGTCAGAGAAAGGCAGCGGCGGGAAGCGACGGCGAGCGATCAGCTCTTCCACGAGGAACCGAGCAGCACCATGGAGTTCGCCGCGCCGAGGACGCCGTGGACGTTGTCGTTCCAGGTGACAATCTCGGCGAACGGGCCCCACGACAGGAACGGGACGTCCTCGTTGACCTGCCGCTGGATCTCGTCCATGACGGCGAGCTGGTCCTGCTCGGTGGCCGCGGCCTGGAACCGCTCGATCAGCCCGTCCAGCTTGTCGCTGCTGTATCCGCTGTAGACCTGAGTTCCGTTGCTGTGCATCGTCGCGTACATCTTCGAGAACGGGTCGCTCTCGCGGTAGCTCAGTCCCCACGCGACGACGTCGTAGTCCTTCTCGACCGAGATCTTGCTGATCTGGTCGGCCACCGTGCGCGCGAGGTTGGTCGTCACCTCGAATCCGACCGCTTCGAGCTGGGCCTTGAAGGCCAGCGCGGTCGAACGGGACGCGGGATCGGACGCGTCGAGGAACTCCACCTTGCCGTCGAATCCGTCGGCCTTGGCCTCGTCGAGGAGCCGCTTGGCTTCCGCCGTGTCGTGGGCGAGCCCTCCGGTCTCGGTGTGCCATCGGGAGTACTCGGGGAACATCGCGCTGCTGCCGTACCCCGCTCCGTTGAAAGCCCGCTCCATCATGAGCTGTGGATTGGTTGCGAGCTGCATGGCTTTGCGGACCCTGGGATCCTCGCCCGGTCTTCCTCCCGAGGCGTTGATGAGCGCGATGTTGCTCAACGCCACCATGTTGACGTAGGCGGGCTTGTCCTCCCCCAGTACGGTGTCGACCTTGTCGGGGTCGCGGACGAACACCGCGTCGACGCCGCCGGAATCGAGCGAGTCGATACCGGCCTGCTGGTCGGTGAGGTAGGCGAACCGGACTTTGTCGAGGTGTGGTTCGCCCGCCCAGTAGTCCTTTCTCGCGGCGAGCACCATTTCCTCCTGCGGCGCCCAGCGGTCGAGGGCGAACGGCCCGGCCCCCACCGGGGTGAAGGACTCGCCCTCGCCCGCGCTCTCGGCGACGATCATGCCCGGCCCGGTGCTGAGCACGCTCGGGAACGAGGGCCACGGGCCGTCCAGCCGGTACACGACGGTCTTCGCATCGGGGGTTTCGATGCCGGTGACGTTGTCGTTCCACAGCGCGGCTTCCGGCGCGGGCATCCCGGCGTAGCGCTCCTGGCTGAACTTGACGGCCCCGGCGTCGAGCGGGCTTCCGTCGGAGAAGGTGACTCCCTCGCGCAGGGTCAGCGTCCAGGTCGTGCTGTCCTCACCCGCTTCGAGCTTTTCCGCGAGCTGGGGCACGAAGTCCTTTTCCGCGCTGTCGTAGCGCATCAGAGTGTCGTAGATGTTGATCATCTCGATGCCGCCGGTCGATCCGGAGGCGATGGTCACGGCGGGATCGAGCGAGCGTGGTTCGGCGAACGGGGCGAGGCTCAGCGTGCCTCCCTCGACGGGGTCGCCGCCCTTGCCGCCGCCGACGATGCCCTCCTGATAGCTGATCTCCGACGGTTTCCCGGCTCCCGCGCCGGAATCCGGGGCCGCCGCGGAGCAGCTCGCGGTCACCGCGAGCGCGGTCACCATGGCCGCGCCGAAGAACGAGCGCACGGCGGCCGTTCGGGTTCGTTTCATCCGATCCTCCTCATCGAGGCCAGAACAGGGCAGAAGGGTGTGCTACTCGCACCGGGAACGTGATGCGGGGCGCCGATGGCGCGTACGGGTATGGCCGTTGTGCGGTGAACAGACGCTACGACAACGGGGGCGCGTTGTCGTGTCTACTCCAGACCAATGGGAGTCAGCTCGCCATCAGGTCACCGCCGCGCACGAGCCTGCCTGGCAGCTCGCCGGTCGGCTCACCTCCGGTGTAGGTGGGAACACCGCTGACGACGGTGTGCAGGTAGCCCTCGGCGCGCTGGACGAACCTTCGGCCTCCGGCGGGGAGGTCGTGCCTGATTTCGGGACGGTGCAACCGAAGCGATGGCAGATCGATCACGTTGAGGTCGGCCTTGTATCCCTGCCGCAACAGTCCCCTGTCGGTCAGGCCGACCGCCTCCGCCGTGGCTCGCGACTGTCTGGCCACCACGAATTCCAGCGGCAGACGTCCTTCCTGACGGTCTCGTACCCAGTGTTGCAGCAGCGTGGTGGGGAAGCTGCCGTCGCAGATGGTGCCGACATGCGCCCCTCCGTCGGAAAGGCCGGGGACGGTGAAGTCGTGGGCGAGCATGTCCCTGACGCCGTCGAGGGAGCCGTCGACGTAGTTGCTGAAGGGCAGGTACAGCATGCCCGTTCCCTCGCCGGACAGCAGGATGTCGTAGGCGAGTTCCTGTGGAGTACGACCCGTGGCGGCGGCTCTGGCCGCGACCGCCGATGAGGGGTCGGGTTCGTAGTCGGGAGGGTCACCGAGCTCGAACATCAGCTCGTACCTGTCGAGGAAGGCGCCGCCGATGAGGTTGCGCGCGGGTCCCGTTCCCTCGGCCAGTATCGCCTCGCGCACCGCCGGATCGGCCATTCTTGCCGCCTGTTCGGCGACCGGAAGTCCGGCCAGCGTCCGCCACACCGGGTTGGCCGTGAACGGGTTGAGCGTGCAGTCGAGCCCGAGCAGTACGCCGATGCCGCGAGCCGCGACCTGCGCGCGCAGCCGGTGCCCACGGGCGTTGACCTCGGTGAGGAAGTCGAGCGCGGCACGGAATCGCTCGGGGCTGGCGGGGTTTTGGCCGAGTGAGAACGACATCGGCCGCCCGGCCGCGGCGACCATCGCCTCGATGAGCGCGAAGTCGGTCGCGATGGTCTCGTCCGTCCAGTCGGTGACGAGTTGCAGCACTCCCCTGCCCGTCGCGCCGATGGCGGCGGCGATGGCGGTCAGCTCGTCCTCGCCCGCGGCGTAGGAGGGGATCAGTTCACCCGATACGCTCTTGTGGTTGAGCGTGCGCGAGGTGCTGAATCCGAGTGCACCGGCTTCGACGGCCTCGGCGGCGAGTGCGGCCATCTCGGCGATCTCGCTCGCGTTCGCCCGCGCGTGCGCGGCCGCTCGCTCACCCATCACCCGCACGCGCAGCGCCGCGTGCGGGACCTGTGCCGCGATGTCGAGGTCGTAGTTCCGGCCCGCCAGTACGTCGAGGTAGTCGGCGAAGCCGCGCCATTCCCAGCTCAGCCCCTCGGTCAGCGCGACACCGGGAATGTCCTCCACGCCTTCCATCAACTCGACCAGCCGCGCCCTGTCCTTCGGCAGCGCGGGCGCGAAGCCGACTCCGCAGTTGCCCATGACGACGGTCGTCACGCCGTGCCACGACGAGGGCTGGAGCCGGTTGTCCCACGTAGCCTGCCCGTCGTAGTGGGTGTGCAGGTCGACGAATCCGGGCACAACGAGCGCGCCGTCGGCGTCGATCTCGCGCTCGCCCTTGCCGGGCACCCTTCCCACCTCGATGACGATTCCGTCCCGCACGGCGACGTCCGCTGTCCGGGAAGGAGCGCCCGATCCGTCGACGAGAGTCCCGCCGCGCACGACGAGGTCGAAGGCGGTCATCGCGCCTCCTCGGGCCGGTAGCGCAGCAGCGTGGTTCCGGTCGCCTCGTCGGTGTCGAACACGGGCACGACCCGCATGCCGACGGTGATGCCGGAGCGGGTCACGCCGACCAGTTCCGTGCTGACGCGCGGTCCCTCGTCCCATTGGACGACGGCGGGAAACTGCGGCACGGCATCGGCCCACGGCGGTGCGGTCGGGCGTTCGGCGACCGTGTAGGTGTAGAGCGTTCCCCTGCCGCTGATCTGCCTCCACTCCAGGTCGTCGGCGAGCGTGCCGGGCGCGAGGGTGCGGGGATAGAAGACGTAGCCGCCGAGCGAAGGCGAATACTGCACCAGAATGCGGTGTTCGGACAGCGCGTCCCAGAACGGCCGCGACACGGGCGTGGGTTCGGGAAGCGGTTTCGATACCGTCGATCCGGCGGCTGTGCCCGTCTCGCCCATCTCATCCTCCTTGTAACAGCAGTGCGACCTGCTCGCTCATGATTCCGCCGTTGCCGGTGACGAACGCGGTGTCGCAGCGCTCGACCTGCGCCTGTTGCGCCCTGCCCATGAGCTGCCTCGCCCCATCGACCACGTGGTGCATCCCGCCCGCCATTCCGGCCTGTCCGAAGGAAAGCTGCCCTCCCGCCGTGTTGAGCGGAAAGTCGCCACGGAAGGTCAGATCGTGCTCGCGGACCCAGCGCATGCCGGTGCCTTTCCGGCAGAACCCGGCGTCTTCGAGGCTCATGAGGACGGTGATCGTGTAGCAGTCGTAGATCGAGGCGACGTCGACGTCCTCGCGGGAGACACCGGCCATGCCGAACGCGGTGTCGGCTGCCCTGGCGATCGGGGTGTGCACGAGATCTTCGGCGTAGGTGGGGGTCTTGAACGCGATGTGCTCACCGAAGCCGGTGATCCACACCGGACGGTGCCGTGCCTTTGCCGCGAGCCGCTTGCCGGCCACCAGCACGGCGGCCCCGCCCTGTACCGGCATCACGATGTCGAGCTTGCGGATCGGGTCGGCGATGACCGGGCTCGCGAGTACGTCCTCGACGGTCAGCGGCATGTCGTGGAAGATCGCGCCGGGATGAGCACCCGCGTTGGTGCGCTGATCGACGGCGATCTTGGCCGTCGCGACCGGGTCGTAGCCGAATTCGGCGGCGTATCGGTTGGCGATCTGCGCGTACGGCGCGTTCTGTCCCACGTTGCCGTACGGGATCTCGAATTCGGCCTGCGGTGAGCCGAAGTCGCCGCTCGACGCGCCGTACCAGCCCGGTCCTCTTGCCGGTGCGCGCTCCGATGCGGGCAGTACGCTCGATCCCGGTACGACCGCGAGCACCGCGTCGCAGATCCCGAGTTCGACGGCGGCCGCCGCGCGCCACACCATGCCTGCCGCGGTCGCTCCGCCGAGGTCGACCCGCTCGCCGAAGTCCAGTGGCAAACCCAGGTACTCGGCGAGGGTCGCGGGGGCGAACATCGCCGACTCGCGAACGCCATGGGTGACCAGCCCGGTCACGGCACGAGGGTCGAGACCGGCGTCGGCGGTGACGACCGCGGCGAGCTTGGCGTACTGGTCGAGCGTGAACGCGGGCGGCGTCGACCTGGCGCGCTGGGCCGGAAGTTCGGCGATGCCGACGATCGCGGCCTCGCCCTTGAGTCCCATCAGCACCGTCCCTCTCGGCGGGGCAGCGCGACGGTCGCCGTCCCCGGCATCAGCACCCGCTCGCCGCGTCTGCCCTCGACGTCGAGATCGACCAGCCCGCGCTCGCCGTCCTCTTTGGTCGCGGTGACCATTCCACCGAAGGTGAGTTCCTGCCCGGGGAAGGCGACGGCGCGGTTGCGCACCGAGAAGGTGACCAGCCGCCCATGCCCTCCTATCCAGTCGGTGATGGCTCTTGCCAGCAGCGCGGCCTGCAACGGACCGTGCACCAGCACGTCGTCGTAGCCCTCGACATCGCGGGCCCACTCCTTGTCGTAGTGGATGCGATGACCGTTGTAGGTCGCCGCGCTGAAGAAGAACAGCCGCGTCTCGTCGGGGGTCACCACGAGCGACGGGAGCGCGGTACCGACCGCGACGTCCTCGAAACAGACCTGCTCGGCCATGGCCGTTGTCCTTCCCTGCCGGATCGGCTCTCAGGGGCGGGCGATCATCGACGAGGTGGCTTCGGCCACCAGGTCCAGCCGCTGGTTCGTGTAGGTGGTGTGCCAGGTGACCAGGACGAACCGGCCGGAGCGGCCGTTCTTCTCGACGATCGAGGCGGTCGTGCGCACCATCGTGATCTCGTCCCGGTGATAGGCGGGCAGGTGGAAGGTCGTCGATTCGCCACCTGCCATGCGTTTCGGAGCGGCCGGAAAAGCCAGGTTGCCCGTTGCCGCGCCGGACGTGCCGTCCTCGCGCAGACCGCTGAGCGTGCTGACGCCGAGCGCGGCGCATTGCAGGAACAACGGCGGGCACACGATGTCGGCGTAGCCGTGGGAGCGGGCGTAGTCAGGGTCGAACCACAGTGGATTGTGGTCGCCGACGGCGGCGGCCCAGCGCTGCCATTCCCTGCGGTGTACCTCACCGGTCGCCGTGGCGGCCACGGTGCCGACCGTGGCCTCGGCCTCGGCAGGGATCAGCGATTCTCCGGTCATGCCGGGCACCTCTCATGCTTTCTGGTGGTCGGTGATGAGTCCTTTTGCGACCTGGTCGGCGTAGCGGTCTTCCGGCCAGCCGAGCACCTCGCGGTAGACGTACTCGTTGTCCTGCCCGAATCCCGGAAGCGGTCTGCCGTGGCACAGTTCGAAATCCTCGCTGCGCCACGGATGTCCCGGGTACTCGTGCGTCCCGGTGCTGGGATGCTCGCGGGTCCGGAACCAGCCTCGCTCGGCCAGGTGCGGGTCGGTGAGCACGCGCGGTTCGGACAGCACCTCCGCGGCGGGGACTCCGTGCCGTCGCAGCAGGCCGACGATGTCGTCCGGTTCCCGTTCGGCGCACCATTCGCCGATCCGCCGCCTGATCGGCTTCGACCGCGCGCGGCGGTCTTCCGCCGTCGCGCCGAGCGCGGCGAGTCCCGGCAAGGCGAGCGCTCGGGCCAGGGCGGACCAGTCCCGGTCGTCCCGCACGGAGATCGCGACCCAGCGTTCGTCGGCAGCGGTCGGGAACACGTCCTGCACCACGTGCGGGTCGGTGTTGCCGAGCGGGACCGGGTCCCTGCCGTTGACCTGCGCGTCGAGGAAGTACTCGCCTATCTCGGCCATGACGTTCTCCGCCTGCGGGAACTCGATGACACAGCCGCTTCCGGTGTTTTCCCTGTCCCACAGCGCGGCAAGGACGGCGAACGCGAGCCCGGCCGGTGCTGCCTCGTCCATGTGGTAGTTCTCGCCTGCCGAGTCGGGTTCGTGGTCCTCGTACCCGTCCATCGCCGCGATGCCGACGAGCGAGTTGAAGTTCGGCCCGTAGCCGAGGTAGCCGCTCATCGGACCGGTGAACCCGAGCGGCGGCATGCTCGCCACGATCAGCCGGGGGTTGCGTTCCCTCAGTCGCGCGTGCCCGATGCCGAGCTTGTCGAGTACACCGTTGCTGTTGTTCTCCACGAGGACGTCGCTGACGTTGGCCAGTTCCAGTAACGCCTGATGGCCTTCCGGGGTGTCCAGGTTCATGCACGCCGAGAGCTTGTTGCGGGCGTGCCAGTTGAACACCGCCGAGCGGTCGTAGGGCCGGGCACCGGGATCCTTGCCGGGGTAGGTTCCGCCGTGGTAGCCGGTCGCGGCGATGGTTTCCTTGGTGACCTTCGCCGACACCTGCCTGCTGAGCCGGTCGTTTCCCTCGACCCTGATCACTTCCGCGCCGAGGTCGCCGAGCAGCACGGTCGCGCCGGGCCCCGACCACACGACGGTGAGGTCGATGACGCGGATTCCGGTCAGCGGCAGCACGGTGTCGGTGTCGCAGTGTCGCGTCATGCCACTCCCTCGGCGTTTCGATCCCCAGGAGCGCCGAAGTCCGCCCTGATCCGTTCGCCGTGCTGGTCGAGTACCGGTGCGGTGGAGCGCAGCGCGTAGCCACGTTCCATGCGCCACGGCGGCCCCGGGTAGTCGAGCGGTCCCGCGTGCGGATGGTCCGCGCTGACGAAAGCGCCCCGTTCCCGGAAATGCGGGTGCGCCAGCACCTCCGACACCGACAGGTAGGCGGTGACCGGGATCCGCGCCGCTTCGGCGGCCTCCATCGCGGCAACCTTGTCGCGGACGGCGAACCAGCCGGCGACATGGTCGAGGAAGTTCTCGCGGTCGGCGCCACGCACGGTCTGCCGGTCCCGGTAACGGTCGCGGAAGCCGGGATCGTCGGCACCGACGAGGTCGACGAACCGGTTCCAGAAAGCCTGATTCGTCACGTACACCATGACGAAGCCGTCGCGGGTCCGGAACGGGCCCGTGAACGTCGCGCCGTGCCGGTGCGGGCTCCGCGCCCCTCTCGGCGCGACCATGCCGGAGTAGGCGGCCGACAACAGGTACGACGCCCTGCGGTCTGCTCCGGCGAGCAGGACCTCCTGCCCCGAAACGTCGATCGTGGCACCGAGTCCGCTTCGCCGCGCCCTCAGCACGCCGGCCATCGTCGCTTCTCCCGCCATCCTGCCGACCGTGTAGTGCTCAAGCAGTCCGGGTTTGCGCAATGGTGCCTCACCGGCTTGGCCGGTGGCGTTCATCGGCCCTCCGGTCGCCTGTAGAACCAGCCCGCTGGCCTCCCTGTCCCTGTCAGGGCCGGTCTGGCCGAACGCGCTGATCCTGGTGACGACGAGCGCCGGGTTCCACGAGCGCAGCACCTCCGGGCCGATCCCGAGTCGTTCGAGTCCTCCCGGCCGGAACGACTCGACGACCGCGTGCGCCGACCGGACCAGCCCGGCCAGCAGGTCGTGCTCGGTGCGCAGATCCATCGCGATGGAGCGTTTGTTCGTGTTGAGGTGCAGGAAGAGCGCGCTGCGCTCAGGATCGGGCCGGTCGCCGGGAAACGGGCCCCACTTTCTCGTGAGGCTGCCCTCGCCTGGTCGTTCGACCTTCACCACGTCGGCGCCGAAGTCGGCGAAGAGCTTGCTCGCGAACTCACCGGCGACCCAGCGGGAGAGGTCGAGCACCCTGATGCCGGAAAGGACCTGCTCAGTCAAGGCCGACCTCCTCGCGAAGCCAGCCTGCCGCGGTGTCGGCCGTCCCGCCGAAGGTGCCGAGCGAGCGCGCCCGCTCCGACCACAGGTGCAGATCGGTGTCGAGTACGTAGCCCATGCCACCGTGCAACTGGTGTGCGTCGAGGGTGACGCGCCTGCACGCCGAGGCGGCGTGCATCCTGGCTATCGCGGTTTCCCTTGTCGCGCACCGGCCCTTGCCAAGCCAGAACACCGCGCTCCTTGCCGCGAGCCGCGCGGCGCCGAGCGCGATGTGCATGTCGGCCACGATGTGCTGTGCTGCTTGGAAACCCGCGATCGGCCTTCCGAACTGGTGGCGGCTCGTCGTGTACTCGACGGTGGCGGCGAGGACGGCCTCGGCACCGCCGACGAGGTCGAGGCAGCCCAGCGCGACGGCCGTGTTGGCCAGCGCGCGCAGTTTCTCCGCCGACAGCCCGTTCTCGTCTTCTCCCGCCATGACGTCGATCGCGGCCACCTCGACGTCGCTGAGCACGACGCGGTGCCACGCGCCGTGCCTGGTCGGGCGCGCTTCGATGCCGACTCCGTCGGCGGAGGTGTCGACCACGAGCGCGACGGTGCGGCGTGGTTCGCCGGGGTCGGCAGCGGCGTCCACGGTCGCCGCGACGAGCAGGACGTCGGCGAGGTCGGTGTCGGGAACCCAGTCCAAGGTCCCGTTGACCGTCCACGCGCCGGACGAGGTCGCGCGGGCCGCGCGGACGCCGGGTGCCTGGACGGCGGCGTCGGCCGCTGCCCACAGTGCCGTCGTCGCCCGCAGCTTTCCCTCGGCGAGCGAGGTGAGGTGACGGGAGCGCTGACCGGCATCGCCGAGCCGGTCCACTCCCAGCCCGAACAGCACCGTGTTGGTCACGATCGTCGGGCACAGCGCCCTTCCCGCTTCCTGGAAGCACAGGCCGAGTTCAGGCAGTGTTCCACCGGCTCCGCCGTGTTCCTCGGCGAAGGCGAGACCGAACAGTCCGGCGTCGGTCAGCGCCTGCCACAACCGTGCGGGAAACCGGCTCGCCCCTTCACTGCCGAGTTCGCGCACAAGACCGGTGGGGCATTCGGCTGCGAACAGTTTCCGCATCATCGTGGTCAGGTCGTTGTCCTGTTCGCTCGCGACGAGTCGCACCGGTTCCTCCTCAACGTCCGTAGCCGGGCATGCCATGTCCTCGCTGGGCGATCACGTCGCGCAGGACCTCGTTGGTTCCGGCGCCGAATCTCAGCAGAGGTGCCGAGCGGTACAACCGCTCGAACTTCCCGTGAAGCGGGCCGGACGCGCCGGTGAGCAGACCGGTGGGCCCGAGCAGATCGAGTGCGACCGTGGCGATGCGCTGCCGCAGTTCGCTCGTGAAGATCTTCTCGGCGCTGACCTCGACCGTCGGGATCGTGCCTTCCTCAAGCAGCGACGCCGCCTCGTATCCCATCAGCGTCGCGACCTCGACGTCGGCGTCAAGCTCGGCTATCCGCCGGTACACATCGGACGGTCGGTGCGGCGATGCCGATTCCCGCGCGATCGCGAGCAGGTCGTCGACGGCCCTGCGCAGATCGCCCGCGTTGGTGAGCGCGCCGCGTTCGAGATCGAGCGCGCCGGTGATGTAGCGCCAGCCCTTTCCCTGTTCGCCAACGAGGTTGGTCGCCGGAACGCGGACGTCGTCGAAGAACGTCTCGTTCGTGCGGTATCCCGACCAGGCGACGAGTGGCCTGATCGTCACTCCCGGTGTGTCGACGGGAACGATGATGACCGAGATTCCCTTGTGCCTTGACTCGGACGGGTCGGTGCGCACGCACAGCCATTCGTGCGTCGCCCTGTGTGCTCCGCTGTTCCAGATCTTGCTGCCGTTGACGACCCACTCGTCGCCGTCGAGTACCGCGCTCGTACGCAGGCTCGCCAGGTCGGTTCCCGCGCCGGGCTCGGAATAGCCCACCGCGCAGACGAGCTCACCGCGAGCGATCGGCGGAAGGAATTCCGCTTTGTTGCGCGAAGTTCCGTGTCGCATGATCATCGGCGCGACCGACGTCACCGTCAGATCGGGACCGGGCACGCCCCAGTATTCGAACTCGTTCACCAGCAGGTGCTGGTGAACGGGACCAAGGCCGAGCCCGCCGTACTCGGTGGGCCAGTTCAGCCCGAACCAGCCTTTTTCCCCGATCTTGCGCCGGAAATCGGCCACCTCACCGTCCACGACGTCGAGGTCGTGTTCGGCGAGTTCGGCACGCAATGCGCCAGTGACGTTGTCCCGCAGGAATTCCCGTACCTCGTCGCGCCACGCACGCTGTTCGGCGTCGAGCTCGAAGTCCACGAAGCCACCTCGATCCGCAAACCCGGAGTATTCCGATTAGGCATAGTGAGTCAAACCTAGCAATTGCTTGGTGTCAACCATCGTGACGAAAGGCAAGCAAATGCTAGGTTGGCCCGAGGGAGCGACGAACGGGAGCACGCCATGACAGCGATGCACAGTGATCCGGACGTGGTCGAGGTCGGCGAAAAGACCGCGCGGCCCAGCGTGATCGAACGCGTGACCCAGATACTCGACGTATTCATGATGGGACCGGAGCGCTTACTGCTGGAGGACATCACGAGGGTCACCGGCCTTCCGAGGTCGACCGCGTTCCGGATCCTCAGTCAGCTCGTCGGCCTGCAATGGCTGGAGCACGACAATCGCGGATACCGGCTGGGCACCAGACTGCACGGGCTGGGCGCGCGGCGTCACGACCACGGTGACGTAAGGGCAGCAGCGGCGACGGCACTCAACGATCTGCATCTTGCGACCGGAGCGGTCGCGCACCTCGCGGTGCTGGAAGGCGCAAACGTCCACTATCTCGACAAGATCGGTGGCGCGGCCGCGGCTTCGGTGCCGTCCGGGGTCGGGTCCCGCGTTCCCGCTGACGCGGCGGTGACCGGACTGGCGATGCTGGCCTGCCTTGTCCCGGAACAGGTCGACACCCTGCTGGCGATCTCACCAGGTTCGCGCTACCGCGAAGCGGCCGTCCTCGCGAAACTGCACCGCAAGCTCGGCGCGATCAGGCAACGGCACGGACTGGCCTTCGCGCCTGCCTCGCGCTGCCCGCTCGGCATCAGCGCGGTCGCCGCTCCGGTCGTCGGCCCCGACGGGGCCGTCGGAGCGATCTCGGTGGCCGGCAAGGGCCTGCGGTTCGAAACCGTCGCGCCGATGGTCATGTTCGCGAGCCGTCGCACCGCACGCACCATGTTTCCCGGCAAGGCTCGCGGGCAGGGCGGGAATACCACTGCCCGGCCTTTCGCCGCCCAGCGGAGCCCAGACGCTCCATTGTGGACCGCGAAACCGGGGCGCTAGGGAAGGTAGCCGGTGCGCGACACCGGTTCGAAGGGCCCTTCTCGCCGGGCCGCCGCGAGCCGCAGGCCGTCCAGCAACGCGGTGCGCAGTTCGCCCGGTTCGATGACCTCGTCGTAGGTCACCGAACCGGCCAGCCGCCATGGGCCCGCGCTTTCGGCTTCGAGCAACGCCTTTCTCGTCCCGGGGTCGGCCTTGGCCGTCGCGCCGCCGACGGCGGCCGGGATCGCCCCCAGCGTCGCGCCGGGAAAAGCCAGTGAGACGGTCTGGTTGTCGTAGGCGTTCATGCCCATCACCGACGAGCCGAATCCGAACACCTTGCGCAGGGTGACGTGCAGTTTCGGAACGTGGGCGCGATGCTGGGCCGCGAACATCCGCGCACCGGCCCGCAGGATGCCGTCCTTTTCCGACGCGCTGCCCGCGAGCACCCCGGGATTGTCGGCCAGCAGCACGAGGGGAAGGTGAAACGCGGTCGTCCGCTCGACGAACCGGGCCGCCTTGTCGGCCGCGCGGACGTCGATCGCCCCCGCGAGGACGGCCGGCTGGTTGGCCACGACCGCGACCGGAACTCCGCCGAGCCTGGCGAAAGCGGTCAGCAGCGAGGTTCCGTACCTGGCGTGCGGCTCGCACACCGAACCGGCGTCGAACACCTCCTTGATGACCGCGCGCATGTCGTAAGGTCTGCGCGCGTCGGGAGGAACGATGTCCAGGAGTGCGGGCACCGCCCGGGGTTCCACGTCCTCTCCCGCGTTCACCGGCGGCCGCTGCCACGCGCTGGACGGCAGATAGCTCAGGTAGCGCCGTGCCGTGTCCAGCGCTTCGAGCACGGTCGCGGCGACGTGGTGCGCGAGCCCGGAACCCTCCGCGTGCACGGTCGTGCCACCCAGTTCCTCCTTGGTGACGCGCTCCCCCACCGAGGCCAGCACCAGCGGAGGACCCGCGGTGAACAGCGACGCCTGACCCTCCACCATGATCGTGAAGTCGGCGAGCGGCGCGGTGAGCGCGCCGTGACCCGCCGAAGGACCGGTGACCACCGCGATCGTCGGCACGAGCCCGGAAAGCTCCACCAGCGCCTGCAAGTCGCCTGGCGCGGGGCGGTGCGGGGTGAGCGCGTTGGTTGCCCTGTGTCCCGCTCCCTCCAGCATCAGCACCAGAGGCAGCCGTTCTTGCCTCGCCAGCGTCGCGAGCCTCGCGCGCTTGGACGCGGCGGCCGTACCGATCGAGCCTCCCGCGACGGTGAAGTCCTCTGCCCCGACGAGCACGCCCCTGCCGTCGACCGTGCCGGAGCCGGCGACGAAGGCGTCGGCTGGGATGGTGCCGTCACCGGCGAGGGTGCCGAGTTCGACGAAGCTGCCCTCGTCGAGCAGTGCCTCGACCCGGGCTCGCGCGGGCAGGCCGCCGCGCGCCTTCACCCTGGCGAGCTTGGCCTCGCCGCCCATGGCTCTCGCACCGGCCCGCCGGGTGGCCAGTTCGTCGAGCAGCGGCAGCCATTCCTCGCGGTATCCGGTCACGGCAGCCGCACCTTCGCCCTTTCGACCTTGCCGGTCGCGTTGCGCGGCAGTTCACGCGTGGTGAGCAGCCACCGGGAGGGCACCTTGTAGCGGGCGAGCCTCGCCAGCAGGTGTTCGCGCAGTTCGGTTTCCGACACCTCGCCCTCGGCGCGCAGCACCACGACCGCGCCGACCTCCTGGCCGAGATCGGGATGGGCGAGGCCGAGCACGATGCACTCGCGCACCGAGGGATGCGCGGCGAGCTGCGTTTCCACCTCCGCCGGGTACACGTTCTCCGCGCCGCGCAGGATCAGATCGGAGCGCCTGCTCGACACCCGCAACGCCCCGCCGGACATCGTGCCGAGATCGCCGGTGCGAAACCAGCCGTGCGGCGCGCTCGCCGCCTCGGTCGCCTCCGGATCGCCCCAATAGCCGAGCATGAGCTGCGGGCCGCGCAGCCAGATCTCACCCTCGGTCCCCTCCGCGACGGGTCTGCCGTCGGTGCCCCTGATCTCCACGCTCATGGTGGGGACGGGTCTGCCGACGGTGTCCGGGTCCGCCCGGAGTTCGGCGGCCGAGGCGAGGGTGGCCGCCGTGGAGGACTCGGTCAGCCCGTATGTCGTGCCCAGCGTCTTTCCAGCCGAGGGCAACACTGCTCGCAGGCGTTGCTTGAGCGCGGGCGAAGAGGGCGCGCTGCCCACCGAGATGGTGCGCAGCGAACTGAGGTCCCTTCCTCCCCCTCCCGGTTGCTCCAGTCGTTCCACCAGCCGCGACACCATCGTCGGTACCGCGCCCCAGTTGGTCACCCGCTCCTGCTCGATCAGCGCGACCACCCTGTCGATGTCGAACTTGCCGAGGTGGATGACGGCGGTGTCGCCGACGGCCAGGCGGACGACGGCGAGGTTGTGCAGCGCGGCGATGTGGAACAGCGGTGTGGCGAGCAGGAACCGGCGCCCGGCCTGCGGATGGCCGAGTTCCGCCGCGATCGCGTCGTTGAGCAGGTGGAACCAGCAGGCGGCGATGACGTTGCGATGCGAGTGGGTCGCGCCTTTCGCCCTGCCGGTCGTGCCGCTGGTGAACAGGATGACAGCCGGGTCGTCCTCGTCGACGGTGAGCGAGGGCAAGCCCGCGCCCCGGTACTTCGCGACGAGCGCGGGCAGGTCCCGCTCCACCGAGAGCAGCGGGATGCCGGACGCGCCACCGCGCGCGGCGCGGCGCTCGTCGGCCACGAGCACGACCGGCCTGGTCAGCGAGAGCCCGTAGCCGATCTCGTCTCCGGCCCACATGGAGTTCATGCCGACGGCGACGGCGCCGAGCGCGACGGTGGCCCAGAACGCGATGATCCACTCCGGGCCGTTGGCCGCGCACAGCGCGACCCGGTCACCTCTGCCGACGCCGTACTCCTCGCGCAACCCGGTGGCCAGCGCGGCGACGGCGGCATGGTGTTCGGCGAAGCTGATGCCGCCGTGCTCCGTGACCAGGTAGTCGGCTTCGCCGAACGCGGTCGAGGCACGCAGCAGTTCGCCGAGACACCGCTGCCTGCCCGCGAACACGGGAAGCGCCTCACCGCGCACGTCTTCCGTGCGAATCTCGAAGGGCGCTCCCGGCGCGGTGAGCTTCGCCAGCGCCTGTTCACGGGTGCTCATCGGTTCGTCTCCCTTCCACGCTCAGCGCACGGTCAACTGTCCTCCGTCGACGTTCCACGCCTGCCCGGTCACCCAGCAAGCCTGGTCGCTGGCGAGGAACACGACGGCGTCGGCGACCTCTTCGGGTTTCCCCGCGCGCCGCAACGGCACCTGAGTGTCCACATAGGTCCTCCAGTGGTCTTCGGGGAGATCGTCGAGGCGGCCCGTTCCGGTGACGCCGGGGCACACGGCGTTGACCCTGATGCCGTAGCGACCCCATTCCCGCGCGGTCGAGGCCGTCAGTGACTGCACGGCGGCCTTGGACGCCGAGTACGCGGCGCTGCCGGGACTGCCCAGCTTGCCGCCGATCGAGGACATATTGACGACGCAACCACCCTTGCCCTGCGCGATGAGCCGCCTGCCGAACGCCTTGCTCATCAGGAACGTTCCCCGCAGGTTGGTGGCAAGCACGGTGTCCCACACCCCGGCGTCGACGTCGATCACCGGCTTGCGGTCGCTTTCCCGCGCGGCGGCGGCGTTGTTCACCACGACATCGACCGTCCCGAACGCGGCCAGCGTCTCGGCGAGCAGCGCGTCGACGGAGGATTCGCTGGACACGTCGCACACCACCGGCACGGCGCGCCTGCCTGCCGACCTGATCTCGGCGGCGACCGATTCGATGTCCCGCCAGCCGGCCTCCCGCTCCTCGCCCGGGTAACGGAAAGGATCGCGACCCGTTCCGGTGAGCACGATGTCGCAGCCCGCCCTGGCGAGCGCGAGCGCGACGGCCCTGCCGATGGAGCGCATCCGCCCCGCTCCCGTGACGACGGCGACCTTGTCGTCCAGCCCGGTCAACGCGAAGACCACGGTGTCACATCCGTTCGATGAGCATGCCGGTCGCCATGGCTCCGCCCGCGCAGACGGCGACCATGCCGATGCTTCCCCCTGTGCGTTCGAGTTCGTCGAGGACCGTGGCGATCAATCTGATTCCGCTCGATCCGACCGGATGGCCGAGCGCGATGGCTCCGCCGTTGACGTTGAGCCGGTTCTCGTCAACCTCGTGGACGCGCGCGAACGACATCGGCACCGCCGCGAACGCCTCGTTGACCTCGAACACGTCCACGTCGCCGATACTCAGCCCGGTCCGCTCCAGCAGCCGCCGGGCCGCCTGGACAGGTCCGTCGAGCAGGTAGCGGATCTCCGCGCCGATCAGGCACTGGGCCAGGATCCGGGCTCGTGGCCGCAGTCCGAGGTCTCGCGCGACGCGCTCCTCCACCAGCACCGCCGCGCTCGCGCCGTCGGAGATCTGGGAGGCGGTACCGGCGGTGTGCAGACCGCCTTCGAGGATCGGGGCCAGCCCGGCCAGCGCCTCCATGCTGGTGTCGCGCAGCCCTTCGTCCCTGGCAACGACCGTGCCGTCAGGCAGGGTGACCGGCAGGATCTGCCCTTCCAGCCTTCCCAGCTCCCACGCCGTGGCGGCGCGGCGCTGCGAGCGCAGTCCGAACGCGTCCAGGTCGGTCCTGGTGAACCCGCGCCGGGCGGCGATACGGTCGGCCGCGACGTACTGGGTGGGCAGGTCGAGCGACCAATCGTCCGGCCGGGGACGGCCGATGCCGTCACCGATGTTGGCTTGCAAGGGAATGCGGGACATCACCTCGACCCCGCAGGCCATCCCAACCTCGATCGTGCCGCCCGCGATCTGGGCCGCGACGAGATGCACCGACTGTTGCGCCGAACCGCACTGGGCGTCGATCGTGGTCGCGCCGGTCGTCTCGCCGAGTCCGGCGTGCAGCCACGCCGTGCGCACGACGTGGCCCGCTTGTTCCCCCGCTTGCGTGACGCAGCCACCGATCACCTCGCCGACCCGCGAGGGTTCGACACCCGCCCTGGTGAGCAGATCTCGTTGCACACCACCGAGCAGGGTCACCGGATGGCAGCCCGACAACGCACCGCGCCGCCGCCCGTAGGGGGTTCTCGCGGCATCCACGATCACCGGGGTCGGCATGCGAATCCTCCTCGTTCGGCTCGTCCGGCACCGACGCTAAGTGAGCGGGTCATCCCGTCGTGACCGCGTTCCCGGCAGGTGAAACCGGCGGTGTCCCGAGGAGATCACCGAGTTCGGCGGCTATCGCGTTCGCGCCGCCCAGCGTGAACGCGATCTGCCTTCCCCACAGGAAGTACCGGTGCACCGGGTAGTCGATGTCGGCGCCGATGCCGCCGTGCAGGTGCTGGCTCGTGTGCACCACCCGCAGGCCCCCTTCCGATGCCCACCACTTGGCGACGAGTACCGCGGCAGCCGCATCGGCGCCGTCCTGATCCGCGGTGTCGAGCAGCCACGCGGCCCTGTGCGTGGTGAGCCGGATGCTCTGCACGTCCAGGTACGCGTCGGCGGCCCGCACGGCGACGGCCTGGTTGGTGGAAAGCGGCCTGCCGAACTGTTCGCGCTGGGAGGTGTAGCCGGCAGTAAGGCGCAGCGCTTCGGAGCACACCCCGAGTTGCACGGCGGCCAGCGCGACGCGCGTTCTGGCCGTCATCCAGTCGGCGACCTCGCGGCCACGGCGGTCACTCAGGTGCTCTTGCTCGCCGATTCGCACCCCGGTGAGATTGACGGCCGCGTGACTCTCCTGACTGGTCGGCCGCACCGCGGTCAGTTCGACCCCGCTGCGCGTCGCGGGCACGATGAACACGCCACGGATCTTGTCTCCCGTGTCCGCTGCGAGGACGATCGCGTCGGCGACCCCGGCAGCGGGCACCGAGGGCAGTTCGCCGTCCAGTACCCAGCCGGGCCCTTCGCGGCGCGCGGTCACGCCCGGTTCGACGCTGCCGGTCAGCAGAGCCGTCCCCGCGACGATTCCCGGCAACCAGGCCGCCCGTTGTCCGGCGGTTCCGAACTCGGCGACCGGTAACGCCGCGGTCGCGATCGCGGCGCACAGCGGAACCTGGCCGAGCCTTCGGCCCTGCTGTTCGAGCAGGATCACCAGGCCCAGCATCCCGAGCCCGGCACCGCCGTCACGCTCAGGCAGGGCGACGCCGGTCAGTCCCGCTTCACCGAGCGTGCGCCACAGCGCCGCGTCGTAACCCGTGTCGTCGGCGACCTCGCGAACCCGTTCGGCGGACGACTGGCCGGCGAAGATCCGCTCAGCCAGTTCACGTACCGCGCTCAGTTCCTCGTCCAGTTCGAACCGCACGTCACTTCCTCCCGTTTCCCCTGCGGGCGGCCAGTGTCATGCCGAGGCACTTCGCGGCGACGATCTCCCGCATCACCTCGTTGGTGCCGCCGCCGAAGGTGTTGTTCTGTGCCCGGCGCCCGAGATTCTCCAGCCGTCCGCGCAGGGCCGCGCCCTTGCTTCCCGGTCGCAGCAGCCCTTGTGCGCCAACCACTTCCTGTAGTTTCGAGTAGGCGGTGACCACGCCCTCGGTCCCGAAGACCTTCGCGGCTGCCGAATCACCGCCGCCCAGCGTTCCCGCCGCGACGTCGGCGACAAGCCGCAGGTTCACCACGTCCATGGCACTCAGCAGCGCGTACACCTCGCCCAGTGTGGAGCGCACCCACGGCACGTCGAACAGAACGCCTTCACCGTGCGGCTGCGCTTTCGACCAGTCGAGCACCTCGGCGAACAGTTCGCCTGCGATACCGCCTCTCGCCGCGAGCGCGACCCGCTCGTGGTTGAGCTGGCTCGTCATCAGCTTCCAGCCGCCGCCGAGTTCGCCGACGACGTTGCCGAGCGGGACGCGGACGTCGGTGTAGTAGGTGGCCGAGGTGCTGATACCGCCGACCGTCTTGATCTCGGTGACCGAGAAACCCGGATCGCTCGTGGGGACAAGCACCACCGAGATGCCGTGGTGCCCGCGCGATTCGGGGTCGGTGCGCACGGCGAGCCAGATCCAGTCGGCGTGTATCCCGGCGCTTGTGAAGATCTTGTTGCCGTTGACGACGAGTTCGTCGCCGTCGAGTCGCGCGCTGGTGCGCAGCGAGGCGAGGTCGGTTCCCGCGTCCGGTTCGGTGTAGCCGATGGCGAAGATGAGGTCACCGGCGAGGATGCGCGGGAGGAAGTAGTCCTTCTGCTCGGCAGTCCCGTACTTCATCAGCGCGGGCCCCACGGTGTTGAGCGTGACCAGCGACAGCGGCGCGTTCGCCCTGATCACCTCGTCATAGAAAACGTACAGCGCTTCGGGATCCTCACCCCTTCCGCCGTATTCCTCCGGCCAGCCGAGCCCGAGCCAGCCGTCCTTGCCCATCCTGCGCAGGATCCTGCTGAACGTCGGGCCGCCCTCGGTCTGGTCGACGAGATCGCGCCGGTCCCGCTCCGAGATGATGGCGGCGAAGTACTCCCGCAACTGCCTTCGTAGCGCCTTCGCCTCGGAGGAAAGGTCCAACCGCATCGTCGTCACGCCTCGTCACGCTCCTCGCTCATCTGGGCAGACCGAGCACTCGCGTCGCCAGAACGGTCAACTGGATCTCGATGGTGCCGCCGCCGAGCAGTACGGCGGGAAGTCCGATGTGGTCCATCACGGGTTCGCTCGCCACCGCACCGGAATGACCGAGCAGCGTCAGCAGCTCGCGCGATCCCTCTCGCTGCGCGATCGCGCTGTACACCTTGAGCACGCTGGCTTCCGGGCCTGGCTCGCCGTCGGCGAGCCGCACCAGCACACTCTTGAGGTTGAGCGCCGACAGCGACAGCTCCCGTGCGCTCGCCCTGCCCAGCGCGCGCACGACGTCCGCCCTGCTGCCCGGTGAGTTCAGCAACTCCCGGAACCGGGCCGCCGAGCCGTGATTGAGCAGGGTGGAGCCCATGCTCAGCCGCTCGTTGGACAACGTGGTCACCGCGAGCGTCCAGCCCGCTCCCTCGTCGCCGACGAGGCAGTCGCCGGGTACGAACACCTCGTCGAGGAACACCTCGTTGAACTCCGACTCCCCCGTCGCCTGCCGCAGCGGGCGCACGTCGACTCCCGGCGAGCGCATGTCGACGAGGAAGTACGACAGGCCACGATGTTTGGCTGCGTCCGGGTCGGTCCTGGCGAGGCACACTCCCCAGTCGGCCTTGTGTGCCAGCGAGTTCCACACTTTCTGGCCGCTCAGCGACCAGCCGCCCTCGACGCGTTTCGCGCGGGTGCGCAGGCTCGCCAGGTCGGACCCCGCGCCTGGTTCGCTGAACAGCTGGCACCACACCAGTTCGCCACGCAGGGTCGGCCGCACGAACCGGTCCTGCTGCTCGTGCCCGCCGTGGGCCAGAATCGTCGGCAGCACCCATTCGCCGATCACCGTCGTGGGCGCGGCCAGGTTCCGGGCGGCGAACTCCTGTGCGATGACGGCCTGTTCGCGCGCCCCCGCCGCTCGCCCGTAGGGAACCGGGTAGTGCGGCGCGACCAGTCCCGCCTCGGCGAGCGCGATCCTGCGCTCCGCCTCGTCCGGCATGGCGGCGACCTCGTCGAGTACGGCGCCGACCTCCGCGCGCAGCGCGGCACATTCTCCGCCGGTCACCGCCGAGAAGTCCCTCGTGCCCGCGAGGGCGGCCTCACCGAGCGCGGTTTCCCAATCACCCGCGCTTCCGGCCAGCGCGGCGATGCTGATCGCCCTGCGCCAGTAGAGGTGCACGTCGTGTTCCCAGGTGAAGCCGATTCCGCCGAGTAGCGTGACGCAGTCGAGAGCGAGGTCGACGGCAAGCGGTAACGCGGTGAGCGCCGCCTGCCCCGCCGCCAGCCGCCACTGGTCAGGCGGCTGGCTCGCGGCCCTCGCCGCGTCCCACGCCGACGCGCTCGCGCGTTCGGCTCCCACGAGCATCATCGCCGCTTTGTGTTGCACGGCTTGAAAAGCGCCGACCGGTTTGCCGAACTGGATCCGTGTCTTGACGTACTCGACCGCGGTGCGAAGACACCAGGCCGCGATGCCGCTCGCCTCGGCTGCGAGCAACGCGGTGCCGGCAAGGCGGACGTAGTCCTCCGGCACGGAAGGAAGGACCCGCGCCGGGGGCACCCTGTGCTCGTGCAGCGACAGTGTTCCGACAGCACGGGTGAGGTCGACGCCGTCGGCGGCGGTCACCGTTGCCGAAGCCCCTTCGGCCACCACGAACCACAGTGTCTCTGCTGGCTCTGCTGGCTTCCCCCGCGCGGGGATCGCGGCACGGGCCACCACGATCTCGGCGCCGGGCAGGCCAAGGACGGGGCCCGCCTGGCCGTCGACGAGCCAGCCACCGTCGCCGGCCGGCGTCGCGACGAGTCCTTCGCCCACGACCAGCGCTCCGGTCGCTCCCTCCGCGAGCGAGGCGAGCGCGTCACCGGGATCGCCGTCCGCACCGGCGAGCACCGCGCTGGTCAGCACCGTCGGCAGGTAGGGGCCGGGAAACAACGCGCCGCCCAGTTGCTCGGCCACCACGGCCAGCTCGGCGAGCCCGGCACCCGCGCCGCCCAGCGCTTCCGGCAGGTGCACGGCGTGCAGGCCCTGGCGCACGAGTTCCGGCCACGCGGCGGGAGCCTCGCCCTTGGCGCAGGCGGCGAAGGCGGCTCTCGTGGCGGACACGGGAGCGGCCCGTGTCGCGAACGCGGCGGCGGCGTCGGCCAGCGCACGCTGATCATCGGTCACTGCGAGCGGCATCCGTCCGTCCTCCGTTGTCGATGTCGTTGCGGCTGGAACAGTTCACAGGCGTTCCAGGATCAGGCAGCTCGTGGCAGCCGAGGCGCAGATGGCGATCATGGCCGTGCTGGCGTCCCTTCGCTCCAGTTCGGCCAGCGCGGTGGCAAGCAGCCGGATTCCGGTCGCTCCGGCCGGATGGCCGAGCGCGATGGCCCCGCCGCTGACGTTGAGCCGGTCCTCGGCGATGCCGTGGACACGCGCGAACGACATCGGCACCGCCGCGAACGCCTCGTTGACCTCGAAGAGGTCGATGTCGGCGACGGTCATTCCGGTGCGCTCGAACAGCAGGGACGCGGCCTCGACGGGCCCGTCGAGGAGGTACTCGGTGTCCCCGCCGACGACGCGGTGCGCGGTCAGGCGCGCGAGCGGCGTCACGCCGGTCTCCTCTGCCGCGCGCGAGGACATCAGCAGCGCGGCACTCGCTCCGTCGGAGACCTGCGAGGAGGTACCCGCCGTGTGCAGGCCGTCCGGTTTCGTCGGAGTCAGCGCCGCCAGCGCGGCCATGCTGGTGTCGCGAAGCCCCTCATCCTTTTCGACCAGCCCGCCGCCAGCGGCGACGGGGATGATCTGCCTCGCGAAGCGCCGTTCGCGCCACGCCGTCGCAGCCCTTCGCTGGGAACGCAGCCCGTAGGCGTCGATGTCGGCCCTGCCGAACCCCCTGCGGGCCGCGATGCGATCGGCGGCGGTGTACTGATCGGGCGTGTCGAGTGCCCAGTTTTCCGGTCGCGGGGTGCCGAGCCCGCGACCGGACTTCGGCGTCAGCGGCACACGCGACATGACCTCGACGCCGCAGGCGAGACCCACGTCGAGCGAGCCCGTCGCGATCTGGCCGGCCACGAGCAGCACGGCCTGCAAGGCCGTGGAGCACTGCGCGTCGATCGTGGTGGCTCCGGTAGCGGCGGGCAGACCGGCGTGCAGCCACGCGGTGCGGGTGATGTTGCCGAACTGCTCGCCGATCGGCGTCACACAGCCGCCGATGACCTGCCCCACCGAGTCCGGCGCGACCCCGGTGCGGTCCAGCACGCCGCGCTGGACCGCACCGAGCAGGTCGGCGGCGTGCACGCCGGACAACGCGCCGTCCCGTTTGCCGAACGGGGTCCGCGCCGCATCGACGAGTACCGCGCTCGTCGAGGGAATTCGTTGCGGCATTCCTTCGGTCTCCTCGGTGGGCCTTGTGGACTCGCTGGGTTCGGTACCGCCTCCCGGGATTCAGCCGGTTCCGAGTACGACAGCGCTGTGCGGCACGGGCGAACCGCCGGTGACCAGTACGTGGTCAAGGGTTTTCGCGGGCTGGTTGACCGAGGTTCCTCGTACCAGCCGGACGCCTTCGGCGATGCCGTTGACGCCGTGGATGTAGCCCTCGCCGAGTTGCCCGCCATGGGTGTTGACCGGCAGCTTCCCGTCCAGTTCCAGCGCGCCGCTCGCGATGAGGTCCTTCGCCTCGCCGATGCCGCAGAACCCGTACTCCTCCAGCTGGAGCAACACCATCGGCGTGAAGGCGTCGTAGAGCACCGCCGCATCGATGTCCGAAGGCCCGATTCCCGCCTGCCGCCACATCTGCTCCGCGACGTAGGCGACCTCGGGAAGCCGGTCGATGTCGTCGCGGTAGTAGCTGCTCATCGAGATCTGCCGCGGGCCGCTGCCTTGCGCGGCGGCGCGGATCACCGCGGGCGGATGCCGCAGGTCGCGCGCCCGCTCGGTGCTCACGATCACGAGCGCTTGCCCGCCGTCGCTTTCCTGGCAGCAGTCGAGCAGCCGCAGCGGTTCGGCGATCCACCGCGAGTTCTGGTGCTCCTCAAGGGTGATCGGCCGCTGATAGAACCAGGCTTTCGGATTGGTGGCGGCGTGTTTGCGCGACAACACCGACACCCTGCCGAAGTCTTCCGTCGTGGCACCGTACTTGTGCAGGTATCTCGTGGCGAGGAAGGCTTCCTGCTGCGCGGGGGTCAGCAGGCCGTAAGGGTTGATCCAGTTGCGGTACTCCTGGTCGGTCGAGGGCGTGTAGGCGAACGGCGGCGGTCCGGCCCCGAACCGGTGGCCGGAGCGTTCGTTGAAAGCCCGGTACACGACCACGACGTCGGCGACGCCGGTCGCCACGGCCAGCGCGGCCTGCTGCACCGGAGCACATGCTCCGCCGCCGCCATGCGGGATCCTGCTGAAGAACGACAACCGGGGAATCCCGAGCGCGCGGGCCACCGCGATCTCCGGGTTGTTCTCCATCGTGAACAACGCGAACCCGTCGACGTCCTCGACGCCGAGCCCGGCGTCGTCGAGCGCGGCGAGCACGCACTCGCAGGCGAGCTGCCATTCACTGCGCCCCGAGTTCTTGGAGAACTCGGTCGCGCCGATGCCCGCGATCGCGGCCACTCCCGAGAACGTGCCGCTCATGTCGTTTCTCCCCGTCGTGCCCCGGTATCCGGCTCCGCGGTAGGTGCCACGGTCACGGTCGCGGTGACGTGCGCGCCGCGAGCGTTGCTTCCCGTGATGCTCAGCGTGACCTCGCCTGGTGCCGCTTCGCCCACGGTGCCGGTGAACCGGAGCGTGTCGCCGGGAAACGCGGGCACACCGAGCCGCAGTGAGGTCGCCGTGATCCGCGAGCCGGGGCCTGCCCAGTCGGTGACGTAGCGGTTGAGCAGGCCGTTGGTGGAGTTGATGCTCAGGAAGATGTCCGGGGTGCCCCGTTCTCGCGCCTTGCCGGGATCGTGGTGCACGTCCTCGAAGTCCTGGGAGGCGATGGCGGCCGCGACGATCATGGTCCGGTCGAGCGCGATGTCCAATGGCGGCAGTTCCGTTCCCGTGCTCACTCCGAACGCGTTCATGCCGCACTCCCCGGCTTGCGCAGCTGGGGCAGCGTCTCGCCGTGCGGATGTTCGGCGAACGCCACCTCCAGTTCCATCCCGATCGCCAGCTCGTCGCGGTCGATGCCCGTGATGTCGGCGACGAGCCTCGTGCCTTCCTCCAGATCGGCGAGTCCGACGAGCAGCGGATAGCCGAACGCCGCGTCCCGTGGATGGTGAATCACGGTGAAGCTGTGCAGTGTCGCCTTCCCGCTCGCCTGCACGCTGTCCCAGGAAAGCGAACGGCAGCTCGCGCACGCGGGCGCGGGCGGATGCCGCAACGTGTGGCAGTCCGCGCAGCGCTGGATCTCCAGCCTTCCCTGCCTCGCCGCGATGAACCAGAACTCGTTGTCCTGGGTCACCACGAGCCGGGGCACCGCGGTGCGTGGCTGCTCGCTCATGCCCGCCCCTCCCGTTCTTCGTCGTCCTCGGCGCCCCCGCCGGGTTTGAAGCGCAGCAACCGGAAACGCTCGTCGGCGAGCAGTTCGCCATCGGCGTCGTGGTAGCGCTTGCGCAGCGTCAGAAACCGGCCCTGCCCCAGTGCGGTGTTCTTCACGCCCGAGATCGCCTCGATCGTGATGTGCGCGGTGACCCGGTCGCCAGGACGGACGTCACGCGGGTACGTCTGGTCCACATTGGTCGCGACGACCGAGGTGTAACCCGCCTCGTCGAGCAGGCGCGACAGCCGGGAGTAGGCGAAGTCCTCGACGACACCCTCGGCGCGCATCCGGTGGATTTCCCTGTGCCTGCGGTAACCGGCCATGACCCACGTGGAGATCATCGCCGGAGGGCACACGATGCCGGGGCGGCCCGTCTCCTCGGCGGCGGCCCTGTCGACGTACACCGGGTTGGCGTCGTCGTGTGCTTCCACCCAGTTGCGGATCATCGCCTCGTTGACCGCATACCTCGCGGTCCTCGGCGGCTCCGCTTCGATGCCGACGAACGCGGCGAGCCTGGCTTCGAGACTTTCGGCCGCCACCAGCACCTCCACTCTTGAGCAAGCGCTTGATTCGGCGACGATAACAGCAGAATCCCCGGCCCGACAGCTCCGCTCCCACCCACCAAAACCCGCGAGTCCCCCAACCTGAACGCCGAGATCCGCACCCAGGACGCCGAGATCCGCACCCAGGCGCGCGAGATGCGCGTTCAACCACCCACCATCTGCCCACCAGACGGAACGACGGCACCGGACGAGCACCTTGTGCCCTAGCATCGGCCCGGCCAACGACCACGCGACGGCTGGAGACCGAGGTGGGACCAGGACCGGACCGTCGGGAGCAGATCGTCACCGTGTCCGCGACCCTGTTCGCCACCAAGGGAATCGCGGCGACGACGGTACGAGAGATCGGCGAGACGGCGGGCGTGTTCTCCGGCAGTCTCTACCACTACTTCCCTGCCAAGAACGCGATCGTCGCCGAAATCCTGCGCCGCTACCTCGACGACATCCACACCAGGTTCGCGGCGGTGACGGCACGCACACACACGCCGGAAGCCACGGTGCGGGGCTTGATCACCGAAACCCTCACGGTCATCGAGCTGCACCCGAACCCGACCGCGATCTACCAGAACGATCGCACCTACCTGCGTGACAACGGATTACTTGAGCCGGTCGACCGGTCCTCGCGGTCGGTGCGCGAGTACTGGCTCGCCGCGATCCGCGAGGGGGTTGCCGACGGAAGCCTGCGTGCCGACGTCCCGGCCGAGATCTTCTACCGTTCGGTGCGGGATTCGCTGTGGGCCACCATGCACTGGCCCATTCGCGCGGAACACTCGAAGGAGGAGTTCGCCGAACTCCTGATCACCTTGTTCTTCAACGGTTTCGCGGCACGCTGATCACTGGCCGGATGCCTTCATCGACTTCGCGTCCTGACCGGCGAGCGAGTCACCACCGACCTCGGCGTTGTGCGCGTGAGCCGCGTGGTGCCAGCCGAACGCCGCGTCCATCCCGGACCGCATGCCCATGAGGTCTTCGGCCTGGTTGACCGCCTTCTTCGTCAACGCCAGCCCCAGCCTCGGCATCTCGGCGATCTGCCCGGCCATCGCGAAGGTCTCCCGCTCCAGTTCGGTTCTCGGCACCACCCTGTTGACCATGCCGAGCGCCAGCGCCCGCTGAGCGTCGAACCTGCCGCCGGTGAACAGGAACTCCTTGGCGAAGCGCGGGCCCATGACCCACGGGTGCGCGAAGTACTCGACGCCGGGGATTCCCATCCGCACGACCGGATCGGCGAAGAAGGCGTCGTCGGCGGCGACGATGAGGTCACAACACCACGCGAGCATCAAGCCACCGGCGACGCAGGCCCCCTGCACCATCGCGATCATCGGTTTGGGCAGTTCCCGCCATCGCCTGCACATGCCGAGGTACACCTCGGACTCCCTGGCAAGCCGGTTGTCGACGCCGTCCTTGCCGACGTGATCCCACCACAGTCCGGCGCGCCGGTCGAAGGACGTGTCCACGTCACGATCCGGGGTGCCGATGTCGTGGCCTGCCGAGAAATGCTTTCCCGCCCCGGCGAGCACGATCGCGCGCACCTCGTCGTCGGCGGCGGCCCGGTAGAACGCGGCGTCGAGCGCGTAGGTCATCGCCGAGTTCTGGGCATTGCGGTAGCCGGGCCGGTTCATGGTCACCACTGCGACGCCGTCGCGCCGCTCGTAGGTGACCACCTCGGTGGTGTCGCTCATGTCGCGCTCCCTTCCGCTGTTCTCGCCGGGTGACTGTCAGTGCGCCGGTACGGTTCCGCCGTACCGCAGGCCGAGGAGGTCGGCGGCCCTGGCCCTGTGCCACCGCGCGGATCCCCAATCCCTTGCCAGCGCCCACGTCTGCTTGAGATACCGGTGCAGGTCGTACTCGGTGGTGTAACCCATGGCGCCGTGGCACTGGATCGCGGTCGCGGCCATCGCGGTCGCCGCGTCCGAGGCGAGCGCCTTCGCCGTCGACACGTCGCGCTCGGCGCTCTCGTCGCCGGTGGACACGGCGAAGGCCGCGTTCGCGACGACGGGCGCGGCGAATTCGAGCTGGATCGCCGCCGTGGCGAGCTGGTGCTTGACGGCCTGGAAACTGCCGACCGGGACGCCGAACTGGTTTCTCGTCCGTACATAGTCGACGGTCATCGTGAGCATGTGCCGGGCGAGCCCGACGAGTTGTGCCGCGCAGCCGAGGACTCCTCGCGACCACGCGGTGCGCACCACCGCCTGGTCGGTGACCACGGCGAGTTCACTGCCTCCCTCGATCCGGCCGAGGCCACCCGCCGGATCGGTCCCCGCGGCCGGTTGCCTTGTCGCGGTGGCGAGGTCGACGACGTGGACGGCGCCGGTACCCCCGAAGCCACCACGCAGCACCCAGTCGGCGCTCAGCGCGTGCCGCACGATTCCGCGCGCGGCGGGATCGGCCGCGCAGCGGGTTCCCACGGCGTCGCCGAGCCCGGCCGCGGCGAGCACACCGGGCGCGAAGGCGATGGTCTCGGTGAGCGGCAGCGGCATCGCGGCCTGGCCGAGTTCGGTGAGGACCGCGACCAGGTGGTTTTCGTCGAGTCCCAGTCCGCCGTGGTCGTCACCGGCCAGCAATCCCCACGCGCCGACGTCGGTGAGCGCGGCAAGCGCGAGTTCCGGATCCAGTGGCGCGGGTCTGCCGATCCGGTCGACCAGCTCACGCACTCCCTCACGAAGGTCGTGCTGCTCGGCCGTCAGCGCGAAACGCATGGGCTCACTTCCTCGGCAGGCCGAGCACACGCTCGGCGATGATGTTGCGCTGGATCTCGTTGGTACCCGCGTAGATGGGCCCTGCGAGGGAGAACTGAAAACCTCTGCTCCACGGCCCGTCGAGCTGGCCGTCCGGGCCGAGCAGGTCGAGTGCCGTCTCGTGCAGGTCGATGTCCAATTCGGACCAGAAGACCTTGTTCATGCTCGACCTCGCTCCCGGCGGGCGGCCCTCGACGATGTCGGTGACCTGAGCCAGCGTGAACGCCTGGTATGCCTGCGCCCGCATCCAGCCCTCGGTGATCCGCTCGACGAGCCCATCGGACACCTCGTGCTGTCGCTCGCGCGCCAGTTCGACGAGCCGGTCGGCCGTTCGCAGGAACCTGCCTGGTGAGCGCAGCGTGAGTCCCCGTTCCGAGCCCGTCGTGGCCATGGCAACCTGCCAGCCCTTGCCGACCTCACCCAGCACGCTGGGCACGCCGCGCCGGTCTTCGTCCGGCACGAACACGTTGTCGAAGAACACGTCGGCGAAGCCTTCGTCGCCGTCGAGGCGGTCGAACCCGCGCACGGTGACACCGGGCGTATCCAGCGGAACCAGGAAGTACGTCAGCCCCCGGTGCCGCTCCTGCGCGGGATCGGTGCGGAAAAGCCCGAAAAGGTGCGTACAGAACGCACCCCGGGTCGTCCAGGTCTTCTGCCCGTTCAGCAGCCAGCCGCCAGCCTGCTCGTCCCGCTCGGCCCTGGCGCGGATACCGGCGAGGTCGCTGCCCGCTCCGGGTTCCGACCAGCCCTGGCACCACAGGTCGGTCGCCGAGGCCATACGGGGCAGCAGTTCGTCCCGCTGCCGCCGCGTGCCGAACTCGAACAGGGTCGGCGCGAGCAGGAAGATCCCGTTCTGGGTGACGCGTTGCGGAGCTCCGATCCGGTAGTACTCCTCCTCGAAGATCAGCCATTCCCACAGTGAGGCGTCCCTGCCGCCGTAGGCGTGCGGCCACGACACCACCGACCACCGGTGCTCGAACAGCGTCCGTTCCCATTCCAGGTGCGCGGCGAATCCATCCCGGGTGTCGCCGGAGGGAAGCGGTTCGCGGGGAACGTGCTCGGTCAGCCATTCCCGCGCCAGGGCACGGAAATCCCGCTCTCGTGGCGTCCAGGTCACGTCCATCCGGACCAGCCCGATCCGGTCGTCATGAGCCGTCCTTCCGTTCGCCGCCGAACTCGTCCCTGATCTTGTCGGCGACCCCTTCAAGATTGAGTTCGAAGGTGAATCCCTGCTCGAAGCGGTAGCTGCGGTTGACGTCCTGCGGGTCGATGCCGTTGAGCGACGCCTTGGCCGCGCGGATCACGGTCGGATCCTTCGCGGCGATCTGCCCTGCCAGGGTCATGGCCGCTTCCCGCAGCCGCGCCGCGGGGACGACCTCGTGCACCGAGCCGTAGGCGTGCAGCTCCGCCGCCGTCGCGGTCGCCGAGGTGTATACCATGGCCCGCATCCGGTGCTGTGGCACCAGGCGGGAAAGGTGGGTCGCCGCCCCCAGCGCTCCCCTGTCGACCTCGGGCAGCCCGAAGGTCGCGTCGTCGGAGGCCACGATGACGTCGGCGTTGCCGACGAGCCCGATACCACCGCCGAGGCAGAATCCGTGCACCGCGGCGATCACCGGCACCGGGCATTCGTACACGGCCTTGAACGCCGCGTAGCAGCCCCGATTGGCGCCGAGCAGCGCGCTGAATCCCTCGGTGCGCTGCATTTCCTTGATGTCGACACCGGCGTTGAATCCCTTGCCGAGCGCGCGCAACACCACTACGCGCACCTCGGGATCGGCACCAGCGGCCTCGACGGCCTCGGCGACGGCGAACCAGCCCGCGACCGGGAGCGCGTTCACCGGCGGGTTGTCCATGACGATCTCGGCGACGCCATCGGCATGGGTCAGGCGCGTGACCGGGTCGGGGTCCCTCGGGGGAAACTGTTCCATCGGCTCGTGCACGGTCAGTCGCCACCTTCCCGAGGTCCGTCCGCGACGAAACTCGACCATGCCGTCACGGCGACCTCACCGGTCTGTCTCAGGCACGTCAGCTCCACGTCCACCATCGCTGTTCCATCCACCGTGTACTCCCTGAGCACGGTTCCGGAACAGGTCAGCTCGTCGTCCGGCCACACCTGCTGCCGGAACCGGACGCGGAAGTCGCGCACGTTGGCCGCGCCGAGCCATTCGGTCGCGTAGCTGCCGAGCAGTCCCGCCTGCCACATGCCGACGGAAAACGGCGAGGGGAATCCGGCCGCACGCGCGAACCGCTCGTCGTGGTGGATCGGGTTCATATCCCCGGAAGCACCCTGGTAGCGCACGAAGTCGGTGCGGGTGACGGGGCCGATCACCCACGGCTTCGGTGGTGCGGGCACGGTCATGACTGCTCCTCGGGTGGGCGTGCCGTCTCGACACCGGTCATGGTCGCTCTCGCCACCAGCGTGCCGTTCTCGTCGTGGAAATCGGTGTGCATCACGGCGAAGGTCAGCTCGCCGCCCCTGCGGCCCGGCTTGGTGTACACCTCGCCGATGCGCGAACGGCAGGTGAGCGTCGTCCCCGCTTTCGGTGGCGGGCCGAAGAACGTGTACTCCTGCTCCGCGTGCAGTCCTCGCCGCTGGTCGAGCTCGACCGAGGGCCACGGATCGCTTTCCCCGTGCTGCCAGAAGAATGTGGTGGTGAGAAACGTCGGCGGCGCGTGCGGGTGTTCCTCGGCCGGATCGACGGTTCCTCCGGTTGCCCGCACGAATTCGTTGATCTTGCCCCGTTCCACGTCCATCCGGAACGGCACGCCCCACGTGCCCTCCGCCGCGCTGTCGACCATCCTTGTTCCTCCACTGTGGACGCTGTGTCAGGGATGCTGGCTGCTGACCGAAACGACCTCACCGGTCAGGTAGGTCGAGTAGTCGCTGGCCAGGAAAACGATGACGTTGGCGACCTCCCACGGTTGCGCGGCCCTTCCGAACGCCTCCCGCGCCGAGAGGCTTGCCAGCAGATCGTCACTCGTGACCTTCGCGAGGTGTTCGTGCATGGCGATGCTCGGTGACACGGCGTTGACGCGGATTCCGTGCTCGGCGACGTCCATGGCCGAGCAGCGGGTCAGCGCCATGACTCCGGCTTTCGCCGCGGCGTAGTGCGCCTGCCCGCGCTGGGCCCGCCAGCCGATGACCGAAGCGTTGTTGACGATCACGCCCCTTCCCGCGGGAATCATGTGCCGCAACACCGAGCGCGTCGCCTTGAAGGTCGCCGTCAGCGTCACCCCGATCACGGCGTCCCACTGCTCGTCGGTCATGTCGGCGACGCTGGCCGTCCCGCCGAGCCCCGCGTTGTTCACCAGCACGTCGATACCGCCGTGCTCGGCGACGGCGGCGTCCATCAGCGCGTCGAGCGCGGCGCCATCGGTGACATCGCAACCGACGGCGAGCGGCTTGGTGCCGGTCAGTTCGGCGAGCCGGTCGGCGGCCTCGCCGAGGCGCCGTTCGTGCCGGTCGCTGATCACCACCGTCGCGCCCTCCTCGGCGCAGCGGCGGGCGGTCGCGAAGCCGATGCCGGTTCCCGCCGCCGCGGTGACCACCACCGTGCGGCCGGTGAGCAGTCCGTGCGCGGGCCCAGCCCACGCGGTGCCGGTGCCGGTCACGGGCGCGCACCTCCTTCGAAGCCGCGCAGCACCCTGGCGGCCTGCGTCATGATCCGGTCGATCAGCTCGGCGCAGCTCGGCAGGTCGTCGATGAGCCCGACCACCTGCCCTGTCGCCATCACACCGACGTCGGCGGAGCCTTCGAGCAACGCCGACCGGTACAGCATCGGCGCGTTGGCGGCCATCACGACCTGGCTCAGGCTCAGTCCGCCACCCCGCCGCATCGCCAGGCCCTCTCGGACGAGGTCGGACCAGCTCGTCCCTGACAGCTTGCGGAACGCGATCGCGTTGCGCACCGCGCGCACGAGCCTGCCCGGCGCCGAGCTGTTCTCCAGCTTCTCCACGGTGCCGGCGCGGAGCACCCGCTGCGGGATGCCGTCGACCTCGGTGGTGAGCACCGTGTCGTTGACGGTCTTGCCGAGGTAGACGTCCTTGACCTGCCGCGCCACCGGCGAGTCCGTGGTGAGCAGGAACCGGGTGCCCATCGCGATGCCGTCGGCGCCGTAGGCCAATGCCGCGACGAGCCCCCTGCCGTCGAAAAAGCCGCCGGCCCCGATCACCGGGATGTCGACGGCGTCGACGACCTGCGGCAGCAGCAGGCTGGTCGGGACGCCTCCGGTGTGCCCGCCGCCTTCACCGCCCTGCACGATCACCGCGTCGGCTCCCCAGGCCGCGACCTTCTCCGCGTGCCGCCTCGCGCCGATGGACGGCACCACGGCAAGGCCCGCGTCCTTGCATTTGGCGATCAGCTCCTGGCGGGGCGCGAGCGCGAACGAGGCCACCTTGACGCCGGTGCTGATCAACAGGTCGATCCTGCGCTCGACGTCGGGCTGATCGGCACGGATGTTGACGCCGAACGGCTTGTCGGTCGCCGACCGCACCCGCTCGATGGCCGTGGCCAGCTCGTCGTAGCCGAGCAGTCCGGCGGAGAGGATGCCGAGGCCACCGGCCTCCGCGGTCGCGGCGGTGAGACCGGCGTCGGACACGTAGCCCATTCCGGTCTGCACGATGGGGTACCGCACGCCGAACAGCTCGCAGGCTCTCGTCCGCAGCGCGGAGGGAACACTCACCCCGGAACCTCCTTGTCCCGAAGGTTGCCGGGATCGAGCACGTCCCTGATGAGCGCCAGCTCGTCGGCCGAGGGCAGCGGCGTCGTCACGACGGCGCCGTCAGTTCCGCTGAGCACGAAACCGGTGGCCTCGACGACCTCGTCGACGGAGACACCTGGGTGGACCGAGGCCAGCCGCACCGTGCCGTCGTCGGCGAAGTCGAGAACGGCGAGGTTGGTGACGATCCGCCGGAGGTCGTGGAAGCGCCGCGCGGCCGGTCCCGCCTGCGCGGCCCTGTCGGTGCCGACCCCGCCGACCATGTCCACCTCGGACACGAAAACCCGCTTCGAGTGCTTGGGAACCCAGTAGCTGGTCGGGTGACTCACCGTGTTGCCGGGCGCGCCGCGGACACCGAGCAGCTGCACCTTGGGCCGCCGGTAGTCGCCGATGGCCGAGATGTTGGTGTTGCCGTGCCCGTCGACCTGCGAGGGGATCATCATGACGTGCCGTTTGCCGTGCCACACCAGGTCGAACACGGTACGAAACGGTGCCCATGCCTCGATTTCGCCGGTGGCCGGGCCGCCCACCGGCCACGTCCCGCGCAGCAAGTTCGCCTCACCGTCGGAGAGCAGCAGGTCGGGTGAGAATGTGTGCCTCGCCAGCCGTACCCCGATCGCGGGGACGGTCCCGAACGCGCTGGCGAGCACCTCGCCGTTGCCGCGGAAGGCGTTGGCACAGGCCACGACGCACACCTCCGCCCTCGTCGCGGGAGCCGCCGGTGCCGAGGTGGCCGCGCCGCCCGGCGTCGCCGTCTCCGTCATGCCGGAACCTCCTGTGCCCTCGCCACCACCGCGGCGTGCCAGTCCTGCTCGACACCGCTGAGGTAGCGGTCCGCGAAGGCGCTCCACGCGGCCGGATCCACCGCTGCCGCGACGTACTCGCGCTGAAACGCCTCGTCCCTGTCGTAGTCGGGGACGCACGAGGTGAAGTGCGCCCCGCCTGGTGCCTCGACGACGGCGGTCACCATCATGCGGTTGATCTTGAGCGTCGCGGGATGCGCTCGCGCCGTCAGTTCGGCCGTCGGCACGATCTTCTCGCAGGAAACGAAAGCCTGCTCGGCGGCCATGCAGTACAGGTCGTCGAAGTAGGGGTCCGGCCCGAGGAACTGGGCGTTGCCGTGGATGTCGGCGCGGTTCATGTGCACGAGCGCGGCATCGAGCCGAAGCGCGGGCATGGCGAGCACCTCGTCGCCGCCGTAGGGGTCCGGCACGGTCCGCAGCTCGGGGTTGTGGGTGACTACGTCGGAGCCGAGGCCCGCGCGGGTCGGCAGGAAGGGCAGGTTCAGCCCTGCCGCGTAGAGCCCCCACTGGAGCATGCCCTCGTCGTATTCGGCGACCTCGATGTCGCCCGCCTGCCGTGCCGCGCGGAAATGCGGGTCGAGCGCGATCGAGTCCAGCGAGACGAACCCGAACACGAGCTTGCGCACCTTCCCCGCCGCGCACAGCAACCCGACGTCGGGGCCGCCGTAGCTGACGACGGTGAGGTCGGTCAGCTCGGACCGCAGGATTTCCCTGACCAGTGACATGGGCTTGCGGCGAGAACCCCAGCCGCCGATGCCGATGGTCATCCCGGATTCCAGCCGGGACACCACTTCTGTCCCCGTCATCCGTTTGTCGGCCATGCGCAGCTCCCCTGGCTTGTCGACGTGGCGGTATGTAGCAAGCGCTTGGTTGGCTACAGTACCAGTCAGGTCCCACCCGTCAAGCTCCGTGAGGTGGCCGGATTACCAGTGAGGAGAACGAAAATGACGGTGCGAGACGAGCGGGCCGGCGCGGTGCGGGTACTGACGATCGACCGGCCACACGTGCGCAACGCGCTCGACGCGGACACCATGGTCAGGTTGCGGGACGCGCTGCTTGCCGCCGCCCGCGACGGCGGGGTGCGCGCGGTCGTGCTGACCGCCGAAGGTGACAAGGCGTTCAGCGCGGGCCTCGACCTGAAGGCCGCCGCGGAGCACGGTATCCCCGGTCCCGCGACGAGGCCGGTGAACCTGTTGCGGGACGGATATCCCAAACCCGTCGTCGCGGCGATCAACGGCGCCGCGATCGGCGGCGGTTTCGAACTGGCGCTGGCGTGCGATCTCAGGGTCTCCGCCGACCACGCGGTGTTCGCGCTTCCCGAGGCGAGCCGGGGTATCGCGGCGACGGAAGGCGGAACCGACCTGCCGGTTCAGCTGCCACTGGCGGTGGCGATGGAGATCGCGCTGACCTGCGACCCCCTTTCCGCGCCGAGGGCGGCCGAACTCGGTCTGGTCAACCGCGTGGTGCCTGCCGGGCAGGTGAAATCCGCGGCGATCGCGCTCGCGGCCAGGATCGCCGAACACTCCCCCGCCGCGATCGCGGCCACGAAACGACTGCTGCTCGGCGCGCTCACGCTCACGGCCGAGCGGCGCCGCGAGACGAATCTCGCGGAAACCGCGACGCTGCTGGCGGGCCCCGACGCGGCAGAGGGCGCGCGTGCGTTCACCGAGAAGCGGCGAGCCCGGTGGGCCGACCCCGCCCCAGGGTAGGTGTATCGCCGAGGAGGGATCCCTTCACGCCAGCACCGTGGAGGCGACCCTGCGCACACCCGAGGGTTGCTGCCTGCCGGTCAGGTCGCGGTCGAATGCCTCGGCGATCGCCTCCACCGTCCACTCGGCACTGTGCAGAACCGGGTCGAGTACCGCCGGATGCGTGCACAGCATCAGTTCGTCACCGGCCAGGCGCACCACCTGGCCGGTGACCGCCGCGCTCAGTTCCGACAACAGGTACACCACGAGCGGCGCGTTGGTCGCCGGCGCGATGCCGGTGTTCTGGGCGCCTGCCTCACCCCGGTACCTGGCGTAGACCGCAGCCATCGCGGTGTGCGCGTTGGGCGAGACGGCGTTGACCCGCACGCCGTGTTCGCGGACGTCCTCGGCCCAGGAATAGGTCAGCGTGGCCACGGCGGCCTTGGTCGCGCCGTAGATCGCCGACGCGGTCTTGCCCATCTGCTCACCCGAGGTCACGTTGAGCACGACCCCGGTGCCTCGGCCGATCATGTGCCGCAGCGCGTGCACCCCGCACGCGGCCGTGCCGACGAGGTTGACGTCCACGGTGCGGCGCAACGCTTCCTGTCGTTGTTCCTGCGGAAGGGCGAGCGAGAAGTACCCCGCGTTGTTCACCAGCCCGTCGATGGTGCCGAACTCGGTGACACACCGTTCGACGAGTGCTGCGGCCTGGTCCCATTCGCTCACGTCGCAGGGGTGGGCGACGGCCGTCCCTCCCGCTCCGACGATGCACGCGGCGACCTCGTCGGCCAGTTCCGCGTCGAGGTCGTTGACGACCACCGAGGCACCCTCGGCGGCCACCGCCCTCGCGTACGCCTCACCGAGCCCCCTGCCGGCGCCGGTGATCACCACGGCCTTGCCACTCAGGTGCCGCATCGGGCCACCACGTCCTCACTGTCCGCTCGCGTAGCGGCCGTCGGTCAGCACCGAGACCGGCACGACAGCGACGGCGCCAGGGTCGATGGCGGGTCCGTGCGATTCGGGCGTGAACGTGTAGTTCGACAGCGCCCACAGCCCGGTCTCGCCGGGGGTCATCCCTTCCAGGTATTCGGTCTGCGCCTTGGCGTCGGTGATCGTGCCCGTCTCCTCAGCGGCCTTGGCCGCGAGCATGATGCCGTCGTAGGCGAAGTAGGCGTTGAGCGGCAGTGCGATGTCGCCCTTCTCCTTGAGCGCGGCGATCATCGTCTCCAGTGGTTCGGACCGGGCCGCCTCGGCTCCCTGCACCGCGCCCGCGAGCACCTGAAGATGCACGTTCTCCGTCGCGGGGGTGCCGACCAGCCCTTCGGGTGCTGGCCTGTTGAGCAGCGAGGTCACCGCCGAGGTCGAGTCGGCCACGAGCGGAAGGCCGGTCCAGCCGATCTTGCGCCTGCTCTCCAGTACATAGCCGACGGATGCGCCGGCGCCCTGCATGAACACGAGATCGGGATCGGTGGCCCTCAGTCGTTCCAGCTGCGCGGTGACGTCGAGGTCTTCGGCGGTGTAGGTCTCCTCGCCGGAAAGCGTCAGCCCCGCCTCGTCGAGCGCCTTCCTCGTCGCGTGCACCGTCGCCTGCGCGAAGGCGTCCTTACCGGCGATCATCGCGACCCGTTTCACGCCGTTGTCCTCGGCGTATTCGGCGAACCCTCTCGCCCAGGTGTCGGGGACGGGCGGCACCTTGAACAAATAGGGGTACTTCGCCGGATCGTCGAGTTCGTCGGCCGATGCCTGCTGCACGGAGAAGATCTCGGCATCGGTGATGATCGGCGCCATCGGCAGCGCCTCCGCGCTCGTGTTTCCGGGAAGCACCAGGTTCGGTTTCGGCCCGTTGCCGAGCCGTTCCTGGAGCTTGGTCACGGCGGTGGTCGGGTCGCCGCCGTCGTCGATGATCTCCAGGTCGACCTGGTGACCGTTGATGCCGCCCCGCTCGTTGAGTACGGCCACCGCCGCCTCCGCGGCGTGCGCGGCGGCCTTGGCATTAAGGGCGGCGGGGCCTGGCTGGTTCTGGCCGAGCAACTGGACGATCCGGTATGGCGCGTTCTCGTCCGTCGCTTCCTCGCCGGTGTCAGGGGCGCAGGCGGTGCCCGCGAGAAGGGCAGCCGCCAGAATCCCGCCGATTCGCTTCCACACGCCTGGTCTCCTTCGACACAGGGCCTGCCACCAGTAGCAAGCGCTTGGTCGGGCTACCGTAGGAGCGGCGTCACCCCTCGTCAAGACCCGGTTCCACAGACCTGAACCGGTGTCCGGGGCGCTGTTTCCGCCAGCCGGGACGACGGGCGCCGCGCGCACACCGGTGCCATCCGGATGAATGTGTTCCCGCCCCGCTCACCCGCGGACATCGGGGTGCGGTAGGCTCAATCGACAGGTGTAACAAGCGCTTGATTGGCAAATACGGCGTTACACAGGCTGCCGTTCGCGGCCGGAAGGGAACACAATGGTAGCGCCGCAGGATCGTCGCTCGGTTATTCTGCAACACGCGGCAACTCTGTTCGCCAGCAAGGGGATCGTGGCGACCACGGTCCGCGAGATCGCCGATGCCGTCGGCATACTTTCGGGAAGCCTGTACCACCATTTCAAATCGAAAGATGAAATGGTGGACGCCATTGTCACCAATTATCTCGACGATCTGAGCGCGCGTTACACGGAGATCATGGCCGCGGGCCACGACCCCCGTACGGAACTGGCCGAGCTCGTGCACGGCTCGCTCGCGGTGATCGAATCCCACCCGCACGCCACCGAGATCTACCAGAACAGCGGCAACTACCTGATGTCGCTTGAGGGCTACAACCACATCAAGGTGTCGGCCAACACCATCCAGAAGACCTGGATCAACGTGCTCGAAGCCGGCGCCGCTTCCGGCGACTTCCGGTCCGACATCCCGCCACGCGTGCTCTACCGGATGCTGCGGGACGCGCTGTGGCTTTCGGTCCGCTGGTTCAAACCAACCCGGCAGTACACGATGAAGCAGTTCGCCGACGACTTCGTCTCGACCTTCCTCGACGGTCTCGTACCTCGGTGACTCCCCGCGCTCAGCCCGCCCTGCCGAAGTAGACGTCCAGCAAGGCATTGGTGTCGGCGACCTCGGCACGAGGCCGGTCGAGCACCACCTTGCCCACGTCGAGCACGGTGACCTGGTCGGCGACCTCCAGTGCCGCCGCGGCGGCCTGCTCGACGAGCAGCACCCCCATGCCGGAGGCTTTCAACGTCGACACGGTCGCCATGACTTCGGCGACGACGGACGGCGCGAGGCCACCGGAGGGTTCGTCCAACATCAGCAGCGCCGGTTTGGCCATGAGTGCCTGTCCGATCGCGAGCATCTGTTGCTGTCCACCGGAAAGCTGACCGGATACGGTGCGCCTGCGGTCGGCGAGCACGGGGAACATGTCGTAGACGGGGCCGAGTTCGGCGCGCAGCTTGTGTTTGCCCTTGCCCGTGCTGTATCCGCCGAGCAGCAGGTTCTCCTCGACGGTCCTGCGCCGGAAAACCCTTTTGCCCTCCTGGACGAACGCGATGCCTGCCCCGACCCTGCGATGTGCGCGCACGCCGGTGATGTCCTCGCCGTCGAACGTGATGCACCCGGCTTCGGCCTTGTTCAGTCCCGCGACGGCGCGCAGGGTCGTCGTCTTGCCCGCGCCGTTGCGGCCCAGCAGGACCGTCACCTCACCGGCGTGGACGCGCAGCGACACGTCCCATACCGCGCGAATGTCGCCGTATCCCGTGGCGAGGCCGTCGACACGCAGCAGCGGATCGTCGGTCATGGCGTGACCTCCTGCCTGATCCCGAGATATTCCGAACGCACCCTCGGGTGGTTCTCGATCTCGGCCGGACGGCCTTCGGCGACCAGTTCTCCCTGTGCCAGCACGGTCACCGTGTCGGCGAGGTCGAGCACGAGGCGGAAGTTGTGCTCGACGAGGACGACGGCGGGACCGGCGTCCCTGATGCGCCTGATGAGCACGGCGAGCCGGTCGACCTCGTCTTCGTCCAAACCGGACGCGACCTCGTCAAGCAGCAGTACCTTCGGCCGCGCGACGAGCGCCCTCGCCACTTCGAGCAATCTGCGCGTGCCAAGCGGCAGCGACGCGGCTTCGACGTCGGCGAGGTGTTCGAGGCCCACCAGCCGCAGCATGGTGGTCACCTCGGAGTCGTTGGCCTCGGCCGCCTTGCGATAGCGAGGCAGGCGCAGGATCGAGGAGGGCATGCCCACGTAGCGGGCGGTGTAGCCACCGGCGGCCACCGCTTCCCGCACCGTGATGTGCTCGGGGAACAGCGGGGTCTGGAAGGTGCGCGCGACGCCCTCCCTCGCGACCCGGTGGGTCGGCTTTCCCGTGATGTCCGTTTCCCCGATCGTGATCGTGCCCGCGTCGGTGCGGTAGTAGCCGCAGATCATGTTGAGCAGCGTGGTCTTGCCAGAGCCGTTGGGCCCGATCAGCGCCGTGATCCGGCCCGGCTCGGCGGTGAGGTTCACGCCGCCCAGCGCTCGCAGTCCGCCGAATCGCTTGTGCACGTCCTCGGCCCGCAGCCGCGCTCCGGCCAGCGGTGGCAGCGGCACCTCGGGTTCAGCAGCCACCGATCCCGGGCGCGCTTCCGGCGGATCCCAGCGGGCCACCAGCTTGCCGATACCCTTCTTCGCGAGCCCCGCGAGGCCGTTGGCGACGAGCGTTCCCGCGATGATCAGGAAAGCGCCGTAGACGACCTGGGCGTATTGCTCGAAGTCCGTGGAGCGCAACGGCCCGTACTGCATCACGGCGGCGCCGATGAGCGGGCCGTAGATGCTCTTCGCCCCGCCGAGGATCGAGGCCGCGAGAACCGTCACGGCCATGGTGAAGCCGAACGAACCCGGCGAAAGGTACTTGTCGGCGAAAGCGAACAACGCTCCCGCGATCCCGGCGGGGATCGCCCCGACCGCGTAGGCGGTCAGTTTCAACCGGTACACCGAGATGCCAAGCGACGAGGCGAGCACCGGGCTTTGCCGCAGCACCTGGAACGCGACGCCGTGCCGCGAGGTGATGAGGTTGCGGATGACGACGAACCAGGCGACGGTCACCACGGCGACGACGACGTAGAAGGTGATCGTGTCCAGTTCGGTCCCGAACAGCTTCGGGCCGGGGATGCCGACCATGCCCACCGCGCCGCCCGTGTAGGGCTCAAGCAGTTCAATGAGCTGCGGCACGAGCAGTACGAGGAAGAACGATGTCATCGCCAGCGACCAGCCGCCCAGCCGCAGCCCCGGTATCCCGGAGACGAGTCCGACCACGAGCGCGGCCAGCGCGCCGATCGCGATGAGCAGCAGCAGATCGTTGGCCCAGTTCATCGCGAGATAGCCGGTCAGGTAGGCGCCGGTGGCGTACATCGCCGTCTGGCCGAGCGCCAGCTCGCCCGCGTAGCCGAAGCTGAGGTTGAGCCCGCTGGTGACGAGCGCGAGTATGCAGGTCAGCAAGAGCAGCCTGCGGGTTCCCGAGCTGATGCCGAGCCACGGTGCCGCGATGAGCAGGGCACCGAGCACGAGCGGCAGCACCCACGAGGGAATCGTGCGCAGAGTCCGGACGAGTGCCACGGTCACACCATCCTTTCCCTTGTCGTACCGAACAATCCGGTCGGTTTGAGCACAAGGATGAGGATCAGCACGACGAACACCATGATCGTGGGGAACTGGCTGCCCAGCCACCTTCCGGACAGCGCCTCGACGAGCCCGACGACGAATCCGCCGATCAGCGCGCCGGGCAGGCTGCCGAAGCCGCCGATCGCGACCGCGACGAACCCCTTGAGCGCCAGCGCCGCGCCGAGCGTGGCAACGGCGAAGGTCTTCGGGCCGACCAGCGGGCCGGTCAGTCCGGCGAGGACGCCGGTGAACACGAAGGCACCGAGCGCGAGCCTGCCGACGTTGATTCCGCGCAACTGCGCGGCTTCTCTGTCCTCGGCCATGGCAAGCAGGGCAAGACCGGTGCGCGACCGTCTGCCGTAGCCGGTGAGGGCCACCGTGATCACGATGACGACCGCGATCAGGGTGAGCTCGACGGCGCTGACCCTGCCGCCGAACAGAGTCAGCGTCGCGTCCGATCCGGTCGCGGGAACTTTGAGTACCTGGTCGCCCCAGATCAGCCTGGTCACACCGTCCACAAGGGTCGCCATGCCGAGCGTGGTGACGAGGTGCGCGTGTATTCCCTTCACCGGGCGGATCGCGATGAACTCCTCAACCAGCGCGATGAGGCCGATACCCACCGCGGCGATAAGAAAGATCAGCACGACCGGCAGCTCCGCGACGACCAGTCCCCAATAGGTCACGAATACCGCGAACATCATGAGCTGCGCGTGCGCGAAGTTGAACGTCGTGTACGCGATGAAGACCAGGTTGTACCCGATGGCGACAAGGGCGTAGACCGCCCCGATCGAAAGGCCGGACCAGACGGCTGTCACCTGGACCTACCTCCTTTTGGCTGTAGTCAGGAAAGGCGTTCCAGTACGAGCGCCATCCCCTGGCCGCCCGCCGTGCACATCGTGACGAGACCGGTCTGACCGCCCCGGAAAGCGAGCCCGTTGAGCAACGTCGTGGTCAGCCGCGCTCCGGTCTGGCCGAACGGGTGACCGAGCGCGATCGCTCCACCGTGGACGTTGACCTTGTCGATGTCGAGTTTCAGCTCGTCGACCACCGGCAGCACCTGCGCCGCGAACGCCTCGTTCAGTTCGACGAGGTCGAGGTCGCTCGTGGACATACCGGCAAGCGCCAGCGCACGGCGGGTCGCCTCGACGGGACCGAGGCCCATGATCTCGGGTGACAGCGCGGAAACGCCGGTCGAGACGATCCGCGCCAGCGGGGTGATCCCCAGTTCGCTCGCGCGGTCGGCGGACATGATCACCAGTGCCGCCGCGCCGTCGTTGAGGCCGCAGCAGTTTCCGGCCGTCACCGTGCCGTCCTCCCGGAAAGCGGGCTTCAGCGAGCCAAGCTTCTCGGCGGTCACGCCGGGCCTCGGCCCGTCGTCGGCGGAGACGACGACACCGTCGGCGCGGGTGAACGGGGTGATGTCGGTGGCGAAAAACCCGTCGGCGATGGCCCGCTGCGCCCGCTGCTGGCTCAGCGCGGCGAACTCGTCCTGCGCCGTCCTGCTCACCGAACGGGACTGGGCGACGTTCTCCGCTGTCTGTCCCATCGCGACATAGACGTCGGGCAACGTGCCCTCGGCACGTGGGTCGGTCCATGGCGCGGACCCTGCCGCCGCGCGCTGTTCGCTGCGCTTTCCGGCATCGGCGTAACGGGGATTGCGGGTGTCGGGCATGCCGTCCGCCTTGCCGGCACCGAACCGGGACACCACCTCGGTTCCCGCCGAGATCAGCACCCGGGCCTCGCCCGCCTTGACGGCGTGCAGGGCCATCCGCGTGGTCTGCACGCTGGAGGCACAGTAGCGCTGCACCGTGGTTCCCGGTACGTCGTCGAGGCCCAGGGTCACCGCGACGACTCTGGCCAGGCCGTACCCCTGCTCTCCGGCTGGCTGGGCCGTGCCGAGCAGTACGTCGTCCACCTCGTGCGGATCGAGCGAGGGCACCTTGTCCAGTGCCGCACGCACCATGGCGACGGCGAGATCGTCGGCGCGCTCCGAGGTGAGCGAGCCCTTGTATGCCTTGCCGATGGGCGAGCGCGCGGCGGCGACGATCACGGCTTCGGGCATGGTGACTCCTTCGTGAAAGTTCGGGGATCGCGCGTGTCAGCGGCTCGCGCCGAGCCGGAACTTCTGGATCTTGCCGCTCGGCGTGCGGGGCAGCTCCCCGACGAACGAAAAGTGCCGGGGCACCTTGTAGTTGGCCATGGTGTCGCGGCAGAAGGCGGTCAGCTCCTCCTCGGTGGGGGTTCGCCCTTCCCTCGCCACGACGTAGGCGTGCCCGACCTCGCCCAGCCGGTCGTCGGGGGTCCCGACGACCGCGACCTCCGCGACATCGGGGTGTTCGGACAACAACCGTTCGATCTCGGCGGGGTAGGCGTTGAAGCCGCCGACGACGAACATGTCCTTGAGCCGGTCGGTGACCCTCAGGTAGCCGTCGGCGTCGAGCCAGCCGATGTCGCCGGTGTGCAGCCAGCCCGCCGCGTCGATGGCTTTCGCGGTCGCGCCGGGATCCTCGAAGTAGCCGACCATGAGGTTGGCACCCCTGACGAGGATCTCGCCTTTCTCCCCGGTGGGAACCGTTTCGCCGCCAGGGTCTGCGATGACGACCTCGACTCCGGGAATCGCTTTGCCGCAGCTTGTGGACAGTCGTTCCTGGTCGGTGTCCGGCGGGCACACCGTTGCCGTTCCACAGGTTTCGGTGAGCCCGTATGCGGTGATGACGTCCCGGAACCCGAGGTCGGCCCGCATGCTTTTCAGCAGTGGCACGGGAACCACGGTCGCGCCGGTGACGGCCAGCCGCACGGATCCGAGATCGTAATCGCCCCTGCGGGGATGCGCCAGTATCGAGGAGTACACGGTGGGCGCTCCAGGGAAGACGGTGATCCGCTCCGCCTGCACCAGTTCCAGCGCGGCCTCTACGTCGAACACCGCGAGCGGCACCATGGTCGCCGTGCGCACGAGGCAGGCCAGAATTCCGGCGCGGTAGCCGAAACTGTGGAAGAACGGGTTGATCAGCAGATAGCGGTCGCCCGGCAGCAGGCCGACCATGTCGCTCCACGCCTCGTCCACCCACAGGTTGCTGCGGTGGGTCACCATCGCGCCCTTGGGAAAACCCGTGGTACCGGAGGTGAACAGGATGTCGGCGACGTCGTCGGGCCGCAGATCGGCGACGCGCCGGTCGACCTCGGCGGCGGGAATCCGCTCCCCGTCGGCGGTCAACCGGTCGAACGGCAGGACGAAGGGGTCGTCGCTCGCGCGCATGGTCACCACGGTGCGCAACGACGGCAGCGCGGGGACCGGTGTCTCGCTTGTCGGCTCCGGCAGGGCAACGCCTACCCCGCCGCGCAACATGGCGAGGTAGGCGTTGCCGAGGAAACCGTCGTCGACTACCAGCAGCTCTGCCCTGACTTTGGCCAGCGCGTGGCGTGCCTCCTCGCCCTTGAACCGAGTGTTGACCGGCACGAGGACGCCGCCCGCCGCCATGATGCCCAGTGCGGCGATGATCCACCGGCCCGAGTTCGGCGCCCACACCGCGGCCCGCTCCCCCGGGCGCATTCCCCTCGCGATCACGCCACGCGCGAACCGGGTCACCTCGGCATCGAGTTCGGCGTAGGTCAGCCGGAGATCGCCGTCAACGACCGCGAGCGTGTCCGGAGCCGTGGCGGCAGCTGCCCGCACGGCGGCGGGAATGGTCGTCCAGCCCGCGGTGTTCGTTTCCGGCACGATGCGCCTCCCTGAATGGGTCCGGGTGAATACGCCGGTGTCTCACGGCCGCGATTCGCGTCCCGATCCTAGCGACCCAACCAAGCGCTTGCTAGACTTTCGGCTCGACCATTCGCTCACCGCAGAGCAACCTGGGAGGATCCGCACATGGCCGAGGCTTACCTCGTTGACGCGGTCCGCACGCCGGTCACCAAACGCGGAGGCGGGCTGGCCGCCATCCATTCCGCCGACCTCGGCGCGCACGTGCTGTCCGCGCTGATGAACCGCGCCGGTGTCGACCCGGCCGCGGTGGAGGACGTCATCCTCGGCTGCGTGGACACCATCGGCTCCCAGGCAGGCGACATCGCCCGCACCGCGTGGCTCGCCGCGGGACTTCCCGAGGAAGTACCCGGGGTGACGGTCGACCGGCAGTGCGGATCGTCGCAACAGGCGGTGCACTTCGCGGCACAGGCCGTGCTCAGCGGAACCGCCGACGTCGTCGTCGCCGGCGGGGTGCAGAACATGAGTGCCGTCCCCATCTCCGCGGCCATGACGACGGGCCGGCAATTCGGCTTCCCCGATCCCTTCTCCGGTTCCGAGGGCTGGGTGCGGCGCTACGGCGATGTGCCGGTCTCGCAGTTCAGGTCGGCGGAAATGATCGCGCGCAAATGGGGCATCAGCAGGCGCGACATGGAGGAGTTCGCCCTGCACAGCCACGAAAAGGCGGTCACGGCGATCGGCGAGGGCCGGTTCGTCCGCGAGATCGTCCCGCTCGGCGAGGCGAACGTGGACACGTGTCCAAGGGCGACCACCTCACTGGAGAAGATGGCCGCGCTGACGCCCCTGGAAGAAGGTGGCAGCGTCACCGCCGCCGTATCGAGCCAGATCTGCGACGGCGCGGCGGCACTGCTGGTCATGTCGGAGCGGGCGGTGCGCGAGCACGGGGTAACGCCACGGGCGCGCATCCACCACATTTCGGTGCGGGCCGCCGACCCGGTGTGGATGCTCACCGCACCCATTCCCGCGACGGAACGAGCGCTGGCCCGCACCGGGCTCGGTATCGGCGACATCGACCTCGTCGAGATCAACGAGGCGTTCGCCTCCGTCGTACTGGCCTGGCTACGGGAAAGCGGTGCCGATCCGGCGAGAGTCAACGTCAACGGCGGCGGCATCGCACTCGGGCATCCGCTCGGGGCTACCGGGGCGAGGCTGATGACCACCCTGCTGCACGAACTCGAACGCACCGGCGGCCGGTTCGGCCTGCAAACCATGTGCGAAGGCGGAGGACAAGCCAACGTGACGATCCTGGAACGGCTCTGATGGGCGAGCACGACGGCAAGGCGGTCATCGTCACCGGAGGCACGCGCGGCATCGGCGCCGCCATCAGCCGCCGGTTTCTCGCCGAGGGCGCCGACGTGCTGGTGTGCGGCCGGAACGAGCCCGCGGACCTGCCCTCCCACGAGGGAAAACGGGCCTCCTTCGTCGCCGCCGACATCCGGCGGCCCGGCGAGGCCGCCTCGGTCGTGCGCGCCTGCGCCGACCGCTTCGGCAGGCTGGACGTGCTCGTCAACAACGCGGGCGGCGCGCCACCCGCCGACACGGCGACGATGTCGCCCCGCTTCGTGTCGGCGGTCGTGACACTCAACCTGCTGGCCCCGTTCTACGTCGCGCAACCAGCCAACGAGGTGATGCGAAACCAGCGCGAAGGCGGGCTGATCATCAACATCGGCAGCGTCGCGGGCCGTGATCCGGCGCCGGGCGCGACGGCCTACTCCGCAGCGAAAGCGGGGCTGACGATGCTCACCAAGTCACTCGGCATGGAGTTCGCGCCGAAGGTCAGGGTCAACCAGGTCACGGTAGGACTCGTGCGCACGGAACTGTCCCACCTCAACTACGGTGACGAGAACGGTCAGGAACAGGTCGCCGCCACGATTCCCATGGCGAGGATGGCGGAGCCCGACGACGTCGCGGCGGCGTGCCTGCTACTGGCCGCGCCGTCGGCCGGCTACCTCAACGGCACCGAGTTGCTTGTGGACGGTGGCGGCGAGTTTCCCGCCCGCTATCTGGCGGTGAACCCCTCCCCGCACGAGACGCGGGCGGGCGGGACCCAGCCGTAATCCGCTGGCGGCCGGGGCAGCGCTCGGGCAGGATCGCCGCATGTTCTCAGTGGTGCGCAACGTGGCGACCGACTGTGCGGATGCCTACGAACTGGCTCGGTTCTGGAGCGGGGTGACCGGTTACCCGCTGCACCCTGAGGACAAGCCGGGCGAGCCGGAGACGCAGGTGATGCTTCCGGAGGGCCCGTTGCTGCACTTCAACCAGGTGCCGGAGCCGAAGACGAGCAAGAACCGCATCCACCTGTGCCTGCGCCCCTCGACCTCGCGCGAGGCGGAGATCGCGCGGCTGCTGGAACTCGGAGCCACCTGGGTCGCCGATCACCGGGAGCCGGACGGCTCGGGCTGGGCCGTTCTCGCCGATCCCGAGGGCAACGAGTTCTGTGTCCTGCGCGCAGAGGTTGCGTGACTCCAGGGTCACAGCCCCGCCGCGGTACCGATCCTCCGGCGCAGCTCCGACGGCGAACCGAGCAGATGCTGATTCGCCTTGGCCCGCTTGAGGAAAAGGTGGGCGTCGTGTTCGAAGGTGAACCCGATCCCGCCGTGCAGCTGGACCGACTCGGCGGCCACCCGCATGAAGGTGTCGGCGCACACCGCCTTGGCCAGCGGCGCGAGAACGGCCCGCTCCCCCGGATCCGACATCGCGGTTTCCACCGCGTACCAGGCCGTCGATTCCGCGCCCTCGACGTCGACCGCGAGATCGGCACAACGGTGCTTGAGTGCCTGGAACGAGCCGAGCGGCTTGCCGAACTGGTGCCGGACCTTCAGGTACTCGACGGTGGCTTCGAGGCAGGAACGCGCCGCCGCTGCCGACTCGGTGGCCAGCGCGATCAGCGTCAAGTCCGTCAATAGGTCCACAATGGACTTCATCTTGCTCGATGCCGCGAGCGGGACGGCGGGGGCGTCTGCCAGTTCGACCTCGGCCAGTGATCTCGTCTGGTCGAGCGTCACCAAGCGATCGGACCGCACTCCCTCGGCCGCACGCTCGACCACGAACAGGCCCGGCCCACCGGCAGTGTCGGCGGCCACCAGCAGGGTGTCGACGTGCGCTCCGTGCATGACGGGCGCTGGCCTGCCCCGCAACGTCCAGGCTGCCCCGGTTTCACTCGCGCGAACCGGCCGTTCGCCGGGAAACGCGATCGAGACGGCGAGTCCGCCCGCCGCGATCGCGCGCAGCAGGCGGTCGGCCTCCCCGGTGTGACACGCCGAGGCCACGGTCGCGGCAACCACCGTGGTCAGCAGCGGGGACGGGACGACCCTGCGGCCGAACTCCTCGATGACCACGGCGGCGTCGCCGAATCCCAAACCGAGCCCGCCGCACCGTTCCGGCACGACGAGCGCCGTCGTGCCCAGCTCCTCGGCGCAGCGCCGCCACAACGCCGCGTCGTAGCCCCGCTCACTCGCCATCGCCGCGCGCACCTGAGCCGAATCCGAGTACCTTTCCAGGAAATCGGCCACGGTACGGCGCATGTCACGTCGCTCGTCCGCGTGCGTCGCGGTGCCGTGCTGCTTCACCCGCTCACCTCACCGGGGCAGGCCGAGCATGCGCTCGGCGATGATGTTGCGCTGCACTTCATTGGTGCCGCCGTAGATCGTGTCCGCGCGGGTGTAGAGGAACAACCGCTGCGCGTCGGTCAGCTCGTACGGCGCCCCTTCGGTAACGAGCGCGCCGGTGCCCGCTACGTCGACGGCGAGCTCACCGAGATCGCGATGCCAGTTGGCCCATTGCAGCTTCGAGATGGAACCCTCGAAGCCAGGCGCGCCATCTCCCGAGGAGGCCAGCGTCCTGATCGCCGTGTAGCGCATGACTTTCAGCCCGATCCAGGCGTCGACGAGGCGGGCACACAACGCGGGATCGTCGAGCGCGCCGGTCGCTCGCGCGGTCTCGACGACGGCGGTCAGTTCACGCTCGAAACCGATCTGCTGGCCCAGCGTGGCGACCCCGCGTTCGAAAGCCAGCGTGCCCATCGCCACTCGCCAGCCCTCGCCCTCGTCGCCGACCCTGTTCTCGACGCCGGTCAGCGCGCCGTCGAAGAACACCTCGTTGAACTCCGAGGTGCCGGTGATCTGCACGATGGGCCGCACCCGGATCCCCGGCTGCGCCATGGGCACGAGCAGGTAGGAAAGACCACGGTGCCGATCTTGCGCGGGATCGGTGCGCGCGATGACGAAACACCAGTCGGCGATGTGCGCGAGCGAAGTCCACACCTTCTGACCGTCGAGCACGTACTCCTCGCCACGCACAGCCGCCTTCGTGCGCACACCGGCGAGGTCGGAGCCCGCTCCCGGCTCCGAGTAACCCTGGCACCACAACACCTCGCCGCTCAGGATGCCGGGCAGGAACCGGTCCTGCTGTTCGGGCGTGCCGAACGCGAGCAACGTGGGACCGACGAGTTGCTCGCTCATATGGCCGAGCCGCCCCGGCCCTCCCGCTCTCGCGTACTCCTCGTGAAAGATCACCTGGCGGGTCAGCGACGCTCCCCTGCCGCCCTTGTCGACCGGCCAGCCGAGGCCGATCCAGTTGCCGTCGCCGAGCCTGCGTTCCCACTCCCTGCGCCGCTCCAGCGCCTCGTGCTCCCTGCCGGGGCCACCGGTACCGACGATGTCGGCGAAGTCCCCGTGCAGGTGTTCGACGAGCCAGGCCCGCACCTCGGCCCTGAACAGTTCGTCCTCGGGGCTCACCGTGAGGTCACCGGTCACCGTCATGCTCCGTACACCGGTGCGGGCGCCTCGGACTTCGCCAGCAGGTCCTCGATGACGGGGCCCAGTTCGCGCGCCTCCCACCGCGTGTTCTTCGAGGCGGCGACACCGTGGCGCCAGCCGTCGGCGAGTGACACCTCGCCGCCCGCGATCTCGAAGACCCTTCCGGTGACTCCAGCCGCTTCCGTGCTGCCGAGCCAGGCCACGAGCGGCGAGACGTTCGCGGGGTCCATGGCGTCGAAGCCGTGCTCTGGCTTTGCCATGGTCTCGGCGAAGACCGCCTCGGTCATCGGCGTGCGCGCGGAGGGGGCGATGGCGTTGACCACGATGCCGTAGCGGGCCATCTCGACGGCCGCGATCTGGGTGAGCACCGCGATGCCCGCCTTCGCGGCCGCGTAGTTGCCCTGGCCGACGCTGCCGAGCAGCCCCGCGCCCGACGAGGTGTTGACGACGCGGGCCGCGACGGGCTCTCCCGCCTTCGCCTTCTCCCGCCAGTAGGCTGCCGCGTGCCGCAGCGGCGCGAAGTGCCCTTTCAGGTCGACCCTGAGCACGTCGTCCCATTCCCGCTCGGTCATCGTGACCAGCATGCGGTCCCTGTTGATGCCCGCGTTGTTGACCAGGGTGTCCAGCGTGCCGTAGGTGTCGACGGCGAGGTTCACCAACGTTTCGGCGTAGTCCCATGTCGCGACGTCGCCCACGCTGGCGACGGCCTCGCCGCCGTCGGCGTTGATCTCGTCGGCGAGCGCGCGAACGGCGGCACCAGTGTCGTTGAGCACGAGGCGAGCTCCCTGCCTCGCGAATTCCCGCGCGTGGGCTCTTCCGAGCCCTTGCCCGGCGCCGGTGATGATCACCGATCGCCCTGCGCACACCCCCGTCATCGCGGCCACCTCACAGCGTCGACGTCACGTCCGCCCAGCCAACCACACGCCAAGCCGAACAAGCAAGCGCTTGGTTGACCTAGCTCGGCGCTCCCCTCGCGAGCCCCCCGTCCAGGACGCCGACATCCGCACTCACGTCACCGAGATCCGCACTCAGGTCGCCGAGATCCGCGCTCACGTCACCGGCATCCGCGTTCGGACCCAGCCGGGCGGCCTCCGCGCTACGCCGGCGGGCAGTTGACGCCCACCGAACGCCCCCATATCATCCGGCCAAGCGCTTGCTTGACGAACGAGCGGGTGACGCACCACGAAGGCGGGGTGGCCGGTGATCGAGGGCGCGGCTCGCGACGGCGTCGCACTGGTCACCGGAGGCACCGGCGGGATCGGGTCGGCCGTGTGCAAGCTGCTCGCCGAGCGAGGTTCGGCCGTCGCCTTCACCTACCGGGCCAACGCGGAGGCTGCCGACACGCTCACCGCGGCACTCACGGCGAGCGGCGTCACCGCTGATTCGATCGCCGCGGACCTCACCGATCCGTCCACTGTCGACGGATACGCCGAGACGTTGCGCGCCAGGTTCGGCGCCATCCACACCGTGATCCACGCGGCCGGGCCGCACATCCCGATGATTCACCTGTCGCGGGTCGACCCCGGCCGCTATGCCCAGCATCTCGGGCAGGAGGCCGCCGCGTTCTTCAACGTCGTGCACGCGGTGTTGCCCTCGCTGCGCGAGAGCAAGGGCAGCGTCGTCGCGATCACCACGGCGGCGACCCACCGCTACCCCGTCAGGGACGGGCTTTCCGCGAGCCCCAAGGCCGCGGTCGAGTCGCTGGTGCGCGCGTTCGCCGCCGAGGAGGGCAGGTTCGGCGTGCGATTCAACAGCGTCGGCCCCGGAATGCTCACCGAAGGGATGGCCGAGCGGCTGATCAGCTCAGGCGAACTCGACGATCGCGCGCTGGCCGTCGCGAAGGCCAACATCCCGTTGCGCAGGTTCGGCGACGCGGGAGACGTGGCAAGGGCCGCGGTGTTCCTCGCCTCGGAGCAGGCGGGTTTCATCACCGGGCAGAAGCTCGACGTCGACGGCGGTTACGGCGTCTGAGCACGACACCGCTCCGGGGAACCGACGACGGGAGACGACGATGACCACAGTGGCCAGAGCACCGTTCGGGTTCGGCGCCGGTGATGTCGTCGTGGTCACCGGCGCGGCGAGCGGGATCGGCAAGGCCGTCGCACTGCGCGCGGCTGAGGCGGGCCTGACGGTCGCGGCCTGGGACGTCAACCAAGCCGGGGTCGCCGCCACGGTCGCCGACATCGCGCGGACCGGTGGGACCGCGCACGCCATCACCGCCGACGTCAGCGAAGCCGCCGATGTCGAACGCGGGCTGGCTCGCAGCCGCGAACTGGGGACGATACGGCACCTCGTCAACAACGCGGGTCCTTCCTCGGCTGTCGAACTGGAATTCGAGGAGGCGCTGCGGATCTCGGTGGGCAGCATGCGCCGCATGGTGGACTCGTGGCTGGCCACGGGCGCGCCGGATGGCGCTTCGCTGGTCAACATCGCCTCCGTGGCCGGCAATGTCATCGGTACCGCGTCAGACTGGTATTGCGCCGGCAAGTCCGCCATCACGGGCTACACCAGGCATCTCGCCGCCTACCGCGGTCACGAGGTCCGGGCCAACGCGGTCGCTCCTGGCATGACGGACACTCCCCGGCTCGCCGGATTCGCGGCAAGCGACGTCGGCAAACGGGTACTCGGCCGGATCCCGTTGCACCGCATGGGAACCCCGGACGACATCGCGTGGCCGGTGCTGTTCCTGCTTTCCCCGCTCGCCGCCTACGTCAACGGCGCGTTCGTCCCGGTCGACGGCGGGTGGACGGTGACCCAGTGACGGCCGCACGCGACTCGGAACACAACGACCGCCACGAAATTCACCAGGTGGTGCTGCGCTACTGCCGCGGTGTCGACCGGCTCGATCTCGGCCTCGTCCGCTCCGCCTATCACGCAGAGGGCATCGACCATCACACCGGTTTCGACGGCACGGCAGACGAGTACGTCGACTGGCTGGCCGGTGCCCTGCAACGGTTTTCCGGCACCATGCACATCGTCGGCAACCATATCGCGGAGCTGCACGGTGACTACGCGGTCAGCGAAACCTACGGGACGGCGGTGCACTGGGGCGATCCCGGCGACGACCCCCGCCGCAATTTCACCAGCGGTTTCCGCTACGTCGATCTCATGACCCGCCGCCAGAGCAGGTGGGCGATCAGCGAGCGCTGGGCGGTCCGGGAATGGACCCGTTCGGACGCGGGCAGGCTCCTGGCCAAGGAAGGCAAGGGTCCTTCCGGTCGCAGGGACGGCACCGATCCGCTCTACCTCGCGACGGCTCGTGCGAGCGCGGGGCCGTCCTGACCCCGCGTCATCGTCGTTCGCTGCCTGACGGCAACAGGGCGCCGCGGCCGTACCGGCCGAACTCGGCCTCGATCCGGTCGCGGTTCCCGCTGTCGAACGGTTCGAACGTGCGCGAGGAACCGGCGGAGAAGTAGACCGGGTCCGTGGTGTTCCACGCCGTCTTGCGCAGCACCGCTTTCGCGACCTTGTTGCTTCCCGTCGTCGGAACCTCGGCCACGATCCGGACGAACCGGGGCCGCCATTTCGTCCCGAGGTCCGGCTGCTGGTCGAGGAAGTCGGCGAACTCGCCGGGAACGAACTCGGCGCCTTCGCGCAACCGCAGGGCGCACATCACCTGGTCCCCTGTCCGGGGGTCGGGAACCGCGTAGACGAACGCCTCCGCGATCCGGTTCCAACGCTGGAGAATCCGTTCGACGGGGGCGGCTGAGAAGTTCTCACTGTCCACCCGCAACCAGTCGGACGAACGGCCCGCGAAGTAGAAGTAGCCTTCGGCGTCGCGGTAGGCGAGATCGCCGGTCCAGAAATCCTCGCCGCGCACGCGCTCGGCGTGGGCTCCCGGATTGTCGTAGTAGCCCTCGAACGCCGCCGCTTTGCCCACGGCGACGATCTGGCCGACGGCCGCTTCGGCGTTGCGCAACCTGCCGTACTCGTCGATCTCGGCGCGAGGGCATTCCGCTCCGGTCTCCTCGTTCAGTACTCGCACATCGGCACCGGCCACCGGAAGCCCCAGCGCGTCGGGAGGGCTTTCCGGCGTGCGGTTGATTCTCAGCACGCCTTCACTGAGCCCGTACCCCTCGGACACCCGGCAGCCGAACCTGGCCGCGAAGCGGGTGATGTCGGGTACCGAGGCTTCCGTGCCGAGCGCGAGCTCCAACGTGCTTTCGGCGTCCCGTGGCCCTTCGGGCTGGGCGAGCACATAGGACAGTGCCCTGCCGACGTAGTTGACGAAGGTGACTCCGTAGCGGTGCACGTCCTCCGCGAATCCGGATGCCGAGAACTTCCTCGCAAGGCACACCGTCGCACCTGCTTTCCACGCGGGCGCGAGGTTCATCATCGCCGAATTGCCGTGAAACAGCGGCATGCACAGATAGGTCACCGAGGCGCGAGTCAGTTCCGTGCGCGCGGTCAAGCTGTCGGCCAGAAAACCGAACCTGCCCTGCGTGCAGATCACCGCTTTCGGCGCGCCCGTCGAGCCGGAACTGAACAACAGCAACAGGATCGCGTCGGCCGGGGGAAGCTCGGCGGGCGGCGGCGCTGACCGATGGCCTGCGAGCAAAGCGGCGTAGTGTTCGCTGTCGATGTCGAGGACCGCCTCGGCCGGCACGCCGTGGTCGACTCCGCCGAGCAGTCCGTTCATTCGCCGCTCGGTGATCAGCACGGCGCAGTCGGTGTGCCGGATGTCGCGTGCCAGTTCCTCGCCGCGCCTGGTCGGGTTGATCCCGACGATCACGTCGCCGCTCAGTGCGGCGGCGCCGATCCAGAACACGTAGTCCGGAACGTTTTCCAGCAGCACGCCGACGTGCGTCTGCCGTCCCGCGACGCCGAGTTCGCGCAGCAGGGCCGCTCGTTCGGCGCATTCCCGGGTCACCTCGGCCCAGGTCCAGGTCCGGTCGCCGGCTCTGAGCCCGGGGTGGTCGTCTTCGGCGCGTTCCAGAATGATCTCGGCGAACGTGCTCATCGTCGGCAAACCCTCCGTCGTGACGGTGGCGGCACCGCGTCCCGCCGCGAACCCCTGACAACCCGAGCAATCCAAGCAAGCGCTTGGCCGACGATAAGCAGAGTGGCACCACCAGGTCAAGGACGAGCCCGGGCACGTCAGCGGTTCACGAATCAGGTCCCGCAGACCGGCAACGGCCTTGCCCGGCCGTTCCGGCTTCCCTACCGTTGACCAAGCGCTTGACCGGAGGAGATGGCATGACCGAGCCGGTACCGGCCGAAGGGGAAGCCAGCCCAGCCGACCCTCACCTCGCCCCGGAGCCCGCGCCGACGGGGGCCGAAGGGATCGCTCAGCTCGCCGCCGCGGCTCGCAGGGTCGTCGACACCGTCGTGCACGCGGACCCGCCAGCCGATGCGGCTCTGCTCGCGGCCAAACTGCACGCGATCGCCGACGAAATCGCGGGCTCCGGGCGGATTTCCCCGCCGAGGTGGGACAACCCCGAGCACAATCGCGACCACAATCCCGTGACCGGGGCCGCGAACCCCCTCGCTCCCCCGCTGACCGTGTCCGCCGACGGCACCGGCGGTGTCGTCGGCACCGCCACGCTCGGCTTTCCCTACCAGGGCCCGCCAGGACACGTCCACGGCGGAATCTCGGCGCTGCTGCTCGATCACGTACTCGGCATCGCCAACGCCGCCGCGGGACACAGGGCGATGACCGCGTGGCTGCGCGTGTCCTATCACCGGCCGTTGCCGCTGCTCACCGAATGCACCGTGCGGGGCAAGCGGGTGTCCTCGGAGGGACGCAAGATCAGGGCGACCGGAACCATCTCCACCGGCCATGGCACGCACGTGTCGGCGGAGGGACTGTTCGTCGCCGTCCGGCCGGACCTCGCGTGATGGAACTCGTCACGACGCTGCCCGCCGACACCCCGCTGCACGACGTCGGCACACGCGTTCGCAGGATCGAGGCGCTCGGGTTCGACACCGTGCACATCCCGGAGACGGTGCACGACTCGCTGTCCGTCGCGTTGCTGGCGCTCGAACACAGCACCACCCTCACCGTGCGGACCAGCATGACCCTCGCGTTCCCGCGCAGTCCCATGGTCACCGCCTACGCGGCGTGGGACCTCGCCCGGTTCTCAGGCGGCCGGTTCCAGCTCGGCCTCGCCAGCCAAGTCAGGGGCAACATCGTGGGCCGGTTTTCCGTGCCGTGGTCGCGGCCTTCGCCGTGGCTCGCCGACTACATCGGGGCTCTGCGGGCGATTTTCGCGGCGTTCACCACCGGCGAACCACTCGACTACCACGGCAGTCACTTCCGCTTCGACCGCCTGCAACCCTACTTCAACCCCGGACCGGCTTCCATGGCCGCGCCGCCGATCTGGACCGGCGGCGTCAACAGGAGAATGTGCCTCGTCGCGGGCGCGCACGCCGACGGTTACGTCTCACACGCCACCAATTCCCATCCCCGTTTCCTGCGTGGCACAACACTTCCCGCGCTCGCCGAAGGAGCGTCCTCGGCTGGCCGATCCGACGGCGGTCCACGCGTCGTGGTGGTGCCGTTCTGCGTGACCGGAGCGGACAAGACCACATTGGACGCGTCGCGCGAACTCGTGCGGCGCGAACTGGCTTTCCTGTACTCGACTCCCGCCTACCGCCCGACGCTCTCGATGCTCGGTCACGAACAACTCGGTGCGCGGCTCACCGAACTGGTCGGCCAGCGGCGCTGGCAACGGCTTTCCTCCGTCCTCACCGACGAGGTCCTTTCCGGTCTCGTCCCGGAAGCAGGCTTCGCCGAACTGCCCGACGTACTTCACGAATGGTACGGCGGACTGTGCGAAGGGCTCGCCATCCGGCTCCCCGAAGACCCCGCCGACGACGCGAGATTCGCGGGCGTGCTGGAGTCCATCAAGGACATTCCGACGCGCCACGACCACCCGGCCACATAAGCACGATCGGCGAAAGGAAAGTCATGCGCTTCGGACTGCTCAGTCCCGTCGTCGTCCAGCTTCCCGGTTCCGCCGCGCCGTGGGAGGCCGACGCGGGCGCCGAGGACCTGGTGGTGGTAGCCGAGCACGCCGACCTGCTCGGCTACCACCACCTGACGTGCAGCGAGCACGTCGGCGTTCCCCCCGATGTCGCGGCGTCACGCGGCTCGGTCTACTGGGATCCGCTGGCGACGCTGAGCTATCTCGCGGCCAGGACGCGGCACATCCGGCTGGTCACCAACGTTCTGGTACTCGGCTATCACCATCCGCTCGCGCTGGCGAAGTCCTACGGGACACTCGACCTGCTCAGCGGCGGCCGGGTCGTGCTCGGCGTCGGGGTCGGCTCGCTGCGCGAGGAATTCGACCTGCTCGGCGCGTCGTTCGGCGAAAGGGGCGAACGGGCCGACGACGCGTTGCGCGCGCTGCGCGTGGCGTGGGGACGGCGCCGGCCGCGCTATCACGGCCACCACTACACCTTCGACGACGTCGTCGTGACACCCTGCGCTCCACGCGAGGACGTGTCCTTCTGGGTCGGCGGGCGCACCCGGCGTTCCTTGCGCAGGGCCGTGGAGCTGGGCGAGGGCTGGATGCCGTTCGGGCTTGCGCCCGAGCGTGTTCGCGCGCTGCTCGGCACGGTCGAGCCGCCGGCGGGATTCGACGTCGTGCTGCACACCGGCGCGCTCGACCCGCTCGGCGATCCCGAGGCGACCCTGCGCGCCGTGACCGAGACGCGGCTGGCAGGCGCGACGATGCTCAACGCGAGCTTCGTCCACCACGACCGCGAACACCTGCTGGCACAGCTCACCGCGCTCACCGAACTGTTTCCCTCGGCGGGCTGGGCTCGCACGACGCGCGCGATTCAGGAGGTTCCATGACCAGCACCGAAAACCGGCTCGCCGCACTGGAGCGGCGGTTGCGCGAGGCAGAGGACCGGCTCGCGCTGCTGCACATCGTGGCGAGTTACGGGCCCGCCGTCGACAGCGGTTCCGCCGAGGTCGTGGCCGCGATGTGGACCGAGGACGGCAGCTACGATTCGGATCCCGCCGTTTTCGAAGGCAGGCGCGAAATCGCGGCGATGGTTCTCGGCACGCGGCATCAGGGCCTCATCGGCTCCGGCGCGGCACATCTCCTCGGTATCCCGCACATCGCGCTCGACGGCGACGAGGCCGTGGTCACCACCTCGCAACTCGTGCTCCGCGACAAGGACGGGCAGGGATTCCGCGTCGCGCGCACCGGCGTCAACCGGTGGGAGTTCGTACGCACCAGCGAAGGCTGGAAGGTGCGCGATCGGGTCAACCGGCAACTCGACGGCGGCGCGAGGGGACGGGCGCTCGCGGCGAGCGCGGTCGATCCCGCGCCGGAAAGTTGAGCGGCATCATGCGCTGCGGGATCAGCACACCCATCGTCACCCTCGCCGGCCGACGACCCGAATGGGAGCACGCGGCGGGACTGCCCGAGGTGTCCACCGTGGCAAGGACGGCCGACCGGCTCGGCTTCGAATTCCTGACCTGTCCGGACCACGTCGCCGTCCCGCCGGGGCTGGCAAGAGGCGAACGGTTCTACGATCCGCTGGCTACCTTCTCCTATCTTGCCGCGCTCACCGAGCGCATCCGGTTTCTCCCGTATGTGCTCGTGCTGCCCTTCTACCATCCGCTGGAACTGGCGAAACGCTACGGAACGCTCGACCTGCTCAGCGGCGGCAGGCTGACGCTCGGCCTCGGTATCGGCAACCTGCGCGAGGAGTTCGACCTGCTCGGTGTCCCCTTCGGCGATCGGGGACCGCGAGCCGACGACGCGCTCCGCGCGCTGCGGGCGAGCCTGTCCGGCGGCGTCGTGAGTTACCACGGCCCCTACTACGACTTCGCCGACCTGGTCATCGATCCGCACGCCGTCCAGGAGCGGGTGCCGCTGTGGATCGGAGGGCACAGCGAACGCGCCCTTCGCCGCGCCATCACTCTGGCCGATGGCTGGGCGCCCGCCCCGGTCCAATTCAGAGGACCGGACGCCACGCGGCTGAAGGACATGCTCACCCGCGCCGAAGCGCCCAGCGGATTCGACGTCGTGATGTCGCCGCAACGCCCGCTCGACCCCATGACCGAACCCGAGGCGACGTGTGAGGCCGTGCACGCCGCCGCAGAGGCCGGAGCCACCGTGCTCAATCTCAGCGTGCGCCACCGCAGTCTCGACCACTACCTCGAACAACTCACCGCGTTCGCCGAACTTCCCGCGAGCTGATCACGCCTCGTTGGGCATGTTCGTCCAGCCCTTGCGGTCCGCTCGCGCGTACCAGCCCGAGGCCGCGAGCGTGCCCCCGTCGACGGGAACGGTGTGCCCGGTGACGAAACCGGCGTCGTCGGACACCAGGAACTCCACGACCGCGGCGTAGTCGTCGGGCCGCCCGAACCGACCGGCGGGGATCCAGGTCCTGATCAGATCCGGGTCGCGACCTTTGAGCATTGCCGCGGCAGGGGTCTGCGGAGTGTCGGCGAGATCGGGGGCGATCGCGTTGACCCGCACCCCGTACTGGGCGACGTCCACGGCGAGACTCTTCGTGAACGCGCTGACCCCGGCGTTGAAGGCCGAGTAGACAGGCGCGAACGGGATACCCCTGAACGCCTCGACGGTGGAGTTGTTCACGATCGCGCCTGTCCCGCGCTCGACCATCGCGGGCAGCAGCGCCTGGCACATCCGCATGACGTGCAGCAGGTTCAGTTCGTACAGCTGATGCCACTGCTGCTCGGTGCTGTGCAGGAAAGTCCTCGCCGCGGGCCGGAAGTCGCCGACGTTGTTCACCAGGATGTCCACCCCGCCACCCGCGAGGTCCAGCGCGGTCGCGCTCACCCTGGCGACGGTCGCCTTCTCTCTGATGTCACCCGCCACGACGACGCACCGGCCGCCCTTCGTGTCGATGTCCGCGCGGGTCTCCTCGGCCGCCTCGGCGGAGATGTCGTTGAGGACGAGCAGCGCTCCCGACGCGGCGAGCCTGCGGCTGATGCCGCCGCCGATACCGAGTGCTCCCCCGGTGACGACCGCGACCTTGCCCGTGAGGTGGCTCGCGCTCCGGGGTGTCCTTTCGTGGCTCGCCGCCATCAGTGCCGCCTCCTGTCTCCCCCGCCCTGCCTGTGCAGGCGCACGGGCCGGGTTTCGATCCAGTCGATGTCCAGTTGCCTGGTGTGGAATCGCCAGCCACCGGGGTCACGCCGGTACCGGTCGCGGTAGTGCACGTGCCAGATCAGGTCGCGGCTTTGGCCGTCCGGCCGGTCCGTGACGTGCGAAGCGGTACCGGTGACCGTGCCGCTCGCGGTGCCTGTCGCGGGTTGTTCGTCGATGACATGGCCGAGGACGGCGTGCTCGGTGACAGGGATGTCGTGCAGCGCGGCCAGCGCGAACCCGATCCGCGCGTGCCCCTCGTGCCGGGTGGTGGCCGCGAGGCTCGCCGGCGGCTCGGGAAGCACAAGAACGCCGTCCTCGGTGAACAGCCCGGCGAGCGCGTCCAGGTCACGCCGGTCGGCGTAGAGGGCGTAGCGTGCCGCGAGGTCGAGCAGGTCGAGACGGTCGCGTTCGGACAGCCTCACGCCGCGATCCCCACGCGTCGCGCGCAGGCCGACAGTTCGTCCTTCGCCTCGGCGAGATCGGCGGTCGGGGCGGGGCTCAACAGCAACCGGGTCGCCCCCATCGCGGCCATGCGCTGGGCCTTGTCCTTCGTGATCCGGCCGACGGCGTGACCGAGCGTGAGTTCGAGCCGACCCGGGTCGCGCCCCGCCGTGGCCGCCTCCGCGCGCATCAGCTCGACCAGCCCGCGCAGCTCGGCACCGGCGACGCCCAGCGGCTGAAGGCCGTCACCTCGGCGGCCCGCTCTCCTTGCCGCAGCCGGGGAGTGTCCGCCGATGTGCAGTGGCACGCCGCCGGGCCGGGCGGGCTTCGGGTAGCTCATCGCGCCGTCGAAGTGGAAGAACTCGCCGTGGTGACTCGCCCCTTCCGGGGTGTCGGTCCAGAGCGCGCGCAGCACGTCGATCTGCTCGTCGGCCCTCCTGCCTCGGGTCGCGAAGTCGGTGCCGCACGCTTCGATCTCCTCGCGCATCCAGCCGACGCCGAGGCACAGCCTGAGCCGTCCGCCCGACAGGGCGTCCACCGTCGCGGCGCGTTTGGCGAGCACGACCGGGTGGTGGTTGGGCAGGACGAGTACGCCCGTCGCGAGACCTATCGTGCTGGTGCGCGCGGCGAGGAAGGCGAGCAGGTCGAGCGGATCAGGGATGCGGCAGTCGTCGGCCAGCTCCATGCGGCCCGTGTCGGCGTAGGGGTACACGCTGGTGTAGCGGCTCATGACCACGGTGTGCTCGACAACGACGACGGACTCGAAACCGCAGGCTTCCGCGTGCAGGGCGAACTCGCCGATCCAGGCCGGATCCGCGGTGGTGTCGGCCGAGACCGGGGCCAGTACCGCGTACTTCACGTACATCCTCCTTCCCGTCGCCTACCAAGCATTTGCTTGGCAGACGATGGGAAGGTTACCAGTGCGGGCGCGAGGAAGGCCAGACTTGGCAAGCCCGCCGAGACCCGCGCCCGGGACGGCGAGTTCCGCGTCCGGGGTGATCAGACCCGCAGTCGGGTCGGCGAGATCCGCAGTCGGGATGATCAGATCCGCGCTCGTGACCGCGAGTTCCGCGCTCACGCGGGGAGCCGCACCCCGCCGCCGCACGGCAGGGCACCGCACGGCAGGGCACCTGACACCTGGCCCCGGCTCCCCAAGAAGGCCACCCGGAACCCAGGGCGCCGTCGCGCTCGACGCGGACCGCGCGACTCTCAACTGGTACAGACCTCATACTGGTACAGACCTCGCATCCCCTGGACGCCTGGCGAGGCACGGAGTGCGGACCTCGCCGTCCCGAACGCGGAACTCGGCGACCTGGGTGCGGATCTCGGCGTCCCGAGTGCGGATCTCACGCTGACGACTCGCTCAGGACACGAGGATGCTCCCGGCAACTCATGGTGGCCAACAGGCGTGGGTGTCCGCATGCCCCGCTCACCACCGGGCGTGACACACGTTGGTGTCACCACCGGCGAACCTCATTCCTATGTGGACATGGCAAATCAGGACCACGGTCATCGGATAACACCAGGAAACAGCCGACACATGAATAACCTGCACCATTTCCAGGCTCACCCACAATGGATGAAATCGCGTGTCATTACCAGCGAAATGCATTCCCCGCGTGTTTGACTCTGCGCGGGCCGCTTCCCCGAGCAGCTCCCCCAAGCTGGTCGGTGGCCACAGATGCCCCCATAGCTGTGGTCACCGACCTCTCTCCCCGCAGGAGCACCCTGCGAGCATCGAGCGAAAAGGGGATGAGTCTTCGCGTCATGACTGACGACGACATTTTCCGCGCGGGTCCGATCCATATCGTCGGCGCGGGCGATTTCGGCAGAGAAGTACTGGATGCCTTGTTCGCCTCGGGCCGCGAACCCGGCGATCTGGTGCTACTCGACGATCACGTCGGCGCTTCGGAGATACACGGCGTCCCGGTGTGCAGGCCCGACGATGTCGCGGGCGGCCGCTACGTCATCGCGGTCGCCGACCCGGCCGCGCGGGAACGCCTGCACCAGCGCATGCGGGGTAACGGCGGAAGGCCGACCACGGTGATTCACCCGCTGGCCACCCTCGCGCACGACGTCGAACCGGAAAACGGCGTCATCGTGCTGGCCGGCGCGCTCGTATCGGCAAGCGTCCGGCTCGGCGCCCACTGTCAGGTCCACGACAACGCCTCCATCGGCACCGGCAGTGTCCTGCACGAGTTCACGACGCTCCTTCCCGGCGCGAACGTCGCCGCCGGCGTCACCCTGCAACGGTCGGTGACCATCGGCGGCAACACCTCCGTTCCGAGCGGGCCGCGCCTGAACGAAGGCACCGTGGTGACCAGTGACCAGGTGAAGGGTGCGCCCGCGAGATGAGGCGGGAAAGCCCGCCCCACGACACCACGGCGAGCGCGCCGTGGTGTCGCACCCCGGACACGACGGTCGCCGGGAATGGCCGGACGACAGCGAGGCACCGGCCAGCGGGCGAGCCGGTCCGGTGAGCCGGCCGTCGCGTCCAGGTCAGGTCTTTCGCGTGCTCCTCGTCTGTACCGGCAACGCGTATTACTCGCCGTTCGCCGAAATCCTGACGAGACAGCTTCTGGTCACGGCGCTCGGCGAACGGGGAGCGGCGGGTTTTCTGGTGTCCAGCGCCGGGACGGAGGCGATTGACGGCAGGTGCATCGAACCGCTGGCCGCCGCGGGGCTCGCCTCCCGTGGCTGCGGAAGGGCCGCTTCGCGTTTCCGGTCGCGCCGAGTCGATTCCCACCTGGTCGGCGACGCGGACGTGGTACTGACGGCGGGCAGGTCACACCGTGCGACCGTGCTACGCCTCGCTCCTCATGCGGCGGGCAAGGTGTTCCTGCTCGGGGAATGGAACGCGCTGTGCGCGGGCCTGCTGCCCGCGCAGAACGCGGCGACGCTGCCGGTCGACCCGGTGTCGAGGGCGCGGCGACTTGTCGTTCTCGCCAATCCGCGCGTGAACACCGGCCCGGCCACGGTGTACTCGCCGGAGGGGCCGTCTCCGCGTTCACTCGCCCGCGAGGCCGCCGGTCTCGCCCGCACTCTCGTCCCGATCGGGACAACGGAACCGGACCTGGCCGGTGACCGCGCGAAACCCGCGGAAAACGGAGGTAACCGATGAAGGTCGTTGTCACGGGAGGCGCCGGGTTCATCGGCGCCAACCTGTGCGGAGAACTGATCCGGCGTGGCTATTACGTCGTCGCCCTCGATGACCTGAGTACCGGCGTCGCGGCCGATCTCGACGGTCTCGACGTCGACCTGCGGGTCGGCTCGGTCGCCGATTTTGGTTTCGTCGAGGGCGTGTGCCGGGGAGCGGGCGGTGTCGTGCATCTCGCCGCGACGCCGCCGGGGAGCCGCTCACCGGAGCACGACCACGAGGTCAACGTCACGGGCACGCTGTCCGTGCTGGAGGCCGCCCGGCGGGAGGGGGCCCACGTCGTGGCCGCGTCCTCCGATTCGGTGTACGGCGACAGTCCTGTCCAGCCGCGAGCCGAAGGGATGCCGTGCCTGCCGGTGACTCCCTGGGCGGCGAGCAGGCTGGCCGCCGAGTCCTACGTGCTTGCCTACCGGTCCTCGTTCGGCCTGCCCAGTCTGGTGCTGCGCCTGTTCGGGGTTTTCGGTCCGTCGCAACGCTTCGGGCACTCCGACGCGGCCATGCTGCCCGCGTTCATCAGAGCGGCTCTGGAAGAGCGGCCGCTCACCGTGCACGGCGACGGCACACAGAGCCGCGACCTCACCTTCGTGGACACCGTCGTCGGTGTACTCGCCGACGCGGTGGAAGGGACGGTCACCAGTGAGCGGCCGGTCAACCTCGGGTCGGGGGTCGCGACGACCGTCAACGAGGTGATCGGGCTGCTGTCCACGTCGCTGGGCAGGACGCTTCCGGTGGACTTCGCTCCAGCACCGACGGACGCTGCGCGGCATTCGACGGCGGACATCACCGCATTGCGCGCGCTGTTCCCCGGATTCGACCCGGTGCCGCTCGAACGAGGGCTGTCCCGCGCCATCGAATGGCAGCGCAGGCAAACGTCCGGCTCCTGCCCGGTGACGGCATGAACGGCGACGAGGGCGTACTGGTCGTCGCAGGGCAGGGTCAGGTCGGGCTTCCGATCGCCATGCGCGCGGTGAGCACCGGATTCACCGTGGTCGGCGTGGATCTCGACGCGGTCAGGGTGTGGTCACTCAAGGACGGGAACTCCTATGTGGACGACGTGCCGGACGGCGAGCTGCGGTGGGCGCTGAACTCGGGCAGGTACCTCCCCACCGACCGGTATGACGACGCCGACGGTTTCGATGCCGCCATCATCGCCGTCCCCGCCCCGCTGAGGGGCACGGTCGCCAATCTGAGCTGTATCGAGGCCGCCGCCGGAGGGCTCGCGCCGCACCTGCGGGCAGGGGCGACCGTGGTACTCGAATCGACAACCTGCCCCGGCACCACCGAAGAACTCGTGGTTCCGCTGCTGGAACGCGGAAGCGGACTCGTCGCCGGAACCGACTTCTTCGCCGGGTACAGCCCACACCGCACCGAACCGGGAAACGCCCGCTGGACGCTGGTGAACACGCCTAAGGTCGTCTCGGGGATCGACGCCGACTCGCTGGCCGCGGTGAGTGACCTCTACGGACGGCTCGTCGAGACGACGATCCCGGTGAGCTCCCCGAGGGTGGCCGAGCTGACCACGTTGCTGGAGAACGCCTTCCGGCACGTCAACATCGCGCTGGTCAACGAAATCGCGATGTTCGCGCACCAACTCGACATCGACGTGTGGGAAGCCATCGAAGCGGCGGGGAGCAAGCCGTTCGGGTATCTCCCGTTCACGCCGGGCCCCGGCGCGGGCGGGCACTGTCTTCCCGTCGACCCCAGTCGGCTGACCTGGCACGCACGGCACGACCCTGACCGGGATTTCCGCTTCGTCGCGCTGGCCAACGACATCAACGACCGGATGCCCGAGTACGTGCTGTACCGGCTGGCCGGTGCGCTCGGCCGGGACCGGAAACAACTCGCGGGCGCCACGATCGTCCTGCTGGGACTCGCACACAGGGCCAATACCGGCGAACTGACGGAATCGCCCGCGCTGACGCTCATCGACCTGCTGCACGAGCGGGGCGCCACCGTGCACGTCGTCGACTCGCATGTGGAACCACACCGCTGCCCGCCTGGTGTCAAGCTCGTCGAACTGTCCGAACAGCACCTGCGCGACGCCGACGGGGTCGTACTGCTGACCGATCACGAGGACATCGACTACCCGATGGTCGAGTCCTCGGCCCGGTGGGTACTCGACACCCGGCACCGGTTGCGTGGCGACCGGGTGGAGCACCTGTGACGGTCACGAGAGCACCCTCGCCCGAAAAGTGCCCGTGACCGTTGGCGGTCACGGGCACTTTCGGGCCGCGTCGGCTCAACGGCCGAGATCGAGCCTCGGAATGACCTCGTCCACGAGCAGCTTGAGCTGACGGCGCCAGTCCCACGAGGTGATCCGCAGCGTCACCTCGGTCGCGCCCTGCTGGTAAAGCTCCTCGATGTCGGCCGCGACCTGCTCGGGGGTGCCCGTCGCGGTCCAGTGCCTGGTGTCCTCCCTTGAGAACACCGGACCGTAGTACTCGCCCAGGAACCGGTAGCTCTCGTCGTAGGCCGCTTCCCTGTCCGGAGTCAGGTTGAGGTTGTGGTACGCCGAGACACCGAACTTCTCGGGGTCGCGGCCTTCCTCGACGAGGAATTCCTTGATGGCGGGCAGGTTGACCGTCATGTGCTCTGGGCTCTTGCGGGTGGTCATCCAGCCGTCGGCGATACGCGCGACCCTGCGCAGCGCCCGCTTGGCAAGCGGCTGCGGCGCCGGGTTGGACGCGATGTAGATCGGCGGCGGGCTCTGCACCGGCTTCGGCAGCACGGTGATGTCCTCGAACGAGGTGTACTCGCCGTTGAAGGTCACGTTGTCCTCTGTCCACAAGCGACGGAGGATTTCCGTGTTCTCCTCAAGCCTTCCCGCCCGCGAGGCGTCGGTGACACCGTAGGGCGCACCCTCCCGCTTCGAGGCGTCCTTCGCCTTGACGATGCCGGTGCACACGGCGAGCAGCATGCGGCCCTTGGAGAGCTGGTCCAGAGTCGCCCACTGGTCGGCGAACAGGATCGGGTCCCGCACGGGGAAACTCGCCAGGCACCCGACGGCAAGCCGGACATTGGTGGTGACGGCGGCCAGCGCGCCGAACAACGCCACCGATTCGGGCCGCGGCTTCGCGAGCAGGCTGTCGCCGATCCACACCGAGTCGAAAAGACCGGTCTCGTCGGCGTAGTGGCCGGTCTCGACGAGTTCGTTGAGGCTCAGCACGTCGAAGAACGTGCCCCGCTGCGGCAACGTGAGGCCGAGCTGCCGTTGCTTGGTCATCGGATTCCTTTCTCGCTTACTGCTATCGGAGGATGATGCGGCCGTTCGGGGTGTCGAGCACCGCTTCGAGACCGGCAGGCCCCTCCGAGACGTCCAGTTCGACCCGCAGCGCCTCAAGTGCTTTTCGCACCGAGGGCGGATCGGGGTGGTAACCGCGCAACGACACCAGCGACAGTTCCGGCAACGGATTCGTCGTGGGATGTGGCGCGTCGAGCCAGTCGATGAGCGCGGGCGCGAGCCCGCCGAACCGGTCACCCCTGTTGGGGGTCAGCCGCCATTCCAGCAGCGTGCCCTCCGGCGTGCGACGGGAAAGCGGGCCGATGTCACCAGGGTCGTACCCCTCCTGGCGCGAGCGGGCCACCGTCTCCTCGATGTCGGCCGGCCGCACCACCCACGCGGCGAGGCGCGGCTCCGTGAGCGTGTTGATACCGAAGGTCGCGGGCTTGTCCTCTGCCTCAGGATCGTCCGGCCCGATCAGCTCCAGGTAGGCCGCCCCGCCGAAACTCAGGAGATAGTTGCGCGTTCCCCTTCCGACGTGCTTGCCACCGAGCACCGGCTCGACGCCGGACAGTTCGGTGAACCGCTCGACGAGCCGGTCGATGTCAGGCCCCGCGTACACGAGGTGGTCCAGCCGTGGCTCGGTCACGCCTGCTCCCCTTTCTTCGTTGTCGGCACGCCGCCGTGCAGCGCCTGGTCGAGTACGAGCCTGCCGCCCTCGCGGTCGAACTCCGCGCGGGCGTCGGCCCGCAGCGTCTCGTCGTGGAGAAAGTCCGCGACGGTCGCGGCGAGTCCCAGCGCGCCGTCGGACACGGCACGCGCGCCCGGCTCCTCACCCGCGTAGGTAGCGAATTCCGCGGTGTGGTTGGCGACCCCGCGCGGCGCGATCGCGATGATCGGATGGATCGAGGGCACGTAGAGGCTGACGTTGCCCATGTCGGTCGAGGCGACCTCGTCGACGGGCCTCGCCGAAACGGGAAGCACCCTGCGCCGCTCGGCGAGGTTCACCGCGTAACGGGCTTCCAGCGCGCTGTTGGTACGCAGCGGAAGGTAAGGCGGCGCGTTGTCCCACCGGATGTCGGCCACGGTTCCGGTCGCGGTGGCCGCCGCCGTGAGGATCGCGGTGACCCGCTCGTGCAGATCGGCCAGCGTCGCGACATCGAGCGACCGCACGAAGAACACCGCCGAGGCCTGCTCGGGAACGATGTTGGGCGCCTGACCGCCGTCGGTGATGATGCCGTGAACCCGGTCGGTCGGCAGGATGTGCTGGCGCAACTGGGCGATGCCGTTGTAGGCGGTGACGACCGCGTCCAGCGCGTTGACACCCCAGTGCGGTCCGGTCGCCGAATGCGCCGCTATGCCCCGGTAGGTCACCGCGACCTGCCGGAACCCCAGCGACCTGCTGCCCGCGACGTCGATGTTGCCCGGATGCACCATCAGCGCGAAGTCGACGTCGTCGAAGCCGCCCGCGTCGAGGATGAGCTGCTTGCCACCACCGCCTTCCTCGGCAGGCGAGCCGACAAGGGTCACGGTGCCGCCAGGCCCGCCCCGCGTGGTGACAAGATCGGCCAGCGCGAGGAACGCGCCCGCCGCCGAGGCCGCGATGATGTTGTGCCCGCAGGCATGCCCGATCCCGGGAAGCGCGTCGTACTCCGCCACGATCGCGACGTGCGGACCGCCGGAACCGGCGGTCGCCTTGAGCGCGGTCGGCACCCCATAGGCCCCGGTCTCGGCTTCGTGACCGTGTTCGCCGAGCAGCGCGGCGAGCGCCGCCACGGCGTGATGTTCGGCATAGGCCAGCTCGGGGTTGGCGTGCAGGTCGAGCGAGAAGGCCAGCAGATCGGCGTCGAGCGCGCCGAGCCGGCCGGTGATCGTGTCGATGACAGCGGTCGGCGCACCCGCGTGCGACGACGTGAGCGCGGGCGTAGCCCGCAGCTCCTCGGTCAGCTCGGCCTGCCGCCGTTGCCTCAGTCCCGGGTATGGCTGCCTCGGCTTCGCCTCGCCCACCTGAGCACTCCCCTCGCCGACCGTGGTCACAGTCCCACCTGACTGTCCACTGTGGACTGCACAGACTCCTCGGCGGGTTCGCCGCCGATGTGGCTGTAGATCTCGTCGCGCAGCGCCATCAGCTCCGGCGAGTCGAGTTCACGTGGCCGCTCGCCGTCGACCGTCCACGTACGCGCGATCCGGCCGGGGCCCGGCGTGAGCAACACGATGCGGTCGGCGAGCACGATCGCCTCGGCCACGTCGTGTGTCACGAACACGACCGTCCGCTTGTGCTCCGACCACAACCGGAGCAGATCCCGCTGCAACTGCAACCTGGTGAGGTGATCGACGGCGCCGAACGGCTCGTCCATGAGCAGCACATCTGGCTCGGTCGCCAGCGCTCTCGCGATACCGACCCGCTGCCGCATGCCACCGGAGAGCTGGCGCGGGTACTTCGGGCCCGCGTCCGGCAGCCCCACCAGCTCCAGGTGCTCTTGCGCGACGGTCTTGCGCCGCGCCTTCGGCACCCCGGCCAGTTCCAGTCCCAGCTCGACGTTGCGGGCCACCGTGCGCCACGGGTAGAGCGAGGGATCCTGGAACACCATGCCGATCTTCTCGTTCGGCTCCGTGATCAGTTCCTGTCCCAAGTGGACGGTTCCGGACGTCGGATTCTGCAACCCCGCCATGATCTCCAGCAGGGTGCTCTTGCCGCAGCCACTCCTGCCGAGCAGGACGACGAACTCGCCTTCCTCGACGGTGAGCCGGATGTCGTCGAGTGCCCTGACCGGCGACGACGAACCGTCGAAGGTCTTGGACACCCCCTCGATGGTGAAACCGCCGCTCACTTGGCTTCCCCTCCGGAGAGCTGCGCGACATCGGGCATGTACGAGGTGTCGACGACCTCGCCGGTGTCGTAGATCTCGTCCTGGAAACCGAGGTCCCGCTGGATCTCCTGCGTCTTGCGAAGCGCGTCCTGGTCGACCTGCGGGTTGTTCTCCCAGATCGGCTCCTCCCGCTCCAGCGCGCTGTCCTGCACCTCGGCAGGCACCTTGATCTGCTCGATGGCGTAATCGCGGAATTCGGACCGGTTTTCCTTCGCGTAAATCGCGGAGCGGAAGTACGCCTTCAGGAAGGACTTCAGGACATCGGGGTTCTCAGTGGCGAACTGGGTTCCGGTGATCTCGACTCCGGTGTGGAAGTCGGGCAGGTAGTCCCAGCCCTTCGCCAGCAGCGTACCGACGCCGTTGGCCTCGGCGAGCGAGACGAACGGCTCGTGGATGATCGTCGCGTCGACCTGGCCGCTCTCCAGCGCCGCGTACGCGGGCTGGTAGGCGCCCGTGGCCACCAGTGTCACGTCGGACTCGCTGATGTTGTGCTCCCGCAGGATGTACTTGGTGTACACCTCCATACCGGAGCCCTTACGGCCGATGCCGATCCGCTTGCCCTTGAGGTCCTCGATGCTCGTCGCGTTCTCCCCGCCGATGAGATAGAACGGGCCCTTCGTCCGGTACATCGAGGACACGATCTTGATGGGCGCCGACTTTCCGGCCGCGATCACCGCGGAGGTGGTGTCGGAGTCGGCGATCTGCACGTCACCACTGCTGACCAGACCGACGGGGTCCTTCGACTCCACGAACGTGACTTCGAGACCCTCTTCTTCGAAGAATCCCTTCACGTCACCGAACTTCGCCGGCAATCCACTCGGGCCGGGGAACGACGCGTAGGTGATCTTGGTGAGCCCGTCGGCGGTTTGCTCGACTCCCTGCGCGCACGCGGTGAGCGCCAGCATGACCACGGCGAACAGCGCTCCCGCCGCCACCTTTGTCCTGCGTGTCATGTTGGGGCCTCCTTTTCGAGGGGTCACGTTCTCGCTCACTTCAGCCTTGACTGGCGCGGGCGCCACTTGAGGAACACCCGCTTCTCCAAGAAGTCGATGAAGCTGACGCTGACCACGGATACGAGCGTGATCAGGATGATGAAGGCGAACGCCTTCGGCGTGTCGTACAGCGACGTTGCCTCGGTGAGGCCGTTGCCCAGCCCCGCCTCCGACGCGATCATCTCGCCGAAGATCGCTCCGACGATGGCATGCGCGGCCTCGACGCGCAGCGCGGCGAAGATCGTCGGCACCGCGGAGGGCAGGATCACCTTGATGATCACCTGCAACCTGCTCGCTCTGAACGAGCGCGCGACCTTGAGGTGCTCGGCCGCCGTCTGTTTCACACCGGCGACCGTGTTGTAAACGATCGGGAAGAAGCAGAACAGGAAGACGATGACGACCTTGTGTCCGAGGCCGAGGCCGAGCCACAGGGTCAGCAGCGGGATGATCGTGACCTTCGGCACCGCCATCAACGCGGCGAGGAACGGGCGGAAGAACTCCTCGGCGAGCGGGACGAGCGCGAGGAAAAGCCCGAAGGTGATGCCTGCCGCGACGGCGAGCAGGTACCCGTAGAGGAATTCCTGGAGGGTCACCGCGAGGTTGGCGTAGAAGTCGCTCTCACCGCTCAGCAGCAACCAGACCTCGTCGCCGACGTCGGACGGCGCGGGCAGGTAGAGGGCGGACACCACGCCACCGCGAACCAGCGCCTCGCACAACACGAGCACGCCGACCACCAGGGCCACCTGGCCCGCGAGCAGCCCGGCCCTGCGCCGCCGGGCCGAAGGTGGTTCGGTGCGCGATGTCGCCATCGTTTCTCCGTCGCGAAAACAAGTAAGGGCTGCTGCCCGGTCAATGGGATTGAGGGCGAGCCTCTTCGCCGCCCACTCGCCGTGGTCACCCAGGGCAACCAGCGCAACGTCACGCTAGGCAGGCTGTTGTGTACGTGTCAAACCGTTGTGTATCCATCCTGCGATGTGGACACCGGGTGAGCGCCGTCGCATCACTTACTAACGTCACGAACAATTTTCGTGCTGTTATCGCGCACCGTCAGAATGGATACACTGTGCGCAACCCCGAATCCCTGGAAGGTCAGCATGGCTAGGCAGGAAGATGCCGCCACGGCACAACACCAGCGGTTGCGCCGCATGATCATCGAACGCGAGCTGCCACCTGGCAGCGTCCTGCTGGAGACTCCGCTGTCCCAGCGGCTCGGCGTCTCCAGGACCCCCGTCAGGGAAGCACTCGCGCGGCTGGCTCAGGAAGGACTGATCACCCGCCGGACTCGCGGCTACGTCGTACACGAACTGAGCCCCGAAGAGATCATCGAGGTGTTCGACGCGCGCATCGTGCTGGAGTGCGCCGTGGCCGAGCGCGCCGCGACTGCGGCGGACGACCTCCAGCTCACCCACCTCGAACAACTCACCGAGGAATTGGACGCGCTGGTCAAGAAACTGTGGACCGCGACGAGCAGCGGCGACGAGCCGGCCGCTGACGCGATCAGGGCCGCCATCAGGCCACTCAACGTCGCGTGGCACCACGCGCTCCGCGCGTGCGGCAAGAACCGCACCCTGGCGAAGCTGCTGGAACAGGTCCTCGACGTACAGAAGATCTACAACCCGCTGATGCGCCAGCACGATGTCGAGGAAATCGCGCTGGGGCAACGGCAGCACAACGAGATCGTCACCGCCCTGCGCAGGCGGGACCCCGTGACCGCCCGTGAAGTGATGGCACGCCACCTGACCACGGTCAGGCAGAGCAAGGTCGCCGAGTTCGCCCGTACCTTGCGACACGACGCACAGGGCGAGCGGGCACACACCGGTTGAGGCGACGACAAGCCACCGGACTCACCCCGAGTGCTGCGCGGCCTTCGAGTTCTTGCCCGCTCGCAGGTCGTCGTCGGTAAGTACCCCGTCGACGACCTGGCCCGCTACATCGGCAAGCAGGATCCTGTTTCGCCGCGCGAAACCACGCAGCAGCTCGAAGGCCGCCGACGGTGACACCCCCAGCCGCGCGGCGAGCGCGCCTTTTGCCTGCTCGATGAGTACTCGTGAATCGAGGGCCCGCTGTAGTTGATCCGCCTTCTCCGCGCCCGCGTTCAACGCACGGCGATCGAGGATGCCGATCGCGGCGAGCCTGACGAGAACCGCGGCGAGCGCGTACTCGTCGTCGCCGATCTGCTCGCCTTCGGCTCCGAGGAAGACGACGGCACCGAGGACGGCGTCCTGGCGGCGAACCGGCAACACCGTGACCGTCCGATACCCCGCGTCCGTCGCGGCGAGGCAATACCGCGGCCATCTCGCGGTGAGCGCGGGAAGAAAGCCACGCCGCAGTTCGCCGCCATCGGCGAACCCCGACGTGCACGGCCCCTCAGCGAGCCGCGTCTCCGCGGCGAGCAACCGGGCGGCCCGCTGGCTGCCCGCCGCGCCTATGGTGAGCGAACCCGACTCGTCGGCAAGCAGGATCCCCGCTTCGAGTGGGCCGACCAGCTCCGTCAGTCTGGCCGTCACCGCGGTGGCGTAGTCGGCGTCGCCGACACCGGCGTCGAGGGCATCGGCAAGCTCGGTCATCGCTTCGGCAAGCCACAACATCCCGTCGCCCAACAACCTCACGACTCCTTCGTCGTCCCCAGCACGAGGCGGGGCTGAGGCTCGTGAGGCTTCCGGCACCCGCGTTGGCGGGCGGTGCCCGCGTCCGGCCCATGCCCAGAGCCGATGCTACACACGCGGTCACCGCACGGCTACGGGCTCCGGCGGCCACTGAAAAGCTGCTCAGCGGAGCACATGACGACAGCCGGTGCGCCTCGCGAGTAAGGCATCGCGTGGCACCATCCTCGCGGGTCGGTGCGCGTGTGTCTTTTGTGGACGATGAAGCGGGAGAGCGAGATGGCGCCCACATTGCCAAGCCGTATAGGTTATTATACACCCGCCACGAGATGTTACTGAAGCCAATCGTCCACAGTGACCACTGTGGACGATCAGCTCACGGTTGCCGGTTCCCCCGCTCAGATTCCGCGTCCCGGCTGAACCCGGTAACCACGTTCGCGTTCGTATCCCCGCTGCCGCCGGTACGCGGGCTCCCCCGCCGCACGCACCGGAGCCTGCCGCGTGGACGGCGCCGACGCGGGCGCGCGTCGCGCACGTGAAGGAACGCCGCGCTCGCGATCACCGCGCCGGTCCCTGAGATCGGCCGCGCTCGCCGTGCCCAGCAGTGCCACGACCACCCCGAGTACCGCGATCCAGAACCACATGATGCCCCCTTTTCCGTGGTATGGAATCACTGTACCGGAAGGACAAACGTCGAGGTGGACAACTTTTCCGCCTGATGACACCGATTTCACGCCACCTCGGCCGGTCGCCAATACCGGAGATTTCCGTTGCCCGTCAAGCGTTCCCGGCCCCGAAGGGGACGACCTGTGATGGTCACCTCCTCCGCGGCCGACCGGGAACCCGTGTCACACCCTCGGCAGTTCCGGCCGGTCGATGACCCGCAGCCAGGTGCCGTCCGGCTGCTTGCGCACGACCTGAACCCTGGCTCCCACGTCGTCGGCCGACCGGGTCGAGGTCAGCGCGAGATCCCCGTACCGGACGGTCGGCAACGGCTCCTCCTCAGCGAACGGCCCTGGCACGGTGGCCAGCATCCGTTCGAGCACTCCCATGATGGCTTCCCTTCCCACCGTCACCGATCCCGGCGGGAACGCGATCACCGCGTCCGGCGCGTAGAGCATGGCCAGCCCTTCGGCATCGCCCGCGTTGGCCCTCTCGACGAACAACCTCGTCACGTCCTCCGGCGCTGTGGCTCCGTTCATGGCTGCTTCCTTTCCTGGTTTCCGTGTTGCGGCTTCCACCGTGCGCCCGCCAGAGCCATAAGTCCAAGACACAGTAAGTCTCGTTGCTAGAATCAGCGCTTATGGAACTGCGGCAACTCGAGTACTTCGTGACGGTGGCCGAGGAGCGCAACTTCACCAGGGCCGCCGACAAGGTTCGCGTCGCGCAGCCGGGAGTCAGCGCGCAGATCAGGAGACTGGAACGGGAACTGGGGCAGCCACTGTTCGACCGGTCGGGTCGCACGGTGCGGCTGACCGACGTCGGCGCGGCGGTACTTCCCTACGCCCGCGCCGCACTGGCGGCCGCGGAAGGCGCGCGCCTGGCCGTCGACGAATTCACCGGACTGCTCAGGGGGCATGTCGCGGTCGGAACCGTGACGTCGCACGACCTCGCCATCCCCGATCTGCTCGCCGAGTTCCACGACGCGCATCCCTCGGTGGAGATCACGCTGTCGGAAGGCAACTCCGGCGATCTGCTCGCCGGGCTCTTGGAAGGGACTCTCGACGCGGCGATCGTCAGCGCCGGGCGGCGCGACCCTCCCGGCATCGAGGCGCACGTCGTCACCGACGAGACCATCGTCGCCGCGGTCGGACACGACCACGAACTCGCCGCCCACGACGCGGTCACCCTCGACACCCTGCGCGGGCGGCCACTCATCAGCCTGCCGAGGGGAACCGGGCTGAGGACGTTGCTCGACGAGAGCTGCACGAGCCGAGGGTTCACCCCACACGTCGCGTTCGAAGCGAGCGATCCCGAGATGCTCGCCCAGCTCGCCCGCCGTGGTCTTGGCGCGGCCATCCTGCCTCGCACGTTCACCGAGAACCGGTCCGAATTCCTCAAGACGGTCCGCATCGAAGCGCCTACGCTGCGTGGCCGTCTGCTGTTCGCGTGGCGCGCGGACGGCCCAAGCAGCCCGGCCGCTCGCGCGCTCGTCGACCGGGCTCGTGGCTATCTGCCCAAGCCAGGCGCATCATGACGGGAGCGGCGCCACACTCCGCACACCCCGCAGACGTGCGGTGATCGCGCTGGTTAGACTCGATCACTGATACGGAGAGTAACGCCACGACCAGCGCATATCGCCGCGACAACACAGTCAACCGCAGCCCACCCGCGAGGATCGATCATGGTAGAGCCGTCCCCCAAGGTCGTTGTCGTCGTCCCGACGTACAACGAGCGGGAGAACCTCCCCATTCTCGTCGGCAAACTCACCGAGCTGCGGATGCCGAACCTGCACGTGCTGGTCGTCGACGACAACTCACCGGACGGCACGGGTGAGGCGGCCGACAAGCTCGCGGCGGACGCGCCGGACACCGTCGGCGTGCTGCACCGCACCGACAAGGACGGGCTCGGCAGGGCCTACATCGCCGGAATCACCCGCGCACTCGACGAAGGCGCGGACATGGTGATTCAGATGGACGCCGATCTTTCCCACCCCACCGCGACGATTCCGGTGATGGTCGAGGTGCTCTCCACCACCGACGCCGCCGTCGTGCTGGGTTCCCGCTACGTCGAAGGCGGTTCGACCGCCGCCGAATGGGCCTGGCACCGCAAGGCGCTGTCACTGTGGGCCAATTTCTACGTCAACGCGATTCTCCGGCTGAAGGTCAAGGACGCGACCGCGGGCTTCAAGGCGTGGAAGGCGGAGACCCTGCGGCGCATCGACCTTCCGTCGATCCGAAGCAACGGTTACTCGTTCCAGGTCGAGATGAACCACCGCACCGTCCGTTGTGGACTGAGGATTCACGAGGTGCCCATCAGGTTCGAGGAACGCGTCGACGGGACCTCGAAGATGAGCCTCGGCGTCCAGCTCGAATCGGCGCTCACCCCGTGGAAGCTGCTGTTCAGCAGGAAACCCCGCTAGCGCGAGGTACTTTCGCGGGGCGAGCGGGCCTGTCGCCTCGCGGCAACGCGGATCTCGGCGTCCCGAGTGCGAATCTCGTCGTTCTGAGCGGGGGACTCGCGGTGGGTTCAGCGGAAGTGAACGGTTCCCTGTACGGATTCTCCATGGACTCCCGTCGTCGCGGAGATCGACACTGACAACCGTCACCGCGACGCCGCGAACCCTGGAGGACCTCATTTCCGCCGATGCCGATGTCAAAGCCCTTGGCGGGGCCGCCGATCCATCCTGGCTGACCGGCGACACGGTCGCCGCCGTGGCCTCGGTCGAACAGCGGCCGTTCCCTGATTCCGAATACGAGGCGAGGCTCGCGGCGACCCGGCGGGACATGGCGGCGGCCGGAGTCGAGGCGCTGCTCGTGTTCCGCCCTTCGAGCATCGAGTACCTGTGCGGCTATCACACGGCCGAGACCGCGCCACAACCGCTGCTTGTCACGCTGTCCGACACGTATCTCTACATACCCGACCTCGAAGTCGGCAGGGCACTGGCCAGCTCGCGGGTGGATCACATCCGGTTCTGCGGTTACGCCGACGCGCTGCGCGGGCTGGAGATCTTCCTCGCCGACGCGGCCGACGTCCTTCCCGGTGGCGCACCCGTGGGCATCGAGACCGGGCACGGCTCCACTCCCCCGCGCGCCATCGCGATTCTCGCGACGACCCACCTCCGCGTCGTGCACACCGATCACCTGGTGGAGCGCATCCGGCTCGTCCTGTCTCCCTCGGAAATCCTGCACGTCGAATCCGCCGCGCGCGAGACAGCCGCCGGTGTCGCCGCGGCCGTCGACGCGGCGCGCGAGCCATCGGCCACCGATTCCTCCGTCGCCGCGGCCGTCGCGGCCGCCCTCTTCCACGACGCCGATTCGCCGTCGGCGTGGGGGCCGGTCGTCGCGACCGGCCAACGCGGGGGCGTACCGCATTCGAGCTGGGTCAACCGGCCACTCGGCGAAGGGCCGACCTTCGTCGAATTCGCCGGAACACACGCCCGCTATCACGCCCCGGTGATGCGCACACTCGTCGCGGGACCGCTGTCGCCAGGTGACCGCACACTGGCGAGTCTCGCGCGCACGGCGGTGTCGGCCGTCCTGGCGACCGCGAAGGCCGGGGTACTGGCCTCGGACGTCGCGAAGGAAGCCGGGCGGGCACTCGGCACGCTGCCGCACGACGTCGTTTTCCACCACCTTTTCGGCTATCCCGTCGGACTCGCGCACAAGCCACATTGGATGGACGGCGCACCGTTCTTCCTCGTACCCGACAATCACGAACCGCTGCGGGCAGGCATGGTCTTCCACATCCCCGGATCGTTTCGCCGTTTCGGCAATTCGGGAGTCGGGCTGAGCCAGACCTTCCTCGTGGAGGAACACGGCAGCAGGGTTCTGACCCATGGCGACGCCGACCTCATCACCGTGCGGTGAGGCCGGCGCCGCCGTACGGTCCGTGACTACGTCGCGGCTACGAACATGCCATCGAAACTACGGCGGAACTCCGCGTAGACACCGCCGAGATTGGTCTGGATCAACGCCTCGTCGTTGCACCGCAAGGACGTGTGATTGAAGTTGGGGCTGCCGGTGAGCACCCACCTCGCGACCGGGTTGAGACCGTACTGCCCCTCGATGAGCACGAACTTCGAGTGAATCCGGCCCGGCAGCGCATTGGCGTCACCGAGTTCCCTCATCGCGATCCCCGGATGCCCTGACAGAACCTCACGGACCTCGTCGTCCATCAGGCCGTGCACGATCTTGATCGAACATCCCCTTTCGGCCAGTTCCACGACGCGCCGCGCGATGCCGATGCGGTAGTCGTCCCATTCGGACATTCCGATGCGGACGGTCGTCGGCGTCCAGCAGCCGACCTTCGCCAGGTTCTCGACGACCGGATCACCTTCCGCCCTGGGGAAGAACGAGAACTTGACGATGCCGCCCCGCATCAGCGTCGTCGCCGTACGGTAGTAGTCGTCGGTGGCGCGCTCGGCCGCGAGGTCCTCGAAGTAGGAGTCGTAAGCGCGGTACAAAGCGGGGTTTCCGGTGAACGTGACGGCGTTGTTCCAGTAGGTCCGCGAGTTCACGTCGGTGAAGTTGGCCGAGGACTGCAATACGACGTCGCGCTTGCCGCCCGTCTTCGAGAACAGGTAGAACTTGTTGTGCTGCCCCTTGGTGCCGATGCAGGCCGCCGTGTTCCCCTCTGGAGAGGTTCTCGTGCACACGTGCAGCCAGGATCGCTCGTCCTCACGCGTCCCGATCTCCGCGCGCAACGCGTCGACCGCGGGGTTGTCCGCCTGCCAGCCGTCCAGTACGACCTGCACGTCGACGCCCCGGCGGTGGGCACCGATCAGTTCGTTCGCGAAGTCCATTCCGGCCTCGCCCGAGATCACGAAGTGGGCGATCCTGATCCGTGAACCCTCCGGAGCCTGCTTCACGAGGTTGCAAACCTGGCGCACGACGGCCGTCGGGTCACCACCGGCCGGATCGTTGAGAACGGCACCGGTGGTGACCGGTCTCCGCGGAGCGTCCCGGCAGGGCAGCACGGGATCGTCAGCCGCGGCACCCGAGGGGGCGGCGAGCAGCGTGGCCGACAGAGCACACGCCAGCGCCGCCAGCAAAGGTTTGACACGCATCGATCGTTTTCCTTTCAGTCCGGGGCGACTCTGCCCCTGATCCGATAACGGAACACTGCGATCCGATGACCAATGACCGGCCACCGGAAAGACCTCAGGTGCCGAAAACCGCCCACCCTTCGGCGAACAGTCCACAGTGGAATAGCGAAGCTCGTGAGCGCGGAGACAGCGAACCGGCGGGGTGCCCAATCCGGATCACCGGTTTCGCGGACCGACCACGATCCGGCGCATCCGGCCGAGGTGCCAGTGACGTACCGGTGTGGGTCCGGCGAAGGCCATCCGCCACCGGCGCATGGCGGCGGCGACCGTCACCGAGCGGTTGTGAACGCTCACGTGAGCGTTAATGCAGCGGGAACCTACCCGCGCCGATCTCGCGGTGTCAACGCCTGACCTGGACCACACCGCGAAATCCGAAGCTGTTTCTGTTTCACCGCGACGAACCGTTGACTCCGCCGACGGCGGCGAGTTAACGTTCCTCTCGACTTCAATTAGCGCTCACGTTAACGTTCATTCCGTGGGCGTTCCCTTTCTCAGGAGCGAAGATCTTGGGTACCACCAATGACGCGGCCCTTGCCGGCCAGTTGCGCAGGGCGATGCTCGACGCCGATCCGGCGCTGTCCCGGTACAACCCGTTGTCCCGCATTCTCGTGTTCGACCAGTTCAACTCGGGCACGCACGGCTGGACCGAGTTGATCGGCAACCACGACGGCGAGGGCAACCTCGACACGGTCGACGACCACATGCGCGACTTCCGGCCGCCACAACTGTCCTCGTGCACGTTCTTCGACGTCGGGACGCACGGCGCGATGACGGGAACCTACGCGCTCAAGGTCGCCACGCGGCCGCTCGCCGGGCACACCGGAGTCGCCATCCGCAGGCTGACCATGGCCAAAAAAGGCAGGGTCCAGTTCGAAACGTACTTCACCTTCAAGGCGGAGGCCGCCTCCGAGGAGAATCAGGCCGCGACCCAGGCCGGCGCCGGCCAGTGGGACGGCAACATCCACCCCTCGGAACAGCAGTTCGGCGCCTTCACCGTCGCCACGGACGTCTGCGATGACCGGGGCGTGCGCTATCACACGGTCATGCGGTATCAGAACACCGATCTGGACAACCAGTTCACCCGGCGCTGGATGTACCCCGTCGTCCCCGAACCGACACCGAGGGAACACCTCGAAGGCAAGGCGAAACTCGCGGCGACCGACGACTTCACCGCACCGAATCCCGAGGACTGGCAAGCGATCGGCGAGCCACAGTCCTTTTGCTACAACGAGGTTCCGACGAAGGTCAACTGGCACTACCTGCGCTGGCAGCTCGACACCGAAACGCAGCGCAACGTGGAACTCCAGGTCAACGATCGCGTCTACGACCTGAGCGAGGTTCCCGTTCCCGCCTACTCGGAACGCTATGACTCGCTCGACAACCTGCTCAACTTCTACGTCAGCACCCGCACTCACACGAACGTCAGGAACTTCCTGTTCCTCGACTCCGTGCTCATCTCGGTGGATTGGTAGGTCTCCATGCGACAGTCACAAGCCGCGGTTCTCGAACGTTACCGCGTCGTCGAAGGAGAATTCGTCACCGAGCCCTACGAAGCGGGCTGGGCGGGAGAAGCGCGCTGGTTCGTGCGGGTGCTGGAGGCCACGAGCCCCGGAACCAGGATCGTGTTCACCACTCAGGTCTCCCCCGACGGCCTGCACTGGTGCGACGCCGAGGTGCCTCCACAGGTCGCCGAGGGAACGGGGCTCAGCTCGTGGCCCGTCCGCGAGTTCGGTCAGTGGTTGCGGATAAGGGGCTCGGTCGAGGGGGACGCGGGATCGGCAAAGGTGCTGATCTATCTGACGCTCAAGGAATGAGCAGAGGAGACATGAGATGGTGACAACCTACAACCGGCGCGGCTTCCTCAAGATCAGCGGAATCGGTCTCGCCAGTGCCTACCTCGCGGCTTGCAGTGTCGGTGGTGGCAGCAGCACGGGCGCCGATCAGGCGCTGCGGGCCGCGTTCGCCCAACCCATCAACGACCTCGATCCACACGGGCCGAGCAGCGTCGACGAGGCGACGCTGCTCGCCGGGCGGCTGATCTACGACACGCTCATCCGGCCGGTCGGCGAGAAACTGGAGCCGGGCATCGCCACGGCGTGGGAACAACCCGATCCCAACACCTGGGTCTTCACCCTGCGCGAGGACGTGAAATTCCACGACGGCTCGCCGCTCACCGCCCGCGACGTGAAGGCGTCGCTGGAACGCGTCAAAGATGCCGACACGGCGCAGTCGGCGCTGTGGACATCGGTGACCTCCGTCGAAGCCACCGGCGAGCACACCCTGACCATCCGGACCGAGAAACCGCTCGGCACCATGCCGGTCAACCTCACGCTCATGTTCGTGCTGCCCGCCGACAAGATGAACGACGAAGGGTTCTTCCGCAAGCCCATCGGAAGCGGGCCCTTCAAGGTCGAGTCGTTCACCCCGTCCGACCAACTCGTGCTCGGCGCGTTCGAACACTGGAACGGCAAGCCGAAGACCGCTTCGGTGACCCTGCCCTACATTCCGGAGACATCGAGCCAGATCACCGCGTTGCGTACCGGCGAGCTGAGCGCGCTGTGGCCGGTACCGCCCGACCAGCTCCGCGAACTCGACGGCGCCGAGGGCATCACACTGGAAACCGTTCCCAGCTACGTCTACTACCTCAACTGGTTCAACTGCGGGCGCAAACCCTTCGACGACCCGAGGGTGCGCAGGGCCATGTGGAAGGCGGTGAACGTCGAGGAGATCGTGCGCAACCTCTTCGGAAAGGGAGCCGAGGTCATGACGGCGCCCATTCCCTCGACGGTCTTCGGGCACGCGGACCAGCGGCCTTATCCGCACGATCCGGAAGGGGCGCAACGGGATCTCGCCGAGGCGGGGCTCGGCGACGGGTTCAGCACCTCCCTCATGTGGTTCGGTGAAACCGGCCCGCTCGCCGACGGGCTCGCGCAGGCGATGATCTCCGACTGGGCCAAGATCGGCGTCACCGTCGAGCCCCAGAACGTCGAGAAGGCGGAGTGGCTTCGCAGGCTCAACGCCAAGGAATTCGACATGGAGTTGCAGACCAACACGGTCACCACCGGCGATGCCGACTTCACCCTCGGCAGGTTGTACGACTCGGGCGCGGACCGGATGGGCTACCGGAACCCGGAGCTCGACGCCATCCTGCGCCAGGCCCACGAGGACTCGGACCGCGAGCGGCGGGCCGGGTTGTACCGGCAGGCGTGCGAGATCATCTGGTCGGACGCGGTCGGTATCTTCCCCGCCGCGCTGATCAGCACCTACGGGCTGCGCAGTAGCGTAGCGGGCTTCGAGCCCGCGCCGAGCAACCAGCCCGATCTGCGCGGTGTGACCCTAGAAGCCTGAAGGAGTAGATGATGGAGTCGCGGCGGGTGACCCTCAAGGACATCGCCAAGTCGCTCGGTGTCTCGGTGAACACGGTTTCCCGTGCGCTCACCGGCAAGGACAGTGTCGGCGAGGACACCCGCACGCGCATCAAGGAGGAGGCGCGGCGGCTCGGCTACGTTCCCAATTCGATGGCGCGCTCGCTCGTGCTCGGTTCGGCCATGACGCTCGGGCTGGTCATCACCAACCCGTCCAACCCGTTCTACGCCAGGCTGATCAGCACCATCGAACAGCGGGGCAGGGTGCACGGCTACTCGCTCATGCTGCTGGTCACCGAGGAGAGCCAGGACGGTGACGAGGCCGCCGCGGAAACCCTGCTCCGCTGGGGCGTCGACGGCGCGCTCGTCGTGCCGGTGCAGAGCGACGGCGAGCACTGGGACCGGCTCGACGAATCGGGTGTTCCGGTGGTGTGCCTCAACCGGGATTTTCCCGCGCTGGAGCTCGACTTCATCGGAGTCGACTACGACAACGCCGCCTACGAGGCCACCCGGCACCTCATCGACGGCGGTGCCCGCAGCCTGTGCCTGCTGGAGGAAGACCTGCCCATCTCCCCCGTCGCCGACCGGACGGCGGGATTCAGGAGGGCACTGGCCGACGCGGGCCTCGGCGCGGCGGGCGACCCGGTGTTGTCGGTTCCGACGCGCAGGCAGGAATCCCTTGCCCTGCCGTGGGATCCGGGCGACGCCTACCGGATCGCCCAGGACATCGTGAGCGGCGGCGACCTGCCCGACGCGATCATGGTCGGCAACGACTACTTCGCGCTCGGGGTGTACCGGGCGCTGAACGAGGCAGGACTCAGCGCGCCCCGCGACGTACTCGTCGGCGGGTTCGGCGACCACCCGTTCGCCGCCTACCTCTCCCCGCCGCTGACCACCGTCCGGCTGCCAGCCGCCGACATCGGCACCACCGCCGTCGACGTGCTGCTACGCCGGATGAAGGGCTCGGCAGGCCAGCCGGAAAAGCGGCGCCTGCCCTCCGAACTCGTCGTGCGTGCCTCCAGCCGCACCGGGGAAAGCCCGCCCACATGACCATTCACCCCCCGCGCCCTCGGACAACCGCGCCGCGCGCGGGGGACCGCGTCAGAGAAAGCCAGCCCTCGTGATCATTTACCTCGCACGCCGACTATGGCAGTCCGTGTTCCTGGTCTTCGGCGCCATCACCATCGTGTTCCTCGCGCTCAGGGTGATTCCCGGTGATCCGGCCTCACTCATCCTGGGCAGTTCGGCGACTCCGGAGGAACTCGCCGAGCTGCGGCAAAGCATGGGGCTCGACGACCCGATTCTCGTCCAGTACGTCCGCCACCTCGGCGAGGTACTGCGGCTCGACTTCGGCGAATCGTGGCGCCTCGGTGGCGACGCGTTCGCCGCCGTGCTGGAACGGCTTCCAGCGACGCTGACCCTCGCGGGCTACGCGTTGCTGCTGACGCTGCTCATCGGCTTCCCGCTCGGTGTCTACGCCGCGCGCCATCCCGGTAAGTTCGTCGACAGGGCGGTGTCCTACTTCTCGCTGACCGGCCAGGCGCTTCCCTCGTTCTGGGTCGGCATCATGCTGGTACTGATCTTCTCCAGAATGCTCGGCATCCTGCCGGCCACGGCGGACGGGACGCCGATCGCGCTGGTGCTACCCGCTTTCACGCTCGCGCTGCCGTTCCTCGGCTGGCTCGCCAGGCTCGTGCGCAACGGAACTCTGGAGGAACTCGGCAAGGACTACGTCAGGACGGCGAGATCGAAGGGACTGTCCGAGCGGGTCGTGTTCAACGTGCACGTGCTGCGCAACACGCTCACCCCCGTCGTGACCGTGCTCGGCCTCGTGCTCGGCAACTTCATTGCCGACGCGGTGATCATCGAACAGGTCTTCGCGTGGCCTGGCATCGGCTCGCTCATGATCGAGTCCATTGTCAACCGTGACTCGGCCGTCGCCGAAGCGGCGATCGTGCTCATCGCCGTGTTCTACATCGGACTCAACCTCATCGTCGACGTCCTCTACTTCTACCTCGACCCCCGGATCACGCTGGAGACCGTATGATGTCGAAGGCCGCAGGAGCTTCGAAAACCCCGGCGCCGGACGACGTGAAAAGGCGTCCAGCGCGGCGGCTCACCCGCTACGGCATCGCTCCGCTCGTCGCGGCGACCGTGCTCGGATTGTTCATCCTCACCGCGTTGTTCGGCCCGCTGCTCGTGCCCTACGACAGTGTCGCGACCAGCGTCGCCGACCGGCTCCTGCCTCCCGGCTCCACTCTCTCCGACGGGTCGACCGCGCTGCTGGGCACCGACCAGGACGGCAGGGACGTCTTCGCGCAGGTGATCGCGGGCTCGCGGGTGTCCCTGCTCGTCGCGGTCACCGTCGTCGTCGTCGCGGGTGTACTCGGCCTCGTGCTCGGCCTGCTCGCCGGGTACTACGGCGGCTGGCTGGACACCGTGATCTCCAGAGTCGGCGACATGCAGCTCGCCTTTCCCAGCATTCTGCTCGCGATCCTGCTCGCCGGTGCGCTCGGTCCCAGTCTCCTCAATGTCATCATCGCGCTGGCGGTGACACGGTGGGTCATCTTCGCGAGGGTGGTTCGCGGTTCCGCGCTGTCGGTACGCAACAGGGAGTTCGTCGACTCAGCGAGGGTCATGGGCGCCAGCGACCTGCGGATCATGGCGCGCTACATCTATCCCTCGTGCGTTCAGCCGCTGCTCGTCGCGGCGACCGTCCAGGTGGGACTCACCATGGTCGCCGAGGCCGCGCTGAGCTTCCTCGGCCTCGGCGTGCCCATCGACCAGGCATCGTGGGGCTCGACCATCGCCAACGGCAGGGACTATCTCGCGTCGGCGTGGTGGATCGCCGCGATCCCCGGGCTCGCGCTGACGCTCGTGGTGATCTGCATCGGCCTGCTCGGTGACGCGGGCCGGGACAGAGGCGACCGCGCGAGCCAGGCGGTGATGCGGTGAACACCCCAGCACCACCGGAAGGCCCCGCTGGCGACGTTGACGATGTCGGCGATTCGGAGGTTTCGATGGACCCGTTGCTTGAGGTTTCCGGCCTCATGGTGAACTTCGGCGACGTTCCGACGGTGCGCGGCATGTCGTTCACCGTCGACAAAGGACAGACGCTGGCGATCGTCGGCGAGTCGGGAAGCGGAAAGAGTCTCAGCTCGCTTGCCGTGCTCGGCCTGCTGCCGCCGGGGGCAAGGGTCGCTGGTGGCAGCGTGCACTGGAACGGCACCGATCTGCTAGCGCTCAGCGACGCCGAACTGAGGGCCCTGCGCGGCGAAGAACTCGCGATGATCTTCCAGGATCCGTTGAGCGCGCTGAATCCTTCGCTGACCGTCGGTTACCAGATCGCGGAGATGTTCCGGCGAAGGCGGGGCGCGAGCCGCAAGGCCGCGCTGGAACGCGCCAGGGACGCGATGACCGAGGTGGGCATCCCCGACGCGGCGAGCAGGCTCGGCGCCTATCCCCACGAGTTCTCCGGCGGGATGCGGCAGCGCGTGATGATCGCGATGGCACTCGCGCTGGAACCGGGTCTGCTCATCGCCGACGAGCCGACCACCGCGCTGGACGTGACCGTTCAGGCACAGATCCTGCGCCTGTTGCGCCAGCGCAGGGAGCAGGGACTCGCGATGATCATTATCAGCCACGATCTCGGTGTGGTGGCTCGCAGCGCGCGGGACGTCGTGGTGATGTACGCGGGAAAGGCGGTCGAGTCCGGCCCTGTCGCCGAGGTGTACACCGCGCCTGCCCATCCCTACACGCTCGGGCTCATGAACGCGAGCCCTTCGGCTCGCGACGGGCACCGGACCGTCACGCCCATCGACGGCAACCCGCCCGACATCGCGGCGCTGCCGGGTGGCTGCGCCTTCCACCCGCGCTGCCCCTTCGCGCGAGAACGGTGCCGCACCGAGGAACCACGACCACGCATGCTCGCGAGGGGCAGAACGAGCGCGTGCCACTTCGCGGAGGAGGTGACAAGCCATGGTGCGGCCTTCGACCACGCCGGTGCTTGAACTCGTCGATCTCGTCGCCGGATACCGGACCAGAAACGGCCTGCTGGGCAAGCGCGCCGAGGTGCGGGCCGTGGCCGGGGTGAACCTCGCGGTACAGGCCGGTGAGACCGTGTGCCTCGTCGGCGAATCGGGGTGCGGCAAGTCCACTGTGGCCAGGACCGTGGTGAACCTGCTTCGCCCTTCCTCGGGCGAGGTGCGCTTCGATGGCACCGACATCGCGACGCTCGGCAAGTCCGAGCTCAAAGCCATGCGGCGGCAGGTACAAATCGTGTTCCAGGACCCGTTCGCCTCGCTCAACCCCCGGATGACCGTGCGCGAGCTGATCACCGAGGCGTGGCGCATCCACCCCGGTATCGTCGAGCCAGCAGACTGGGACACCGAGGTGACCGCGCTGCTGAACAGGGTGGGCCTCAACCCAGGGCACGCGAGCAGATACCCCTCGCAGTTCTCCGGCGGTCAGCGTCAGCGGATCTGCATCGCGAGAGCCCTTTCGGTACGGCCGAGGCTCATCGTGTGCGACGAAGCCGTTTCGGCGCTGGACGTGTCGATCCAGGCGCAGATTCTCACGTTGCTCAAGCGGTTGCAGGACGAACTCGGTGTCGCCTATCTCTTCATCACCCACGATCTGGGTGTCGTCCGGCACTTCGCGGACAAGGTCGCCGTCATGCACCTCGGCACGATCATCGAGAGCGGTGACACCAGCCGGATCTTCGAAGGACCAGCGCACCCGTACACGCAGGCGTTGCTGTCCGCCGCGCCCACAGTGGACGACTGGAAGGCCGAGCACGGCGAGGAGATCATGCTGCGGGGTGACGTGCCCTCGCCGTCGCGGCCACCCAGCGGCTGCCGGTTCCACACCCGGTGCTGGAAAGCACAGGACCGGTGCCGCGCCGAGGAACCCGAGCTGGTCCACCGCGACACCGATCACCCCGTGGCCTGCCATTACGCCGCCCCCGACCGGACGCTGACCCGGCGCTGACAAGCACCGACGTATTCAGGCGCACGCGGTCTCGACCAGTCACCGCGCCACGGGAAGCGGCTCGTCCCTGCCGGGTGCGGCCGGTTACCCTGCCGCCTTGCCGGTCCGCCAACCCGAACCCGTACGCTGCGAGGAATGGGAACCTACCTGAACCCCGGAACGGCCGAGGCGCGGCGGGAGGAATCCGCGCCTTGCTCGTCCTCCGGGGAGCTGGTACAGACCGGTACCACCGCGGGCCGGTTGTCCTCAGCGGAAAGGGCGGACCGGCACGCCACGGTGTCGGCCGCACTGACCACGATGGACGACGAACGGCTGATGACGATGCTCCGTTCGGCCCCACGGCGAGCGGCCGGTATCGGCGGCAGCTGCGCGCTGGTCGACGTCGGCGGCGTTTCGGTATGGGTGAAGCAGGTTCCGCTCACCGCGATGGAGCGGGACGAGGACGTCGCGGGGTCGACGGCCAACACGTTCGGGCTTCCGACGTTCTTCCACTACGGACTCGGTTCCGTCGGCGCCGGTGCGTGGCGCGAGGTCGCGGCGCACGAGATGGCGACGGAATGGGCGCTGGAAGGCAAGGGAGACGGCGTCACCCTGCTGCACCACTGGCGGGTGCTACCGCTGCCGCAGGGTGCCCAACAGCCGTGGGCTGATCGGTCCGAACTGGACACGACGGTCGAATTCTGGCACAACTCCTCCGCCGTGCGGGAACGGCTCACCGCGCTCGCGACGGCACCGGCGACGGTCGCGTTGTTCATGGAGCACCAGCCCGCGACGTTGCACACCTGGCTGGCCGGTCAGCTTGGCCCCGACCGGCTCGAATCGGCACTCGACATGGTCGAGCACGAACTGCTGGCGATCGCGGGACTGCTGCGCCACAACGGGATGGTGCATTTCGACGCGCACTTCGAGAACATCCTCACCGACGGGCATCGGCTCTACCTCACCGACTTCGGGCTCGCCTCGGCGTCCAGGTTCGATCTTTCGGCCGCCGAGCGTTCTTTCCTGCGCCGCAACGACAGTCACGACGTGAGCTTCGTGGTGACGCAGCTGGTCAACTGGCTCGTCACCGAGTTCGCGGGAACCACGCTCCGCGAGGACAGGGTCGACTACGTCAGGCAGTGCGCTCACGGCGACCAGGCACGTCGACTGCCCGCACCGGCCGCGACGATCGTCGAGCGCTACGCGCCGATCGCCGCGGTACTCAACGACTTCTACGGCCGGTTGCTGCTGGAAAGCCGGGCCATCCCCTACCCCGCCACCACCCTCGACGCCCTCTGCGCGGGACTTACCTAACGATCGTTCCGGCGCTCACCGCGCGATGGCCTCGGCGAGTAGCCTCCTGCCGAGCGCCTTGCCAGGCAGCCCTTCGGTGTCACCCGTGCTGGCCAGCGCACCGGCGGCCAGCCGTGAGCCGAGCCACGCCGCCCGGCCCCTCTGCGCACCGGCGAGCCGGGCCGCGACATAGCCACCGGCGAACGCGTCGCCCGCGCCGACCGGATCGACCACCTCCTCGGCGAGGCTGGGCTGATGCCGGATCACTCCGTGCTCGTCGGCCCACCAGCAACCGTCTGGCCCCGCCTTGACCACGACCTCCGGTACGCCTGCCGCTTCGGCGAGCCGCACGACGCGTTGGGGGTCGGCGGTGCCGAACAGCGGCTCCGCTTCGTCTGTCCCGATGAGCAGGATCTTGGTGAGGGGCAGCACCGTGGTCAGTACTTCGACCGCGGTGCCGTGCGGGTCGAGCGCGGGCCGCAGGTTGACGTCGACGACGAGCGTGCTGCCGTAGTCGGCGGCACTGGCCGCGACCTGGCGCACCATGGCGGCGGGTCCCTCACCGAGTGCCACGGTGAGCCCGGACACCAGCACCGCACCGGCGCGCAGGGCGAGTCCCCTTTCCGCGTCGGCCGTGGTCATGGCCGACGCGGCGGAACCGGTGCGGTAGTAGCGCACCCTGCGCCGTCCGTCGGGAAGCGCGTCCTTGGCGAACAATCCCGTCGGCCGGGACGGGTCGATCTCGGCGCTCACGCCCACCCCGAGGCGCGCGGCCTCCGAGGACACGCGGCGGCCGAACGGATCATCGCCGAGCCGTGTGCACAACACGGCGCTGCCTCCGAGGGCCGCGACGGCGGCGCACGCGTTGAGTTCGGCACCGGCGACATGGACGTCGAGCGCCGGGGCGGTGTCCAGCCGCCCACCCGCGGGCGGCTGGAGCAGCACCATGGCCTCACCGAAGCCGACGAGGTCGGGCATCACCCGGCCGCAGCGCTGCGCGGGGGCAACGCCAGCTCGTCGAGGATCGCGTGCAACCCCGCCCTGCTGCCCTCGTCGAGCGGCGCTGCCGGAAGGCGCACGGTCGCGTGTTCGATGATGCCGCGACGCACGAGTACTTCCTTGTGCACGGCCCACGCGATCCCTTGCTGCAAGCCGAAAAGCACGAGCGGGGTGAGCCTGGCGAAGGCCGCGCGGGCCTCGGAGTGCCGTCCGGCTGCCCAGTCGTCGAGCACGGGCCGCAACAGGTCGGGGAACTCGCAGGCGGGCATCGTGCCGACCGCTCCCCTCGCGTACTCCTCCAGCACGAACTGGGCGTTCTGCCCGCCGAGCACGGCGACCGAGCCTGGCACGAGTTCCGCGACCGCCGCCGTCTTCGGCGCGGTGGGCGGTGCCTCGACCTTGACCGAATCGACCCCGTCGAGCTCACACAGCCGCGCGATCAACGGCGGCGGCATCGTGACCCCGGTCGGGCCAGGGGCGTCCTGCACCATGACCGGGATCGACACCGCCGAGGCGACGTCGCCGTAGAAATCGACGAGCTGCGCGGCGCTGGGCTTCACCATGAACGGCGGCAGCACCATCAGGCTCGCCGCACCGCCCCGTTCGGCCGCGAGTGCCTGCTCGATCGCGGTCGTCGTCGACGTTCCGTTGACACCGGCGACGACGGGCACCTCACCGGAGACGACGTCGGTGATCCAGCTCAGAATCCGCTCGCGTTCCTCGGCGGTCAGCGCGAAACCCTCGCTGGCCATGCCGAAGGTAGCGACACCGTGGACCCCGGAGGAGAGCTGGAAGTTCGTGAGCCGTGCCAGTCCCGGCAGGTCGAGCGCGCCGGAAGCGTCGAACGGCGTGGCGAGGATGGGGACAAGCCCGTGAACGGTGTGGGGCATGGGTGTCAGGACTCCTTGGACAGTCTCGCCACGGTTTCGGCGTCGATGTCGATGCCGAGACCGGGGCCGGTGGGGACGGGAAAGCCGGCCGGGTGGACGGCGAGGGGTTCGGTGAGCAGCCGTTGGCCGACGGTGAACGAGGTCGGCTGATACTCGAAGGCGGCGAGCCCTTCGACGGCGGCGCTGACGTGCACACCGGCCGCGAGCGCGACCCCGAGCCCCACCGAATGGTGCGGGGCGACGGGAACGTGCGCGGCCGTGCACAGTTCGGCGATCGCCATGGCCTCGGTGATGCCGGTGCGGGCGACGTCGGGTTGCGCGATCCGCAGTCCCCTGGCGGTCAGCCACTGGGCGAACTCGAACCGGTTGCGCAGGGTTTCGCCAACCGCGACGGGGATCGTGGCCCGCGAGGTCAACTCGGCGTGGCCCGCGATGTCCTCGGGAGCCAGCGGCGCTTCGAGGAACCAGCAGCCTCTCGCGGCGAGCCCGGCGGCCAGCGCCAGCGCCTCGTCGACGGAGTAGGCCCAGTGGGCGTCGACGGCGATTCGCAGTGCCGGAGCGGCTTCCCTCACCGCGTCCACAGTGGACAGGTCGGTCGCGACGCCGTTGCCGAGATGGAGCTTGACGGCCTTGGCTCCCCTGCTCGCCCACTCGGCGCCCAGCGCGGCCCTACCCTCGTCGTCGGGACGGGGCAGTCCCGACACGTAACTCGGGACGGCGTCCCGGAAGGCACCGCCGAGCAGGGTCGCCACCGGCAGCCCCGTCAGCTTGCCGGCCAGGTCCCACAACGCGATGTCGACGGCGGCGAGCGCGTCGGCCTGATGACCGACGAGGTGCCCCCGCTCGCGCATGAGGTCGCGCAGCGCCGCGAAGACGGGGCGCGGGGCCAGCGCGGGCTTGCCGATCAGCACTGGACCGAGCAACAGATCGACGATCGCTGCGGGGACCTCGGGTGCCACCGGCGCCAGCGCCTCGCCCCAGCCGCTGGTTCCGTCCTCGGCGACCAGTCGCACGAGCAGGGTCTCGTAGCGATCCGAGTAGATGCTGCGCCACGGCGGCCGCACGGCATATCCGGCTGGCGGGTCCGTGCCGTCCCCCAGTTGTCCGAGATACGCGGCGTCCGCCGAAAGCTTCAAAGAATAGGTCTCAACCGCAGAAATTCTCATACGGCGTGCATCCAATGGTTGACGTCATGCGACATGTGCGTAAGACTTCCACATATTGCATGGGCGTTGCAACAAGGTCCAAAATCCGATCCAAACCAGCACAAGGAGCCACACCCCTCATGGCAGCCGACCAGGGCACGAATCAGAGCGTCGAAAAGGCCGCCGCCGTGCTGGCCTCGTTTCTCGACGGACGCGGCGACCTGCGCGTCTCCGATGTCGCCCAGCGCGCTGGCGTCGGCCAGTCCACGGCGTCCCGGCTGCTGGCGACCCTCGAACAACTCGAATACGTGGAGCGCGACGAGGTCAGTTCCCTGTACCGCCTTGGCCCGGCAGTCATCTCGCTGGCCGGAGCCGCCGTCAATCAGCACCCGGTGCACAGGGAAGCCCGTTCGCACGCGCAGACGCTGGCCTGCTCACTGGGCCTCGGCGCCAACGTCGCCGTCCGGCGCGGCGGATCGCTGTTCTACCTGTGCAACTTCGAGGGCAAGCTGGCTCCCAAGTCCTTCACGCTGCTCGGTCAGCGCAATCCGCTGCACGCCACCGGTCTCGGCAAATGCCTGCTGCTCGGCCTGACGCCCGGACAGCGCCGCGAACTCATCCCGGAGCCAGCGCGCTTCACCCAGTACACGATCACCGATCACGACGCGCTCGACGCCGCGCTTGCCGAGGTGACCGAACGCGGCTACGCCGTCGAGTCCGAAGAACTCGCGCTGGGCAGGGCCTGTGTCGCGGCTCCCGTGCTGGACAGCACCGGGACCGTCACCGCCGCACTGTCGATCTCAGGACCGCTCTCGGCGATCGACCTGTCCACGAGGGAAGCCGAACTGGGCCGGATCGCGATCGAGGTCGCCGACTCCATCAGCATCGGGCTCGGCTACATCGGCCCCGGTCACCAGCCCGCTCACCTCACGGTGGCCGGATCGTGAGCGCCCCTGAGTCACTGGCCGCCGCGCTCCGGCGGACCCCGGTCGTCGGCATCATCCGGCTGGCCGACGCGCACTCGGCCGTACCGGCGGCCGAGGCACTGTGGAGAGGCGGCGTCCACGCCGTAGAAGTCACGCTGACCACTCCCGGCGCCACCGAGGCCATCCGTGCCCTCCGCGACCGCGAGCACAACTCCTCCGACGTCAACAACGTGGACATCGTGGGCGCGGGCTCGGTACGCACCGCCGACGACGCGAGCGCGGCCATCGCGGCGGGCGCCCGGTTTCTGGTCACGCCCACCTTTCAGCGCGCGGTCCTCGACGTCGCGGCCGCCGAGGGCGTGCCGGTCATGTGCGGCGCGCTGACCCCGACCGAACTGGACTCCGCCGCCATGGCCGGAGCCGACTATCTCAAGCTCTTCCCATCCTCGGCCTTCGGTCCCGGCTACCTCAAGGAACTACTCGCCCCGATGCCGGACCTGAAGATCGTGCCGACCGGCGGCATCACCGCGGACAACCTGCCCGCGTGGGCCGCCGCCGGAGCGACCGCCGTCGCCGCGGGTTCCGCGCTCGTCCCCTCCAATCTCGTCGCCGCCGGCGAGTGGGACGGCCTCACCTCTCTGGCCGAACGGTTCGCCAGGTCATGGCCGCGCTGACCGCGCGCCAGTAAATCCACAATGGAGTGAATGTGATTGCCCGAAACCGCGCGTCGCTGCGGATGCGCACGGCGATCGCCGTGGCGAGCACAGCGCTGCTCTGCGCGACGGTCGCCGGATGCGGCGCCACCGATGACGGCGCCGATCTGGTGCTGGAGTTTCCCTCGTGGCAGGCCGACGACGCGTCGTTCTCGCCGTGGTGGCACGAGCTCATCGCCGAGTACGAACGGCAGCACCCCGGTGTCGACATCGACTTCTACCAGGTGCCCTTCGACAGCTTCGTCGCTCAGCAGACAACGCGATTCGCGGCCGGTGACCCCGCCGACATCGTGCATCTGCCCGCGGCCAACGCCGTCCAGTTCGCCGCGAGGGGCTGGCTTGCCCCCATCGACGACCGGCTCGCGGGCACCGACATCCTCCAGGAGTGGACCCCGTTGCAGCAGCAGCTGTCCTGGGAAGGCAAGACCTACGGCGTGCTGCTCCTCGGTTACGGCTACGCCCTCTTCTACAACGAGGACCTGCTCGCCAAAGCCGGGGTGGACGTTCCGACGTCGCCGGACGAACTGCTCGCCGCCGCGCGCGCCGTGTCGGCGCTGCCGCGGGACTCGTTCGGCTTCGGCGCCACCACGGCACAGAACCCCGACAACTACACGGAATTGACCTCCTTCCTCGTCGGAAACCACGCCTCGTGGTCGGACAGCGAAGGCGCGATCACCGCGACGACCCCCGAAGCACTCACCGCACTCGGCCAGTACAGGGACGTGCTGGCGACCGCGCCACGAGGAATCCAGTCGCAGCAACGCAACGAGCTGTTCCTCAACGGACAGATCGGCATGCTCATCGACGGGCCCTTCCTGCTGTCCGAACTGGACGGAGCAAGGCCGGAGGTCAAGGAACACCTCAAGGTCGCGGCACCACCCTTCGAGGTGACGCCAGGCGGGATCAGCAACAGCCTGCATGTACCAGCCGATGCCGATCCCGAGGTGGCGCGAGCGGTGTGGGAGTTCATCGAGCTGGCCAGCGAACCACGCTGGCAGCAGCGCTACACCGAGGTGACCTCGGTTCCGGCGCCACGTGAGGGTTCGGTGACCGAGGCGGCGTTGCGCGCGACCCCGGAACTCGAACTGTTCGGCGAACTCGCCGACAACGCGGTCGACATCTTTCCCGAGGCGGCCGATCTGCGCAGAAACTACGGCAGGGTCGGCGACATCGTCGCCTCGGGTGCCATCCGCCTGATCGCCACGTCCACACCTGTCGCTCAGGTGGCCGACGGGCTCCAGCGCGACCTCGAAGGAGTCGGCGATGAGTAAACCCGCGACCGTGGCGGCGCCGCCCGCCGCCAAACGCGCCGCCGGCAAGAAGAAGGCCAGGCGGGAGAAGCTGTTCGCCTACGGCATGCTCACGCCGACGGTGGCCGCCGTCGGCCTGCTCATGGCCTACCCGATCTACGTGGCCGTCAACCTCAGTTTCCGCGGTGGCGAGATCACCGATCTGCAGAACCTCGGCCAGTATCCGCTGACACTGAGCAACTTCTTCTCCGTCATCACCGATCCCGCTCTGCTCGGCGACATCTGGCGCTCCATCGTGTACACGGTGGGAGTCGTCGTTCCGGCGTTCGCCATCGGGCTCGGGCTCGCACTGCTGCTCAACAAGGCGTTCCCCGGAAGGCGCATCGTGCGCCCGCTGGCGCTGCTGCCATGGGCGGTCCCCGGCGTCGCCGTCGCGGCGGCGTTCAGCTGGATGCTCGACAGCTCGTTCGGTGTCATCAACTACCTGCTGCGCACGGTCGGGCTCATCGACCAGAACGTCGCCTGGCTCGCCGACAGCAACACCGCGATGACCGCCGTGATCATCCCGACGGTGTGGAAGTTCTACCCGTTCTTCACCCTCGTGCTCGTCGCCGCGCTGCAAGCCATTCCAGGTGACCTGTACGAGGCGGCCAGAATCGACGGCGCTTCGGCGTGGCAGCAGTTCCGCAACGTCACCTGGCCCGCGCTGCGGACCCCCGCGGCGCTGGCCATCGTCATCACCGGGATCGGCGTGTTCCGCGAGTTCGACTTCATCTTCCCGCTCACCGGCGGTGGTCCGGACAACGCGACACAGACACTGGCGGTACGGATCTACAACGAGGCGTTCGAGTACTTCAGCTTCGGTGTTTCCGCCGCGGTCGGCGTCGTCACCATGATCGTCGCGGGCGCGCTGCTACTGGCGGCCGGCCGCTCCGTTCGACAGGGGCTCAACTGATGGTCACCCTCTCCGCACCGCCCGAAACCCGCTCCGGGAGGCAGAACCGGTCCGGCGGCCCACGAAAGCGAGCCAGGACACCACGAGAATGGGGTCTGCTCGCGATCAGCCTCGCCGTGCTCGTGGTACTGCTGTTTCCCGTCTACTGGATGGTGATGACCTCACTCGTTCCCTCACGGGAACTGCTGACGTCCTCGCCTCCACTCGTCCCGCCGGCCGACACGGCGAGCTTCGACGCCTACGGCGAAGTACTCTCCAGCCGTCCCGTCGGGCTCTGGCTGTGGAACTCGGCGCTGGTGACACTCGGCACCGCGCTCATCTCCGTCGTGATCAGCACGCTCGGCGGATACAGCCTCTCCCGGTTCCGCACCAAGGCACAGCAGGCTATGGGGTTCACGCTGCTGTTCAGCCGTATGCTGCCGGGAACCCTGCTGATCATCCCGGTTTTCGTCATCTTCGCCTCCGTCGGCATGATCAACAATCTGTGGTCGGTGATCCTGGTCAACGTCGCGGCGACGGTGCCCTTCACCACCTGGCTGATGAAAGGCTTCGTCGACGGCATTCCCGGTGAGATCGAGGAAGCCGCGATGATCGACGGCTGCGGACGGCTTCGGACACTGTGGACGGTCGTGCTCCCGCTGCTGCGACCGGGACTGGCGACCACCTTTACCTATGCCTCGATTCTCGCCTGGGGCGACTTCCTTTTCGCCAGAACGCTGATGCCCAACCCGAGCGACTGGACGATCACCGTCGGCATCGCCTCCTTCATCGGCGAGCACAGCGTCGACTGGAGCGGGCTGATGGCGGCTGGGCTCATGTCGACGCTGCCGATGCTGGTGCTGTTCGTGTTCCTCGAACCGTTCCTGGTGAAGGGAACCGCGTCCGGCGCTGTCAAGGGGTGACCATCCGATGTGGATGGCACGACTGGCCGGACCCGGTGTCTTCGGGCGGGAACGCGCGGCTCCGCCTCCTCGGCCCGAAGCCGGGCAGGCGATCGTCGCGGTCCGCTACGGCGGCATCTGCGGCAGCGATCTGCCCTACTTCCGGTATGGCGGCAGACAGGGCGCGGGTACCGCCCCACCCGGCTTTCCGCTGCACGAGATCGTCGGCACGGTCCACGACCCGGGGGACACCGGGCTCCTGCCCGGCAGCACGGTCGTCGGCTGGGCCTCCCGCTCCGACGGGCTGGCCGAACTCGTCGCCACCGACGTGACCGGACTCGCCACGCTCCCCCCTGGTGTGAACGCGGACGAGACGACCGTCCTCGCCCAGCCGCTCGCGTGCGTGCGCTACGCCGTCGACCAGCTCGGCCCCGTGCGCGGGCGGAGCGCGGCCGTGCTCGGCCTCGGTCCCATCGGACTGCTGTTCGCCTGGGTCCTGCGGGAACGGGGCGCGAGCCACGTCTGCGGTGTCGATCCCGTCGACAGAACACGTTTGGCCACGACATTCGGCCTCGACGACGTCGTGGTCTCCGGCAGCGCCGCGTGGGCAGCGGGGCTCGGCGGGCACCGGCCGGACGTCGTGATCGAGGCGGTCGGGCACCAGAAACAGACCCTCACCGACGCCATCACCGCGGTCGCCGACCACGGCAGCGTGTACTGCTTCGGTATCCCGCTGACGCGGCCCTACCCGATCGACGTCACCGCGGTCGTGCGGCGCAACCTCCGGGTGCTGGGTGGGATCACCCACGACCGGGCGTACTGGCTCGGCAGGGCGCTGGCCGACCTCACGGGCAACCCCGCGCTCGGCCGTGACCTCGTCACCCACGTCCTTCCCGCCGCCGATCCGCAACGCGCGTTCACCACGGCCCGCGACCCGAAGCCAGGACAGCTCAAGATCGTCCTCGACTTCGCGGAACTCCCGGAATAGTCAGCGGCGCGGGTCGACGTGGATCTTCGGGCCGGCACCGGAGGGCCGCTCCCCCGCCAGCACTGCGGCGACGTCGGCGAGACCGACGGTGGCCGCGACGAGCGGCGACGGATCGACGCTGCCGTCGGCGTAGTGCTCGATGGTGCCGGCCAATCCAGGAGACGCGCTGAGCACCCCAACGGCAGTCACGTCCTTGAGCACGAGCGACCGGGTGTCGAGCAGACTGGGTGCTCCGGAAAGCCCGATGTACACCACGCGCTTGCCTGCCCGCACGAACCGCGCCGCGGCCGATGGCGACGACGGCGCGTTCGAGGCGTCGATCACCGCGTCGAACGGCTCGGCAGGCACTGCCGCCTCGGTCCACGTCCTCCGGAAACCCAGTGATCGGGCGAATTCCAGCGACGCGCCGGTAGCGCCGAGCAGGTGTACCTCGGCACCGGCCGCGCGGGCGAACATCGCGGCCAGCAGGCCGATCGTTCCCGGGCCGAGAATGAGCACCCTGTCGCCGCGATCGAGTCCGGCGGCCCGAACGGCTCGCAGGGCGTTGCCTCCCGGCTCGACGAGCGCGCCCGCCGTGCCGCCGACCGTCTCCGGCAAGGCATGCAACGACCGGCCCGGTACCGCGAGCCGCTCGGCGAGCGCGCCCGCCCTGCCCCCTCGGATGCCGATCTCGGTCCTGAACTCGCACACCCAGTGCGTGCCCTCAGCGCACGAACGGCAGTGACCGCAGCCGAGCATGGTGTCGCCGGTGACCCTGCGGCCCACCCACGCGGGATCGACCCCCGCTCCCACCGACGTCACGGTGCCCATCCACTCGTGCCCGATCCGGATCGGGTAACGCGCGTTCCCGTCGTGCAGGTACTCCATCTCGCCGGTGAAGAGTTCGACATCGGTGCCGCACACGCCGACCCTTTCGACGTCGACGACCGCGTCCCCCTGCGCCGCGACCGGCACCGCGACCTCTTCGACCCCCGCGGTGCCCTTGGCTGAAATCACGAACGCCCTCATGGTCGCGGTGGTGCGCTGATCCCTTGCCTTCGGATGGGAGCCGCCATGACCGCAACGGTAGCCGCGCCGGTCGGCGCCGGGGAACGTCGCGGGGCTCGTGGGACCCGTGTGGGTTCGCGTCCCTGGAAACGCGGCTCTTCCTGCGCCTCTGAAGATCGAGTAGGCTGCGCGGCAACCGGATACGCCGACCATCGTACGGGGTTGTTCCGATGGTGACCGAGTTTCGCAGCGCGCACTGGTACGGCGGCGACGACCGCAACGGCTACATTCATCGCGCGTGGATGCGGCGCGGACTGCCGGACAGCGCCTTTTCCGGGCGGCCGCACATCGCGATCGCCAACACCGCCTCGGACCTGACACCGTGCAACGCGCACCTCGACGAGGTCGCCACGTCCGTGCGGGACGGTATCCACGAGGCCGGCGGCATCGCACTCAATCTTCCCGTGGTGTCACTCGGCGAGACCAACGTGCGCCCTACCGCGATGTTGTGGCGCAACATGGCCGCGATGGCGACGGAGGAACTGTTGCGCGCCAACCCCATCGACGGAGTCGTGCTCCTCGGTGGTTGTGACAAGACGATTCCCTCACTGCTGATGGCGGCGGCCTCGGTGGATCTGCCCGCGATCGTGGTGCCGGGCGGTCCGATGCTCACCGGGACCTTCCGGGGAAAGGTTCTCGGCTGCGGTACCGACGTGTGGCGGCTCAGCGAGGACGTGCGCGGCGGGGCGCTGTCGCGGGAGGAGTTCACCCGTTCCGAATCGGCGATGATCCGCAGCAGAGGGCACTGCAACACGATGGGCACCGCCTCGACCATGGCGCTCGTCGCCGAGGCGCTCGGCGTGCTCCTGCCCGGGCTCGCCGGAACCCCGGCACCGGACAGCAGGCTGCTGTCGGCGGCGCACGGCACTGGGCGCCTCGCCGTCGAACTGATCGCCGCCGACCGCAGGCCGAGTACGTTCCTCGGCGCGGGATCGTTCCACAACGCGATCGTGGCGCTGGCCGCCATCGGCGGTTCGACCAACGCCGTGGTGCATTTGCTCGCGATCGCCGGACGGCTCGGCATTCCGTTGACGGTGGCCGACTTCGACCGGATCGGCGCCGACGTCCCGCTGCTGGTGGACCTGCAACCGGCAGGGCGGTACCTCATGGAGGACTTCCACAGGGCCGGTGGCCTGCCCGCCGTCCTGCGCGAGGTCCGCGACCTGCTCGACCCCGCCGCGCTCACCGTCACCGGGCGGCCACTCGTCGAGTATCTCGACGACGCGCGAAGCTGGGATCCGGCGGTCATCCGCCCGCGCGCCGATCCCGTTCAGCCCGCGGCGGGAATTGCCATGCTGCGGGGAAATCTCGCACCGGACGGTGCGATCATCAAACCCGCCGCGGCGTCTCCCGAACTGCTGCGGCACAGGGGCAGGGCGGTCGTTTTCGATTCCATCGAGGATTTCCACGCTCGCATCGACGATCCTGATCTCGACGTCGACCGCGATTCGGTGCTGGTGTTGCGCGGCTGCGGGCCGCGGGGTTACCCCGGAATGCCGGAGGTGTCGAACATGCCGCTGCCGAGAAAGCTGCTGGCACAAGGTGTCCGCGACATGGTGCGGGTGTGCGACGGGCGGATGAGCGGGACGGCGTACGGGACGGTCGTGCTGCACGTCACCCCGGAAGCCGCGGCGGGAGGGCCGCTCGCGCTCGTGCGGACGGGCGACCACATCGTTCTCGACGTGCCATCGCGGCTGCTCGAACTCGACGTCCCCGCCGGGGAACTGGCGGCCAGGCAGCCGAGCGAAGCCAGTGCCTCGGCCTATGCCGCGCCGTCGCGCGGCTGGCAGCGGCTCTACATCGACCACGTTCAGCAGGCCGACACCGGCGCCGATCTCGACTTCCTCACCGGCTCCAGCGGCTCGCACGTCGGCAGGGAGTCGCACTAGCCCCGCGAGTCCCCCGTCCAGGAGCGCGAGTTCCGCACCCAGGACGGCGAGATCCGCACTTAGAACAACGAGATCCGCGTTCACGAGCGCGAGTCGCACGGTCGGAACATCGACGCGCCCGGTCGACCCGCCGGGTTGCGCGTTCGGTCCCGAGCCGCGGGCTCGGCTGCCTCGACGGCCACGCGCTGGGGCCGGGAGGGCAGCGTTCGGGAGCGCACACCGGATGTCCGGCTCACGGCGCACGATTCAGGTCACCAGCCAAACGCCGAGGCCGCGGCCATGAGGCCGGAGAAGATTACCTGCGCGCCGCCGATGACGGTGCCGGCCATCGCGGTCCAATCGAGGCGATACTCGCGTCCTGTCGACATCGAGGCAGCCCCGCAACCCGCCGCGACGGCGCCCACGACGATGCCGAAAGCGGGCGTCAGCCAGCTGATGACCGCCAGGCCGAGCGCGCAAGGCCCGAGCCACGCCTGCTTGCCCGGCCGGTCCTTCACCGGCAGGGACCGCAGCGCCTTCACCGCGACCTCGGAATACAGCGCACGATGTCATCCTGACGCACTGGAGCGAATCCGGCACCCCCGTACTCGCGAGTCCCCCGTCCAGGCCGCCGAGATCCGCGCCCAGGACGGCGACATGCCCATCCGGGTCACCGATGATCGAGGTCGGGAAACCGGGCAACGCGGGAGGATCCGCCGGATTGGTGGATCAGCGGGCGATTCCGCGCCTCGACCGGCCATTCCGGACAGTTCGAGCACGGCCGCCCGGCGGAGAGTCACAGTCGCGCCGTCAGGCTGTGGTCAGCCGCACCTCGATGTTGCCCCTGGTGGCATTGGAATAGGGACACACCTGGTGCGCGGCCTCGGCGAGTTCACGCGCCGTCGCGGAATCCACCGAAGGAAGGGAAATCGTCAGTTCGACGGTCAGTCCGTATCCTCCCCCTCCGTTCGGACCGATTCCGACGGCGGCGGTCACCGTACTTCCGGTGACATCAGCCCTCGCCCGCCTGGCGACCACGAACAGGGCGCTCTGGAAGCACGCGGCGTATCCCGACGCGAACAACTGCTCGGGGTTCGTACCCCCGCCCTGCCCACCCATCGCCTCGGGCACCCTGACGTCGACATCGAGCGCACCGTCATCGGTACGCACGTGTCCGTCCCTGCCGCCATCCGCCGTAGCCACGGCCGTGTACAGGATCTTCGTCGGCGCCTGCTCCGCTGTACCCATCGGTCGTCCCTTCCTCGTGCCGGTCACCCGCCAGCCTCGCGCATCCCGTACTCACCCGCACCACAGTGACCCGGTGGGGTTTTCCCCACCACGCACCGGGGGCGGGCAGGCTGTCGCGGCACCGCCGCGCCGCACAGACTGAACAGATCGATCGAGGAGGCGACGGCACCGATGACCCCACCCGAACTGCTGGGCATGGCCGACCAGCTTCCGTGGTGGGTCTACCCGCTGCTGTTCGCGATGACGGCCGCGCCGGCCGTTCCGAACTCGGCACTGGTCATGACGGCGGCGGCGCTCGCGGCTCAAGGCGGGGTCTCGCTGCCGCTGCTCGCCGTCGTGGTCCTTGCCGGGACCGTCACCGGCGACCTCGCCGCCTACGCCGTCGCCAGGCTGTCCAGAAGGAGCCGTCTTGGCGGCACTTCAAGCGGGAACCGCGTCCTGCTGCTCGCCGCCAGTGCGGAGGCGTTGTTGCACCGGCGTGGCGGAGCGGTGTTCATCGCAATGCGTTTCGTTCCGGGAGGACGCGTCACCGGCGCGATCGCGGCGGGCCGGGGTGCCTATCCCGCGACGAGGTTCGCCGGCGCGGCCGTACTGGCGGAATGCGCGTGGACGGCGACCTACCTCGCGGCCGGATTCACCGGCGGAAGCCTGGTCTCCGGCCCCGGTCCGGCGTTGCTCATGGCCGCGGTCATGAGCGCGCTGGTAAGCGTGGGCGGGTGCGTCGTGCGCGGATACTCACGCACCGACCCAGACGCGGCGCGCGGTGGAAGCCGTCGCACTGTCGCCGCATCCGCCGTACCGGTCGCTGCTGTACAAGGTCACGGCACCGGCCCTGCTCACGCGGAAACGCGACGACCGCGTCGGTCCGCGCGTATTCGGCCACTGTGGACAGGGGGTGCCGACCGGGCGGAAGGACGCCTTCGAGCGCGCCGTCATCCCGTTTCTCACCGGCCGAGGATCACGCCGAGTCCGCGCGCCGCCTTCGTATCCGCACCACCAGCACCACCACGACGAACAGTCCGCCCACAACGAGCGTGGAACGCGCGCTCACGGAACCGGCCGAGGCGCGCGCTCTCTCCGCGAGCGCGACGGTCTTGCCGCGCACGAGTCGCAGCCTGTCCTCCGCCGTATCCCTGACCCGGTCGGCCACGTTCGCCTTCCGCAGCACCGCCGCCGCCGTCTCGGCGAGTTCGGCCCTCGTCAACTCGGCATCCAGCCGCAGGTCGTCGTCGGTCGGCTCGCCGCCGGGCAACGCGTACCGCTGCCTGCGCCGTTCGTCGCCGGTCATCGCCGTCCCGATTCGGATTTGGTCCGTTCCCTGACCGCCTCGATGTCGTCACGCACGCTGGCGAGCGCCCCGGTGGGCATTAGCGGCAGCGTCTTCCGGACCTGGAGCGCCCCGCCCAGGCCGAGGGCACCGGCCAGGGCGACCAGCCCGCCGCCGACGAGCAGCGCTGCAAGCCAGGCGGGCATCACGATGGCCAGCGCGAGAATGAGGGCGGTGAGCAGGGCCGCCGCGCCGAAGAAGCCGAGCACTCCGGCCACCGCGAGCAATGCCCCTCCTCTCGCGCCTTGTTTGGCTTTGGCCGCCATTTCCCTTGCTGCCAGCTGCGCCTCGATTTTGATCAGCCGGGTCGCTTGCTCGGAAAGGTCCTGCAACAGTTGCGGAAGCGAGCGATCACCGTTGCCGGTCGCCGGGTCGGACACGGCGTAGACCCGAACTGTCCGATCACCCGTCATGGACGTCGAATCGGTGACGCGAGCGGATTTTCCGTACTTGTTAGCCACTTCTCACCTCGCGGTCGGCTGGTTGCCTCTGTGCGAAAGGACTCCCCCTGGCCGGGCTCGGACGGATACCGACGAACGATACGCCGCCCTGAGGCGACAACGCCAACACCGCCAACCTCGGTCCGCTGTGGACCTCCGGCGCGCCAGAAGGTGAGCCGGTTGACGTCTCGCATGGAAAACGGCATTATGAACACACGTTCATGAACATCTGTTCATGCCGAAGGAGGCGAGGGATCCATGTCCGGCATCGTGAATACGGGACAAGCCGAAGCGTGGAACGGCTACGAAGGCGAACACTGGGCACGTCACGATGACCGGTACGACGCGGTCAACGGCGGCTTCAACGAGCCCGTACTCCAGGCTGCACGTATCGCCGACGACAGCGACGTACTCGACGTCGGCTGCGGAAACGGCCAGCTCACCCGGCTCGCGGCACGGCGGGCGGCGCGGGGGAAGGTCACCGGTATCGACCTGTCCGAGCCGATGTTGCACACCGCGCGTGAACGGGCGAAGGCCGAGCAACTCGGCAACCTCAGCTTCGAAAGAGGCGACGCGCAGGTTCATCCCTTCGCCGACGACTCCTACGACGTCGCGCTGAGCCGGTTCGGCGTGATGTTCTTCGCCGACCCGGTCGCTGCGTTCGCCAACATCGCCCGCGCGCTGCGCCCGGGAGGCCGCATCGCCTTCGTGTGCATGACCGAGCTGGCGGGAACCGACCTCGGTACCGTGTTCGGCGCCATGGCCCCCTATGTCCCGCAACCAACGGGACCCGACGGCACGGGACCGACCTCGTTCGGCGACCCGCGCAAGGTCGAGGCAGTGCTGGGCGAAGCCGGGTTCACCGGCATCGACTGCACTCGCGTCGAAACGGAACAGACCTGGGGCGCCAGCGTCGAGGACGCCGGGGCGTTCATCGCCGACTGGGGCCCCGTCCGGCACCACTTGCGCGAAGCGGGCCAGGAGGCGGCGGAGAAGGCAAAGGCCGCGCTCGCCGGCGTACTCGCCACCTTCGCCACGCCGGACGCCGTACGCACCCGGGGCACGGCATGGCTCGTCACCGCGACGACACGGAACCAGTGAGGCGGAATGTCCCCGAGAAAAGCCGCGGCGCTCAGGAACGGCGACGGCGCGAGCCTGCGCGAACATCTCATCGCCACCGCCGAGCGCATGCTCTCCAACGGTGGCACCGCCGCGCTGACGGTCAGGGCGATCGCCAAGGAAGCCGGTGTCGCCGACGGCGTGCTCTACAACCATTTCGCCGACAAGGAAGAACTGATCGCCAGCGCGCTGCGCGCTCACGTGCGCACCGTCGAGGCCGGACTCGGCGCACTGCCCGAGCCGGGAACGGGCACGGTCGAGCGAAATCTGCGCGCTCAGCTCGCCTACGGAATGGCGATGCACGCCGCGATCCTGCCCGCTTTCGCCGGGCTCATCGACCGGCCTTCGGTACTGTCCCGGTTCGCCGAACGACAGGATCAGGACGGCGAACCGCCATGGAAGGAACGGCTGCTCGGCTACCTGCGCGCCGAACGCGATCTCGGCAGGCTCGCCGCGCACGCCGACCTCGACGCCGCAGCGGCGATGATCATCGGCGTGTGTCACGAGAATGTACTGTCCACAGTGTTCCCTTCGGCACCGGAAACTCCTGCACCGAAGGGGAAAGACGTCGTCGACGGTGTGGTCGCGGTCGTGCTCGACGGCATCAGGGGCGAGCGTTAGCGAAGCCGAAGGGAGGGCGCCCGCGCCGGACCCCGGCGGCGACGTGCGCGGAACGTATCCATAACTGGTGCCCGCATCCAGGTCTCCCTCCATCCGGCTCGCCGGTCGAGCGTCGGCGGCGTGAAACGCCACGCCAGCTTGCAATTACGAAGTACACTTCGTAATGTGAAGTAGTGGCTAAGGATTACGGTCAGTTCTGCGGGCTCGCCAAGGCGAGCAGTGTGCTTGGTGAGCGGTGGTCGCTGCTGATTGCGCGCGACCTAAGCGTGGCGCCGCGCAGGTTCAAGGATCTGCACGAGGGACTACCCGGGGTTCCGACCAGCGTGCTGACGGCCCGATTGCGCGATCTTCAGGTGGCCGGGGTGGTGACGCGGGTGGCCGATGAGCGGCCCGGCGGCGGGGTGCTCTACGCGCTCACGCCACACGGTCGCGCGTTGGAGACGATTCTTGATGCGCTTGGCAGGTGGGGCGCGGGAGCGATGGCCGCTCCGGGACCCCAGGACGTGATCACCGATGCGTCCCTGGCAGCCGCACTCCGCGCCAGCTACCAGCCTCGTGCCACCTGTACGACTACGAGCTACCTGATTCACACGGGCGCCGCCACGGCGTGGGCTGAGGCCACGCCGACTGCGATCACGGTCGGTCTGGGGGTGCCGGACCTGCTCGCTGATCTCACGATCCACAGCGGTCCTGAGTTGCGTGCCGTGCTCGCCGGCGACCTCAGTCCAGCCGCCGCACTTTCCAGCGGCGCGGTCCGCATCGAAGGATCGTCCGATGTGTTCGAGCGCTTCGTCCGGACCTTCCATGTCCCGCTGACAGAGGCCGCCATGGAGGTAACACGATGACCACGCCACCTTCCGACGGCAACGGCAATCGGGCGACCCCGCGTGAGTGGACAGGTCTGGCCGTGCTGGCTCTGCCAACGCTGCTGCTGTCCATCGACATGACCGTGCTCTACCTGGCTCTGCCGGAACTCAGTGCGGACCTCGCTCCCACGAGCACCCAGCAACTGTGGATCCTGGACATCTACGCGTTCATGATCGGTGGCTTTCTGGTCACGATGGGTACCCTCGGCGACCGCATCGGCAGGCGCAAGCTGCTCCTCGTCGGCGCAGTGGTCTTCGGCCTCGCCTCGGTGCTCGCGGCCTACTCGGTCAGCGCCGAGATGCTCATCGTCACCCGCGCCCTCCTGGGACTCGCGGGCGCGACCCTGATGCCGTCCACGCTCGCCCTCATCCGGAACATGTTCGAGGACCAGCAGCAGCGCGCGGTGGCCATCGGGGTGTGGATGATGTGCTTCATGAGCGGCATGGCGCTCGGACCGCTGGTCGGCGGTGTGGTCCTCCAGCATTTCTGGTGGGGAGCCACGTTCCTCATCGGCGTTCCGGTCATGGTGCTGCTGGTGGCCACCGCCCCGTTCCTGCTCCCGGAGTACAAGGCCCCGGACGCGGGCCGGCTGGATCTCCTGAGCGCACTCATGCTTCTGGCCATGATCCTTCCGGTCATCTACGCCCTCAAGGAATTCGCTTCCGAAGGCCCGGGGGTTCTTTCCGTCCTCGCCCTCACGTTCGGACTCGTCGTCGGAACGTTGTTCGTCCTTCGACAGCGCAAGCTGGCCGATCCCCTGCTGGACGTCAACCTGTTCAAGAACCGCACCTTCAGCACCGCGCTGGGGAGCATGTTGTTCGGCGTCATGGCCATGAGCGCGGTCATGCTGTTCGTGACGCAGTACTTCCAGCTGATCCAGGGGCTGTCGCCCCTTCAAGCCGGTCTGTGGCTGCTTCCCTCGGTCGCGGGCATGATGGTCGGTTTCATGGTGGCCCCCGCGATGGCGGCCAAGATACGCCCGGGCGTCGTGATCGGCGGCGGGCTCGGACTCAGCGTTCTGGGATTCCTGATCCTCACCCAGATCGAAGCCGGTTCGGGGTTCGCCCTGCTCATTGTCGGACAGGTCGTCCTCGGCATGGGTATCAGCCCGCTTCTGGCCCTGGGGACCGACCTGGTCGTGGGATCCGCTCCCGAGGAGAAGGCAGGTTCGGCAGCGGCGACATCGGAGACCGCCGGAGAACTGGGCGGCGCCCTCGGGGTGGCCACCCTCGGCAGTGTCGGTGTGGCCGTGTACCAGAATCAGATGGCCGACGCCATCCCGGCGGATGTGCCCTCCGCGGCGGCCGACAGCGCCAGTGAGACCTTGGTCGGAGCGATGACCGCCGCCCAGCAATTCCCCTCCGACGCCCAGGCGCTGCTGGTGCCGGCGCAGGAGGCATTCACGCAAGGAATGAACCTGGCCGCAGGGGTCAGCGCCGTACTCCTGATCGTGGTCGCGGTGCTGACAATGACCCTGATGCGACACATCCCCCCGATCGGCGGCACAGAGTCCGATCGGGCTATCGAGACGCCGAAGGAGGCTGCCAAGCCCTCGCGTCGCGGAGACGGGGACGTGGTCCCCCATCAATCATGAAAGGGAAATCCAACACGGAAGCGTCACCGTGACCACGACGCCCTGAGCGCTTCCGCGATCCAGCACGCGCCGGATCGCGGGAGCCGATCGGACTCGCTGTTCCGAAACTTCCCTTCAAGGCAACGAAAGCGCCACCCAAAGCAGGTTCGGTGCACCGCGTGCAATGCGGACCTTCCGCGAACCGGGCCCGCATACGGCCGGCGGCAGTGAGCGTCACGCGGTCTTGCGGTCGTGCCGTTCCCTGGGGACGAGGGTCGGGTTGACGTTGGCGAGAACCGCGTCGCGATCGAGCACGACCTTGCCGACGTCGTCCCTGCTCGGCAGCTCGAACATCAACGTGAGCAGCACTTCCTCAAGCACCGCCCTCGTGGCCCTCGCGCCTGTTCCCCTCAGCAGCGCCTGTTCGGCGACAGCGGCGATCGCCCCTTCGGTGAACTCCAGTTCGACGCCGTCGATCTCGAACAGCTTGCGGTACTGCTTGATGAGCGCGTTGCGCGGTTCGGTCAGCACCCTGACGAGCGTGTCCCTGTCCAGCTCCCGCACCGTCGACACGACGGGAAGCCGCCCGATCAGCTCGGGAATCATCCCGAATTTGCGCAGGTCCTCGGGAGTCACGTCGCCCGGAGACCCGTCGGCGCCAACCGCGCGCAGTTCCGAGCCGAACCCGATCCCCTTGCCACCCGCCCGCTGCTCCACGATGCCGTCGAGCCCGGCGAAAGCGCCGCCGACGATGAACAGGACGTTGTGCGTGGAAACCTGGAACGTTTCCTGGTGCGGATGCTTGCGCCCGCCCTGCGGCGCCACCTGCGCGGTGGTGCCCTCCAGGATCTTGAGCAGTGCCTGCTGGACGCCCTCGCCCGAGACATCACGGGTGAGCGACGGGTTCTCGCTCTTCCTGCCGATCTTGTCGATCTCGTCGATGTAGATGATTCCGGCTTCGGCCCGTTCGAGGTCGTAGTCGGCGGCCTGGACGAGCTTGAGCAGGATGCTTTCCACATCCTCGCCGACGTAGCCGGATTCGGTCAGTGTCGTGGCGTCGACCAGCACAAATGGCACGTCGATGATCCTGGCTAGCGTCTGCGCCAGATACGTCTTGCCGCTGCCGGTCGGCCCGATCAGCAGCACGTTGGACTTGCCGAGCTCGACCGGCTCCTCCTGTGCGGCGTGCCGCCCCTGCTCGGCCGACGTGCTCAGCCGCACCCGCTTGTAGTGGTTGTAGACCGCGACGGACAGTGCGCGCTTGGCCTGCTCCTGACCGACGACGTAGTCATCGAGCAAGGTGAAGATCTCGCGTGGTGTGGGCAGGTCGGCCGTCTCGTCGAACACCCCGGCCGCCGATGGCTCGCCGAGCTCCTCGTTCAGCAACTCCGTGCACAACTCCACGCACTCGTCGCAGATGTGCACCGCGAGCGGGCCCGCGATGAGCTTTTGTACCTGTCGCTGATTCTTCCCGCAGAAGGAACAGGTCAGCGGACTGTCGCCGTCGGACACCGATGCCACTCGGAAACGTCTCCTCAACGGTCGCACGGGTCGGCATTGCCGGTGGCAGTGCCGACTCACCATTCACATGTCCAGCCCAGATGGTGATGCCATCGAGACTACTGTGGGCTCGCAACACCCACCATCACCTCGCCGCCGGTCCTGTCCGCGTACCGGTGCGGTACTTCCCCATTCAAGACGGCGTGGCAACCCGCGACCCTACGCTTTGGCGGCGGCCCAGGCCACGTCCCTTGCCCGCGACTTGTCGGCCGAGCGTGGTGCCCCGCTCGGCACCCGCGTGCAGGCCGCCGAGTTCTGCGTCCGCGACGGCGATATCCGCGCTCAGGACGGCGATATCCGCGTTCGGGGCGGTGAAATGCGCATCCAGGACGGCGAGAAGCGCATTCGGTGTCCGGGCCACCGCCACCGGGCGCTGACGACGCGGGCAACGTCGAACCAGTCCGCTGACAGGTCCTCCCGTGGGTACAGGATCTGTACGGTCGCGTGCACGAGAACCGCATTCAGGACCGCGAGAAGCGCATTCGCCGCCACGAGCCGTGGCGCGGGAAGCGGTGCCCTGGAGCCAGTGATGACCGCCCGCCGAGGGCGCGGTGCTCGGCCGGCCGACCCGGCGGCACCTCAGCCCGGCTTCTTACCCACGGTGACGGAACTCGGAGGCGCGAGCGGCCGAGGCTCGCCCCGGTTCGACGTTTCCGTTCGCGGTCCCCGCGCCCTCACCGCGGATCTCGCCGTCCTGAGTGCGGATCTCGCCGTCCTGGGTGCGGATCTCGCCGTCCTGGGTGCGGATCTCGACGGTCTGAGTGCGGATCTCGCCGTCCTCGGCGGGGGACTCGCGCGGCGGTGGCCCGGGACCAGCGCGGGTCAGGCAGCCAGCAAATCGGTCAGCAGTTTGGCGACCTGCTCGGTCTCCACCAGGAAGCCGTCGTGACCCGACGCCGAGGAGATCACCCGCATCTCGGCACCTCGGATCCCCTCCGCCAGCGCGCGTTGCTGCGCGAGCGGGTACAGCCGGTCGGTGTCGACGCCACCGACGAGTGTCGTCGCGGTGACCCGGCGCAACGCCTCGGCCACCCCTGCTCTGCCCGCCCCGGCGTCGAACAGGTTCATCGCCTCGGCGAGCCGCACGTAGCTGCCCGCGTCGAACCGGCGGACCAGCTTCGCCGCATGATGATCCACATAGGACTCCACGGCGAACCTCCCGCCCGAGGCGGGGTCCTCACCGGGTTGCGGCCTCCTGTCGAACCGAGCGGCCAGTTCCGGTTCGCTGCGGTAGGTCAGGTGCGCGATGCGGCGGGCGATGCCGAGTCCCCCGTGCGGCCCGTCCCCCGGTCGCGCGGAATAGTAGTCGCCGCCCCGCCAGCCGGGGTCGGAGGTGATCGCCGCGATCTGGGTCGCGGTCCAGGCGATCTGGTCGGCGCTGGACCGCGCGCTCGCCGCGAGCACCGCGAGGCGGCGCACCCGCTCCGGCTCCCTGACCGCCCATTCGAGCGCTCGCATTCCGCCCATCGAGCCGCCGACGACCAGCGCCCACTCACCAACGCCGAGGTGGTCGGCCAGTCCGGTCTCCGCCGCCACCTGGTCGCCGATGGTCAGCCCGGGAAACCTACTCCCCCATGGCAAGCCGTCGGGACCGGCCGACGAGGGACCGGTGCTGCCCTGGCAACCGCCGAGCACGTTGGGCGCGACGATGAACCACCGCGCGGGATCGAGCGCCTTGCCGCTTCCCACGAGGCCGTCCCACCAGCCGGGGCTGGGGTGCCCCGCGCCCGCCGGTCCCGCGACATGACTGTCGCCGGTGAGCGCGTGCAGCACGAGCACGGCGTTCGAGCCGTCGGGCGCCAGCGTGCCCCACGTCTCGTAGGCGATCTGGTAGCCCGGCAGCACGCCGCCGCGTTCGAGACCGAGCGGCATGGCAGGGCGGAACCAGTTCCGCCCGCCCACCGGATCCCCTTCCCGCCAGGCTCCGCTGACCGGAAGGGGATCGCCGTGGGAGTCGGTCACAGCGCGTCCTTGGCCGCCCTGAATCCCGCCTCCAGATCGGCTTTCAGGTCCTCGATGCCCTCAAGACCCACCGAGAGCCGGACGAGCCCCGGCGTGACTCCGCTCCGGGCCTGTTCGTCGGCGGTCAGCTGTGAATGCGTCGTGCTGGCCGGGTGGACGATGAGGCTGCGCACGTCGCCGATGTTGACGAGCTGGCTGAACAACGACGTGCCGTCGACGAAGGCCCTGCCCGCGTCGACCCCGCCGCGCAGTTCGAACGACACGACGGCACCGGCGCCACGGGGCAGGTACCGGTTCGCGGCGGCGTGCCACCTGCTCGACGGCAATCCCGCGTAGTGGACCGACTCGACCTCGTCCCGAGCCTCCAGCCATTCGGCGAGCGCGGTGGCGTTGGCCACATGCCGTTCCAGGCGCAGCGACAGGGTCTCGATCCCTTGCAGCACGAGGAAACTCGTCAATGGCGCGATGGCGGCGCCGGTGTCGCGCAAGAGCTGCACGCGCAGCTTCGCCGCGTACGCGCCAGGGCCGAGTGCCTGCCAGTACTGGAGGCCGTTGTAGCTGGGATCGGGTTCGGTGAAGCCGGGAAAGCGGTCCGCGTGCGCGCCGAAGTCGAAGGTGCCGCCGTCGACGACGACACCGGCGACCGCCGTTCCGTGCCCTCCGAGGTATTTGGTCGCCGAGTGCACGACGATGTCGGCGCCGTGGTCGATGGGGCGCAGCAAGTAGGGCGTCGGCACCGTGTTGTCGACCACGAGCGGCAGGCCGGTCTCGTGCGCGAGCGCTGCGACGGCCTCGATGTCGAGCACGTTGGCCCTCGGGTTGCCGAGTGTCTCGGCGAAGAACAACTTCGTGTTGGGCCGCGCCGCGGCTCGCCACGCGTCGAGGTCGTCGGGATCATCCACAAACGACACGTCGATGCCGAGCTTGGGCAACGTGTAGTTGAAGAGGTTGTAGGTTCCGCCGTACAGCGAAGCGCTGGAAACGAGGTGATCGCCCGCGCCCGCGAGATTCAGGATGGCGGCGGTCACGGCGGCCTGCCCCGAGGCGAAAGCGACCGCGGCGACACCGCCCTCCAGCGCGGCGATCCGCTGTTCCAGCACGTCCTGTGTCGGGTTGTTGATGCGCGTGTAGATGTTGCCCGGCTCGGCCAGGCTGAACAGGTCCGCACCGTGCTTTGTGTCCCTGAACACATAGGACGTCGTCTGGTAGATGGGTGTCGCCCTGGCTCCCGTCGTGGGATCGGGTGCGGCACCCGCGTGGATCTGCTGAGTCTCGAATGACCAGCCTGCTGGTGTTTCCGTCATCTGGATCCCCACCTCGTTTCGGTTTCCGCGATCGACCGGATCACGGTACGTGTTCAGTTAACGGCCCTTCCGCAAGTGCTCGCATCTCGTCCCAGCCAACGGAACATGCCCGGTTTCGTGCCGACAGAAAGAAATCGTGCTGCCAGCTAGCACAACGGATCCCCTGTCGGCAAACGGCTCCACGGCGCGGCTCAATCCGTGGAACGCGGTTTGCCCCCGCGCGAATTCCCAGCAAGGTGGCTCACGAACCCGGCGTGCGCGTGTCGATCCACGCCGTGCGCAGCACCCAGAAAGGCACTCAGGAACCATCATGGCAGAGCAGAACACGAGCGAGCAGCAGACCGCACTCCCGGAACGCCCCGGGCGGAAGAAGGGTGTGCTGATCGGTGTCGCCGTCGCCGTCGTCATCGCACTCGTCGCGGTCATCCTCCTCGTGACGACCAACAACGACGACAGCGCCGCGTCCGGCGGCAACGTCACCGTCCGCATCGGAACGACGGAGGCGAGCAGCGAGTACTGGACGGTACTCAAGGAGGTCGCGGCCGAAGAGGGCATCACCATCGAAACGGTCAACTTCGGCGACTACACCCAGGCCAACCCGGCGCTCTCGCAGGGGCAGATCGACCTGAATCTCTTCCAGCACCTGCTCTTTCTCGCCAACTACAACGTCGCCAGTGACGACACGCTGACGCCGATCGCGTCGACCTACATCGTCCCGCTGGCGCTGTACTCACGGAAGCACACCGCGGTCGAGGACATCCCCGACGGCGCCAGCATCGCCATTCCCAACGATCCGACCAACCAGGCGCGGGCCCTGCTGGTGCTACAAGAAGCCGGACTGCTGAAGCTGCGGGACGGCGGCAACGTGCTGTCGACACCGGCCGAGATCGACACCTCCGCCTCGAAGGTGACGGTGACGGCGGTGGACGCCGCGCAGACCGTGGCCGCGCTGCCCTCCGTGGACGCTTCCATCGTGAACAACAACTACGCCACCGACGGCGGTCTCGACCCTTCGAAGGCCCTGTTCTCCGACGACCCGGCCAGCGCGGCCGCCGAGCCCTACATCAACGTGATCGTCGCCAGGGCACAGGACAAGGACAACCCCACGTACGCGAAGGTCGCCGAGTTGTACCGCCACCCCAGGGTCACCGAGAAGGTGCAGGCCGAGTCGGGCGGGACCTCGGTGCTGGTCGATCGCCCCGCCGCGGAACTGGAGCAGATCCTTTCCTCGCTGGGCGACACCGTCGGAACGGCAGGCCAGTGAGCGACGGTTCCGCGCTCATCGAGTTCCGCGACGTCCGCAAGACTTTCCGCACCGGCAACGGGAGGGACGTCGTCGCGCTGGATGGCGTCGACCTCTCCGTCGGCGAGGGCGAGGTGTTCGCCATCATCGGCTACTCGGGGGCCGGGAAGAGCACCCTCGTCAGGTTGATCAACGCGCTTGAGCCGGTGACCTCGGGCTCCGTTTTCGTCGACGGGGTCGACCTGACCACTCTCAGTGAGCGGAAGCTCAGGCGGGTACGACTCGGTATCGGCATGGTCTTCCAGCAGTTCAACCTGCTCCGATCACGCACGGTGTTCGGCAACGTCGCGTATCCGCTGAAGATCGCGGGCTGGGACAAAGCGGCCAGGGAGCGCAGGGTGACCGAGCTGCTGAATTTCGTCGGCATCACCGACAAGGCATGGCATTACCCCACGCAGCTCTCCGGTGGGCAGCAGCAACGGGTGGGTATCGCCAGAGCACTGGCGACGAATCCGAAGATCCTGCTCGCGGACGAGTCGACGAGCGCGCTCGACCCCGACACGACCGGTGAGGTGTTGCGCCTGCTCAAGCGGGTCAACTCGGAACTGGGCGTCACCATCGTCGTCATCACGCACGAGATGGAGGTGGTCAGGGAGATCGCCGACCGGGTCGCCGTGCTCGACGCGGGGAAGGTCGTCGAGCACGGACCGGTCGCCGAGGTGTTCACCAACCCCAAGCAGGACACGACGCGCCGGTTCGTCGAAACCGTGCTGCGGGACCAGCCAAGCGGGGACAACCTCGCGAGGATCAGGTCCCGGCACAGCGGGCGGCTGGTGACCACACGTGTTGGCGACGACCGCGCCATCGGATCCGTGCTTTCGGGCGCGCTCGGCAAGCACGGCGTCCGGTTCGAGATCGTCTACGGCGGGATCAGCGAACTCGGTGGGCGGTCGGTCGGCGGGCTCACTCTCGAACTCATCGGTGAGGAGGCCGCCGTCGACGCGCTCATCGCGGAACTGAGGGAAGCCACCGAGGTCGAGGAGCTGCCGGTATGAGCTTCGACTGGGACAACCTCGGCCCCGTCCTGCTGACCGCGATCGGCCAGACACTGTGGATGGTCGTGGCGACGCTGTTGATCGGCGGTTTCCTCGGCCTGGTGCTGGGCATCCTGCTCTACGCGACGCGTCGCGGCGGGATTCTGGCGAACCGGTTCGTGTTCACGGTGCTCAACGTGCTCGTGAACATCATCAGGCCGATTCCGTTCATCATCTTCATCACCGCGATCGGCCCGATCACGATCGGTGTCGTCGGCACCCAGCTCGGTACGACGGCGGCGACGTTCGCGCTGATCGTGGCGGCGACGTTCGGCATTTCCCGTATCGTCGAACAGAACCTGGTGACCATCGACCCCGGCGTCATCGAGGCCGCGCGCGCGATGGGGGCCTCTCCCCTGCGCATCATCGTCACGCTGCTGGTTCCCGAGGCGCTCGGACCGCTGATCCTCGGGTACACGTTCGTCTTCGTGGCCGTGGTGGACATGACCGCGGTCGCGGGCGCGGTCGGCGGCGGAGGGCTCGGCGACTTCGCGATCGCCTACGGCTACCAGCGGTTCGACTGGACGGTCACCGCGATCGCCGTCGCCATCATCATCGTGCTGGTCCAGGCCGCGCAATTCGCGGGAAACTGGTTGGCACGCAAGGCACTTCGCCAATGAAGCCCGGCTGCTCGCCCGCCTCCTCCAGTAAGCGGGCGAGCAGCCGGGTATCACCCACGATAGGTATCTCGGCAACACAAATCCCCGTCGCGGTGGTAGCTTCCGTTGAAGGACAGGGGTTTTCCGGCCCCGGTGTCTCGGATGGTGGTCGCGGGGCGAGCGGCCGCCGTCGAGGGGAGGAGTTGTGGCAACCCACAGTCCACACGCGCATCACGGCCAGCACCGACGGAACCGTCAGCACGGCCAGCACCGACGACACAGCCAGGTCGGCGTCGGCGACCGGGTCACCTTCGTAGCGGGGCGGCGTACGGGGTGGAGCCGCGTGTGCAGACGAGGTTCGGTGACCGCTCAGCCGGTCTTCGACAAGGACACCACCACCTGGTGGGTTCCGGTGCAGCCCGACGACACGAGAACGGCGCCCGAACCGCACTGGGTTCCCCGCGAACAGATCGTCGACGTCGCCTCACCGTCCTGAACGAGCCGTCCGCACACACCGTGGCCGCTCGTCGCGCACGGTGCACGCGCTCCGGTGGCCCGTTTCGCCCGATTCGACCACGCGTAGAGTGGCCGTCCTGCACGGCGCTCACCGTTGAGGGAAAACCCTGCGACCAGGCAGCGGAGCCCTCTATCCTGGGCGCACTTCGATCCAGGGGAGGCTGACAGTGGGTACCGGAGCCATCGTGACACTCGTCATCGTGGCTGTCGTTGTCGTAATTCTCGTCATTCTGGCGATCACGAGTTACAACGGGCTGGTCAGGTTGCGCAACGCGTACAAGAACGCGTTCGCACAGATCGACGTCCAGCTCACGCGGCGGCACGATCTGATCCCGAACCTGGTGGAGACGGCCAAGGGCTACATCCAGCACGAGCGGCAGACACTCGAAGCCGTCATCGCCGCCCGTGGTGGCGCGGTGTCGGCGCAGGACGCGGCGAGGCAGAACCCAGGCGATCCCGGCGCGATGCAGAACCTCTCCGGAGCGGAGAACATGCTCACGCAGACGCTGGGCAGGCTGTTCGCGCTGTCGGAGGCCTACCCCGACCTCAAGGCCAACCAGAACATGATGCAGCTTTCCGAAGAACTCACCTCCACGGAGAACAGGGTCGCGTTCGCCCGCCAGGGATTCAACGACTCCGTCATGGTCTACAACAACAAGCGCGAGGTCTTCCCCAGCAACATCGTCGCGGGCATGTTCGGTTTCCGCCCCGCCGCGCTGCTGGAAGTGGATTCGCCCGAAACACGTGAGGTGCCGCGGATCTCGTTCTGACAAGCCAACCCACAGCAATGAATTTCTTCGAACGGCAGGCAGAAGTCCGCAAGGCATCGGCGAAGCTGGTGTGGTTGTTCGTACTCGCCGTCATCGGCATCGTCGCGGTCATCGACCTCGCGGTGTGGTGGGCGATCGGGTTTCCCACCCTGGACGTGGCGATCGGACCACTGGCGATCGTCACCGTGCTCACCGTCGTGACGATCGGGCTCACGTCCTGGATCAGAACGCTGATGCTGCGCAGGGGTGGCGGCGGAAAGGTCGCCGCGAGCCTCGGCGGTGTCGCGGTTCCCGAGGACACCGCCGACCCCGGCCTTCGCCGGTACCGCAACGTGGTCGAGGAGATCGCGATCGCTTCGGGCATGCCGGTTCCCGAGTTGTACCTGCTCCCCCACGAGGCCGGTATCAACGCGTTCGCCGCGGGCTGGGCTCCCGGCAACGCCGCCATCGCGGTCACCCAGGGCGCGCTGGACCGGCTCAACAGGGACGAGTTGCAAGGCGTCATCGCCCACGAGTTCAGCCACGTCGTCAACGGCGACATGCGCCTCAACATCCGGCTCATCGGCGTACTCGCCGGGATCGTCGGTCTCGCCGTCGTCGGCAGGGTGCTGCTCAGCGGAAGTGGCTCCCGCAACAGGAAGAACAACAACGCGGGGCCACTGATCATCGTCGCGCTTGCCGCCATGATCGCCGGTTACATCGGGGTCGTCTGCGGCAGGCTCATCAAGGCCGCGGTGTCGCGGCAGCGCGAATACCTCGCCGACGCCTCCGCCGTGCAGTTCACGCGCCAGACCGACGGCATCGCGGGAGCGCTCAAGAAGATCGGCGGCCTGCAAGCGGGTTCGACCTTGCGCGCGGGCAAGGCCGAAGACGTCAGCCACATGCTTTTCGGCGAGGGCAGGAAGTTCTCGTCGCTGTTCGCCACACATCCGCCGCTGGCCAAACGCATCCGGTTGCTCGATCCCGCATTCGATCCGGCCGAGTTGGAACAGCTCAGCCATCGCTGGGCGGCGGCCCCTCCCTCCGGCCTGCACGAGGATCAGGCACGTGGCCTCGCCCCGGTGTCCGAGCAGCACCCGCAAGCGCCGCGATCGCTCCAGCCACCCGGGCGGCAACAGCCCATGGTGCAAGCCCAGCCGCGTGCGGTCGTCGCCAACGTCGGCGATCCGGGATCCGGTTCGTTCGCGCACGCGGGAACGATCCTGCGCGACATCCCCGAGGATTTCCTCATCAGGGCACGACGAGCCGACACCGTCGTGCCGCTGGTGTTCGGACTGCTCATTTCCGCCGACAACGACACGCGAGTCCGGCAATACCACGCGCTGGCCGCCCGGCACGGACAACCGGTCGCCGACGCGGCGTGGAACGAGGGCAGCGCACTCACCGCGCTGGATCCGGCACTGCGCCTTCCGCTGTCCGAGATCGCCTTTCCCGCGCTGCGCCACCGCACGAGCGAGGAACTGACCGCGATCGGGGCCAGCATCACCGAATTGGTCAAGGCGGACGGCAACACGAGCATCTTCGAGTACTGCCTTTCGACGCTGCTTCACCGCGATCTGCACGAGGCGATTCACAACAACCCGCCATGGCGGGCGCGGCACACGAGTTTGCACCGGAGCCACGGCGTGGTGGCGACGTTGTTCGCGGTGCTGGCAAGGGTGGGTCACCGGGAGCCCGGAGCCGCGGAAGCCGCGTTCCGTACCGGACTGGCCACGACGCTGCCTGGTGTGCAACTGCCCTATCATCCGCCGCCTCAGGGCCCGTTCGCCCTCGGTGCGGCGTGGCCGGTTCTCGACGGCCTTCCCGGCCACGACAAGGCCAAGCTCATCGAGGGTGTCGTCGCCGTGATCGGCAGTGACGGCGCGATGACCGTCGAGGAAAGTGAACTGTTGCGGACCGTGTGCGCCGTGCTGCACTGCCCGCTCCCGCCGCTGGTGGGATCGCAGACCGCCGCACCACGCTCCGGCTGAGACTCCCGTGGTGTCCACACCGGACACCACGAGCGGCGGCCACTACCGCGAGCTGGCCGAATCGGGCACACCGGCGAGCGCGGCGGCGTGACCAGCGCCGAGACCTTCCGCGACGGCGACGATCCGGCCATCCGACACGCGCACCGCGGTCTCGCTCGCGTCGCTGACCGCGCTCACCCCCGCGGCAGCGGCGAGCGCGCCCTTCTCGTCGCACACCACCTGCACCTCGGGGATGGCGCGCGCGGGGAACGCCTGCCTGAGCCTGCCGCGCACCCCGGCGAGCACGAGCCGCGCCAACGGCATCAGCTCACCGGGATTGCCGGTGACGACGGCCGCGGTGACCCGGCAGCCCTCCGGCGCCGCCCTGACCGCGTCCTCGACAGCCGAGAGCCGGTGCAATCCGAGCACGGTCACCACGCCGTCCCCGGTGAGCACGGCGGGCTCGTCGCGGAGGAGATCGACGGCGGGAGGCGGTGCCCACGGCCGCGCGCAATTCCGGGACTTCGGCACGATCGGCGGCCCCTGCCACCTGTCGGCGAGTTCCAGTCCCGCCAGCTTCTCGCATGCCGCGACCACATTGAACGGTTCGACGAAACCGGGCGCGGCCGAGGCCAGCTCGCTCGCGCCGTGCAGCATGGTGAGTGCCATTTCCGCCGTCCGAACGAGACGTTCCCCGCCCGGTTCGAGCGCTTCCAGCGCGAGTCCGATGAGGATCGCGTCGAGTCGCAGGAGCTGGGTGAACGGGCGCCGGATGTCGTCGCCTGCCACGATCTCCGGTACCAGATCCGCTCCGAGGCTCGCGGCTTCGAAACGGTCGTCGGTGGCGAGCGGAAATCGCGCGACCCATGCTCTCGCCAGCGCGGCGAGCGCTCCGGCGCGGTCGTGACCTGGTTCGCCGTCGGCCTCGGCGCCGTGTTCGGCTTCGTCGGCGAGCACGGCGAAGTAGAGTGCGCGCTTGCCGGGAAAGTTGGAGTAGACCGCTCCCCTGGTCAGCTCGGCCCGCTCGGCGATGGCGTCAATCTTGGCTTCGCGAAAACCTCGCTCGGCGAACTCGGCGCGGGCCGCGGCCAGCACCTTGGCCCGGTTGCGTTCCTGCGTTTCCGCCCTGCTGAGCCGGACCATCGCTTGCCAACACCCCGAGTCGTCACTATCCCGGAAACCGCCGTCCGGATGTTATCACCATCTGAACAGTCCCGGCCGCGGTGTCTTGCCGCGGCGCCGGTGCGTCAGCCCTGCCGATACCCTGCTCCGAACATGATCTTGTACCCCGGAGGTCAATGTGACGGGAGGCGGCGTGCTGAGCGGACTCGGGGTCGACGACATCGCCGAGCGGGTGTACCGATCGCTGCTGGCGTGCCCTTCGGCAGCGCCCCCCGATCTCGCGCGGACACTCGGCGTCGCCGAGCCGCGGATTCACGAGGCTTTCGCCCTGCTCGACGAACTCGGACTGGTCAGGAAGACGGCGGGCAACCGGCCCGTCCACCCCTCCATCGCATTGGCCCCACTCGTGTCGAAGGCCCGCACCGCGCTGGTTGCCGAGCGGCACCGGGTCGAACTCGCAGAGGCCGGCATCGCCGAACTGGCGGCGCTCGTGCCGCCGACTTCCGGCTCGGACGACACTGTCGGCATCGGGATCAACAGAGGAACGGCCGCGGCGTGGGCATGCCTGGAGCATGTCGTCGCCACCGCCCGCTCTGAGGTACGCGTGCTCGCTGCCGCGGGCCCCGCTCCCGGCGTCGACCATCGCGACGACTACGCCGCGGTCATGGACCTCGCCGTCCGGCTCGCCTCACGTGGTGTCGAACTGCGGCTGGTCTTGCTCGACAGCGTCAGGCTCGCGCCGCGGATCGTCGAAGGTGCTCACCGCATGCTCGCCGAGGGAGCGCGGGTCCGGACCGTCGCCACGCTGCCCGCGTGGCTCTTCCTCGTCGACGACGAGTACGTGGTGACCGCCTTCGACCCGGCCGACAGCTCACGCGGCAGCGTCACCCAGCGGACGCCGGGTGCCGTCGCGCTCGCGGCGGAGTTGTTCACGAGAACCTGGCGCGAGTCGACACCGTTCGGCGAGTCACCGCTGCCCGACGTCGAACTCTCCGAAGCAAGGCGGCGGCTGCTCGCGATGATCGTCAACGGCAGCAAGGACGACACCATCGCACGGCAGTTCAGCGTCTCCACCCGCACGGTGCGCAGGATGATCGCGGAACTTTACGACGTGGCAGGCGTTTCCGGCCGGATTCAGCTCGCCTTTCGCGCGGCACAACGAGGCTGGCTGTCGGAATCCGAGCTCGACCGGCTGTGAGCGACCCGCTGGCCACCCGTTGACATGGCAGCGGGTGGCCAGTTCCCGGCTGTCGTCATCATGGTGCGCGCGCCGTAGGGTGGCCCCACTGGAGGACACGGACTGGAAGGGTTCACTGTGGACACTCGCCGAACCGTTGCCGCGCAACGGAACACCTCGCGGGGTGATGATCGTGCGTAGCTGGCTGCCGATCGTCGCAGGACTTGCCGCGCTCGGTGCCGCGGCGGTCGTTCTCGTCGTCGTGCTGACCCCGGGCAGTCGCGACAGTCAGAAAGCAACGGAGCAGGTGGCACTGGCACCCCAGTACGAACCGGGAATCGCGGTGCCCGCTCCCGCCGCCGATACCGCGACCACCCTCGTGACCGGCGATCCCGGCGCGCAGCGGGCGGCGCTGACCCCGGAACTGGCGGAGCTGTTGCCGGAGGGACGGCTGTTCCCCGAGGACGCGCGTCTGGTGCTGCACGAGGGCAGCTGGCATGAGAACAACGGATACGCCAACGCGATGGGCACGGTCTCGGTGCGAGGACAGCCGGACCGCACGGTGCTCTTCGCGTTCGCGCAACGGAACGGCGAATGGCGGATCACCCTCGCGGAGGTGATCGCGTGAAGCCCCGTGCGGCCGGCGGGGTTCTGGCCGCGCTCATGCTCGCGGCACTGGTTCTCGCGCCGGGAACCGGCACTCCGGCCCGCGCGGACACCTCCGACTGCGTCACTCGTTCGCTGAAGCCCATCGCGGAGCGACAGCCGGTTGAAGGCACCGTGCCCGTGATCTTCGTGCACGGCATCAATTCCGACGCCACGACGTGGGATGCTCCCGAAGACAACACCTTTCCCCGGCAGATGGCACGCCAGGACGGCATCACCGCGTGGACCTTCGACTACGGCTTCGCGAACCCGGAGTGGGTGACCGACCCCCGCATCGGGCCCGCGCTCGGAACCGCCATCGACTGTCTGGCCGAAGTCAGCGGGCACAAGGTCGTGCTCATCGGCCATTCGATGGGCGGTCTGGTGAGCCAGGTCGCCGTCACCGAACCAGCAGCCGGTGGAGGGCAAGTGTGGCAGCGGGTCGCGGAGGTGATCACGATCGCCACGCCCTACCGCGGCTCGCTGACGCTCAGCGCGGCTCAGCTCGGCACCCACCTGGTGACCAACCCCAAAGCCCGTGTCGTCATGGAGGCGCTACTCGCTACGTGCACGGGCATCACCAAGGTGTCCGACTCGAATCCGTGCAACATCGCGTCGGTGCTTCGCGGCCCGCAGGGAACTGCGCTCATGTACGACTCGCCCGAGATCGCCGAACTTCCGCCGTGGCCACCGGAGCTGCCCGTCAGGGTCTTCGCGGGCGACATCGGGCTGCGGGTCGGCGTTTGGTTCACCGACTCCGAACCGGTGCCGGTCGGCGACCTCGCGGTGACCCTCGACTCCGCCGTCGCGCACCACACGATCGGCGAACCCCGCGTCCTCGACTGTGAGGCCACTCTGCTGCAAAAACTGGACGTGGGCTTGTTCGAGACCCCCATTCCCTCGAAGAGCCTGCTTACCAGCCCGTGCAACCATCTCAACATCAAGACCCACCAGCCCCTGATCACCGAGATCACCGAAAGGGTCGGCGAGATCCGCACCGAGCAACAGAGCCACGAGGGCCGCCTCGCGTACGCGACCGCCAACGACGTCCGAGTGTGGGAAGCGCGCTCGGGCACCAGCCACGCCGTCGCGGAACTGCCGGATGGCCATACCGCGAGCGGGCTCGCGTGGTCGGGCAGCGGCTCCGCGATCGCCTGGACGACGCGCTCGGAGAAAACCGGCCTCGCTGAACGGATCTACCGCGCCGACGTCGGTACCGCGACGCGCGGGAAATCGGTCCAGTCGTGGCCGTGCGAGAGTTGCGGGTCCGTCGCTTTCCAAGGAGAACTGCTGATATCCGCGCCCGAGGACGGCGCGGCGCCGCTACTCCGCGGTTATCCCGCCGACGGGTCACCACCGCGCGACATTCCGGTGCGCGGCCTGCCGCCCCAAGATCCCGAGCTGTGCGAGTTCACCTGGTGCGGAGTGAGACTGATCGGCGGAACGGGCTCCGCCGACGGAATCATGCTCGCGCATGCCTCCACCGGTGGCGGAAACTTCGGCGGCGCCGACCGGCTCGTCCGGGTCGGCGAGGACGGCACCGTGCTGGCCCAGTACGACGCCGTCGGAACGTTCGTTCCCGACGATCTGGTGTTCAGCCCTGACGGCGGCACGGTGGCCTACACGGCCTTCGAGCACCTCAGCGCGTGCGAGGAATCGACGAGCGTCGTCCTCCTCGACCTCGAAACCGGTGCGGTGAGCACGCCGGACCTGCCCGGCCCTTCCGAAGGCACCTGGGTGGTGTCGGCGTGGTTCGACGCCACGGGCACGGCCTTCGCGGCGTTCGCGGCGACGCCCACCTGCGCGGGGGAACCGGCGTGGGAGGGCACCCGGATCTTCCGCCTCGGCGAGGACGGGGACTGGGGGGCCGCCGACGGCGGGCTGGCGGAGGCCACCGGCGAGCCGCTCGCGATCGCCCAGCACGCCGAGGCCAGCGCGGTGCTGAGCGGGGCGCGCCCGGAACCGTTCAGGGTGGCCGGGCCTGGCACACTCACCGTCTCCCACAACGGGAAACAGGCCACGGTCGCCGAGGGCGTCACCCATTTCGGCTGGAGCCCGGCCCCGGCGGGCCGATGAGGCCGTTGCCCTGTCCTCCGCCGGCGACCACGCGCTGATCGCGAGACAGGGCACCACACCGACGGTTGTTAGCCGCGCGACGCCTGACGGGTGCCCGGCGGGTTCCCTGCGACCTGAGGCCCGCCGGGCACCCCCCTCACCCGCTTCGCCGGTGAGCCATCGCCAATGCGCCCTCGCCGGAGAGCGCGCGCAGAGGCGCGGGCAATGGCGCCCTGTGCAGGACGCCGAGGCGCTGCGTGGCCCGGGTCAGCGCCACGTAGAGGTCGGCCGCCCCGCGTGGCCCTTCGGCGAGTATCCGTTCCGGCTCGACGACGAGGACGGCGTCGAATTCAAGGCCCTTGGTCTCCGAAGCGGGAACGGTGCCCGGCGTTTCCGGCGGCCCGATCACGACGCTGATGCCCTCCCGGCTCGCCTCCTCGCGTTCGAATTCCCCGATCGCGGCGGGCAGTTCGTCCTCGGTGACCCTTCTCGCCCACGGCCGGATCCCGTTGGCGCGCACCGACTCTGGCGGCCGGACTCCTGGCGCGAACTCGGCGAGCAGCGCCGCGGCGACCGCCATGATCTCCGCCGGGGTGCGGTAGTTCACCGACAGCCCCCGGTATTGCCAGCGGCCGGGAACGTAGCGCTCCAGCATCGAGCCCCACGACGAGGCCCCCGCCGCTGACCTGCGCTGAGCGAGATCACCGACGACGGTGAAGGACCGACCGGGACAACGCCGCATCAGTACCCGCCAGTCCATTTCGGACAGCTCCTGTGCCTCGTCGACCACGACGTGCCGGTAGGTCCAGTTCCGGTCCGCCGAGGCGCGTTCGACGAGGTCGCGGGTGTCGGCCTGACCGAACCGTTCGGCCAGATCCTCCGCGTAGAGCAAATCCTGGGCAAGGAGATGGTCCTCGTCGTCCATGAGATCTTGCCGGTCGGTCTCGATGAGCTTCAGCACGCCCGCCGCGTAGGCCGTTTCGGCCTCCCGTTCCCGGTCGGCAGTCTGGTCGGGGCGATCCCCGCCCAGCAGGTCGGCGAGCTCGTCGAGCAGCGGAACGTCGGACACCGTCCACGCCTCACCTTCTGCTCGCCACAACGCCTCCTCAGCCCCTGCGGCCCGCAGTCGCTCCCGCGAGGTGTAAAGCGAGCCCAGCAGCGACTCCGGGGTGAGCACCGGCCACAACTCGTCGAGTACCGCGACGAACTTCGCGTCGGCGGCGAGTTCTTTCAGCAGGTCCCCCCGCAGGTCCTCCCACGCCTCCCGGTCGGCTCTGGTCAGCCAGCCCTTGCCGATCTTGCCGATCGCCCGCTCGGTGAGTGCCCACGTCAGAATCTCGGTGAACACGGCGCGCGCTTCGTTGTGCGGCTGCCCGCTTGCCCGGGCCTCGTCCCGGGCCCACCCCACGATGTCCGCGCCGATCCGCACCGTGACATCGGCCAATTCGACCGGCACCGGTTGTTCCGGAAGGCGTTGCCGGTCCGCCACGGCGGCCGCCAGCACGTCGAGGATCCCCAGCGATCCCTTGATCCTCGCGGCCTCGGGGTCGTCCTCCTCGGTCGTGTGGATGCCCGGCACCAGATCGCCGGGCGTCATGAACACCACGTCGGACTCACCGAGCGAGGGCAGCACCCTGCCGATGTGGCCGAGAAACGCGGGGTTCGGCCCGACCACCAGCACACCGTGGCGTTCCATCCGCTCCCGCCGGGTGTAGAGCAGATAGGCGACCCGGTGCAGCGCCACCACGGTCTTGCCGGTGCCGGGACCGCCCTCGATCACCAGCACCCCCGGATGGTCGAGCCGGATGATCTCGTCCTGTTCGGCCTGGATGGTCGCCACGATGTCGCGCATTCCCTCGCCGCGCGGCGCGTTGACGGCCGCGAGCAGCGCCGCGTCGCCCTGGTCCCCCTCGCCTGGACGCCCCAGGACCTCGTCGGAGAAGCCGAGAATCCGGCGGCCACGCGCATGGAACTGGCGGCGGCGGCGCATGTTCTCCGGTGTCGCCGCCGTCGCGGTGTAGAACGCCCTCGCCGCGGGCGCCCGCCAGTCCAGCAACACCGGCTCGTAATCGTCGTCCTCGTCGAAAAGGCCGATCCTGCCGATGTAGCGGCGCTCATCGGACACACTGTCCAGCCTGCCGAAGCACAATCCCTCGTCGGCCACGTTCAGCCTGCTGATCTCCCTCGCGAGCGCACGGACCTCGACGTCTCGTTCCATCGGTGTTCCGCCGTCGTCCCCCAGCGCGAGGCCGTACCGTCGCTTCACGCGTGCGCGCTCGGCGTCGAGTCGCGCGTAAAGCCCGGCGACGTAGCCTCGCTCCGATCGCAATTCCTCTTCGTACCCCTGAGTTGACACGTACCCCTCGCAACCGTTATTCTGGTCCTAGTTCGGCGGGTTTTCCTGTGCATATATGGAAAACACGTCGATTTTTTATTGTCCACCACGTGTCAAGACCGCGGTTCCGGAATGCGCGAGAACGGTGTGCGTCCCCTGGCGTTTTCGGCCCGCTGATCGCGAGGCCGCGAGAAATATGGGCTCGGCTCAGCCGGTGACACGGGGTTGATCGAGAATCCACAACCAGGTGCCGTCCGGCTGGCGGCGGGCCACCTCGGCCGTCGCGCCGCCTCCGGCCAGCCGTACCGACGTCAGCGCGAGATCGCCACTACGCAAGGTCGGCTGCCGTTGCCCCTCGGCGAACGTCGGCCGGCCGGCCACGATGCGCTCGTAGGCGGCGCGGATCTCCCCGTGCCCCCGAGGCCACCGCGCCGCCGGGAAGCGCGAGCACCGCGTCCGGCTCGTAGAGGGCGACGAGGCCGTCGACATCGCCGGCGTTCAACCGCTCCACGACGAAGCGGTTGAGGTCCTCTGGCCTCATGGCCCGCTCCCTGACACCACTCATCGGCCGCATCCTCCCGGCTCGTGCCGCGTCGCGGAGTCGATCCTGCCACGCGGACGGTCCGAGTGCGGATCTCGACGGCCTGAGCGGGGGGCTCCCGGACGGGTGGGCCCTGGCACCTCAGCGCCAGGGCCCACCCGCCTCACGCCGCCGAGGGGACCGGCACTCCCCTCGCGGCACTGACGATCGCCTTGCGCTCCTGCGCCGTGATCACGCCCTGGGCTTCCAGGTCACGGGCGACCTGCCTGACGTGACTGACGAACGCCGCCTGATCGGGATAGCCGGCTTCCTCGACGATCAGGTCGTTGATGGTGCACCCGTTACCGGTGTCCACATTGGCCACTCCGGTATCCGTGTCACCGACGACCACCGTCTCCCTGGCGTCCGACACCGTGCAGTGCACACCGTCGGCGACGATGCGGAACCGCGCCGTGCCCACCTCGGAGGTGTTGCCCGCATTGTCCGTCGCCCGGTAGTGCACGGTGTACTCACCGGGATCCAGCACGGTCAACGGGATCCGGTACGGCCGGAAGCTGCCCTCACCGAAGCTGTACTCGATGAGCGCGACCCCGGATTCGTCGTCCTCGGCCAGCAGGGTGATCTTGGCGAGATCGATGTAACTCCATTCCCAGTCCTGCTCGCCGGTGATGCGGATACTCGTCTCCGGCGCCGTCGTGTCCTCCTGGGACCCTTCGACGACGGTGAAGGTCACCGACCCCGCCTCCGAGACGTTGCCAGCGTTGTCCGTCGCCCGGTACGCTACCGTGTGCTCACCGGGCTCGGTGACCTCGACGGGATCGGTGTAGCCGGTGAACTCACTTTCCCCGAGCGCGTACTCGACACTCGCCACCCCTGATTCGGCGTCCTCGGCCGAGATCACCACGGTCGCCGCGCCGAGATAGGCACCGTCGCCGTCCTGCTCGCCCGTGACCTCCGCGGTCACGGTGGGCGCCGTGTCGTCGGGTTGTCCTTCGACGACGGCGAACGAGACCGAGCCCGGCTCCGAGGTGTTGCCCGCGAGGTCGGTGGCCCGGTATTCGACGGTGTGTGAGCCGATCGCCGACACCACGACCGGTTCGGTGTACGGGGTGTACATACCGCCGTCGAGGGAGTACTCCACGGTGTCCACACCGGACTCGGCATCGTGAGCGGTGAGGTTCACCGCCGCCGAGCCGACGTAGTTGCCGTCACCGTCCTGCTGACCGGTGACCTCGGCCATCACGTGTGGCGGCGTCGTGTCGTCCTGGGAGCCCTCGATCACCGTGAAGGTCGCCGAGCCCGCCTCCGAGACGTTGCCAGCGTTGTCCGTCGCCCGGTACGCCACCGTGTGCTCACCGAGTTCGGTGACCCTGACCGGTTCGCTGTAGTCGGCGAATCCCGCACCGTCGAGGTCGTACTCGATACCGGCGACGCCGGAACCCGCGTCCTGGGCGTTCAGGATCACCGTCGCCGCACCGAGATAGTTGCCGTCGGCATCCTGATTACCCGCGAGTTCCGCTGTCACCTCCGGCGGTGTGTTGTCCTCCGGTTCGCCTTCGGCGACGGTGAACGACACCGACCCCGGGTCCGAGGTGTTGCCCGCGTTGTCTGTCGCCCGGTACTGCACCGTGTAGTCACCGGGTTCGGCAAGGGTCACCGGTTCCGAGTACGGCTGAAAATCCCCTTCCCCTACCGCGTATTCGATACCGGCCACGCCGGATTCGGCGTCCTCTGCCGACACTGACACGGTCGCGGAACCGAGATAGTTGCCTTCGGCATCCTGATCACCGGTCACCTCGGCGGTAACCGTGGGAGCCGTGGTGTCCTGTTCACCGCCCTCGGTGACGGTGAGCACGCCCTGCATCTGCTGATGTCCCGGTATCGCGCAGAAGAACCGGTACTTGCCAGGTGACAGGTTGACCTGCACCTCGTGCCTGCCGCCGTTGGCGTCGAAGGGACTGGCCACGATGTCCACGTCGACGTCGTGGTTGTAACCAGGGGTCGACGTGTCGAAGGTCAGCGTGTGCGTCATGCCGGACGTGTTGCCGGTCGCCACGCTGTTCTCGAACACCAGCGTCGCGGCGCCCGCGGTCGCCGTCGTCGGCGCCTCACCGTATTCGTTGAGACTGTTGTTTCCCGTCCACGTGAGCACTTGCGCTTGCGCGGGCTGCACCTGCGCCCGTTGTACCTGCTGGGTCTGGGGAACCGAGGGCCGCCCCGCGTCCTTCGCGTCGTCGGCGAAGGCCGACGGCACCAGCCACACCAACGCCACCAGCAGGCTGAGCAGCGCGGCACTCCCCCGCCGGATCGCCACCCACGAGCCGGATTTCCTCCCGCGATGCCCGTGCCGAGCACCGCGTAATCGTCGAAACATGGTCGCCCACCGCACCTCTCGTCGTCGCGTGCCCCACTGGGCACCCGGTGAAAACCGGCCGGTGCGCGAAGGGTTTTCCTCGCGCACCGGCCGGCGGCCGGTTACCGCTCCTGCACCCGGATGTTGCGGAACTCGATCAGATCGTTGTCACCGTGGTTTTGCAGTCCCACGAATCCATTGCGGAACTGCCGCTGATCGGTCGGCGGATCACCCGCTCGCGAGGATTCCTTGCCGGGGACGTTGTCGAACTCGTTGATCACCACGCCGTTGCGGATGATCGTGTAGTGCTGTCCCTCCACCCGGATCTCGTAGTTGTTCCACTCGTTCTTCGGGGTCGCGCCCGCGTCGGCGAGCGGAACGGGGTCGAAGTTGTACACCGAGCCCGTCTTCTGCGATTCACCGCCTTCCCCGTCGTAGATCTGGATCTCCTGCCCGCAGAAGATCGCGACCCACGCCGGTGACGTCCTCGCGGACCCCACGGTGCCGCAACTGCCGTCAGGGCGTTGTTCCAGCGGTGTCATCGGATTCGGGAACCGCACGAACACCCCGCTGTTGGCCCTGTTCTCTCCTGGCGCGATGTCGCGGAACTGGAGCTTCAGCGAGAAATCACCGTAGGCTTTCCCCGCGTACCACAGCATTCCGAGGCCACCCGAGCTGCGCAGCGAGCCGTCGGGCTGGATCGCGAAGTTGCCTCCCGGCGCCTGCTGCCAGTCCGCCAATGACGCCTTCGTGCCGTTGAAAAGCGGCTCGTAGCCACGGTCGTTCTTGCCACCGATGTCGGATGCCCTCGCCGCCGTCACCAGTGCCTGCCGATCCGGCTTGCTGATGACGCGGTCGGCTTCGAGCTGGGTGGCGACCGCGCGAACGTGATCGACGAACGCCTTGTGCGTACTCCACGTGCTCTCGTCGTCGATCAGGTCGTTGACCGTGCACCCTCTGCCGACCTGCTGGCTCGGCAGTTCGGTGTCACTGTCGCGCAGCCACACGGTTTCTCGCCCGTCCGGCACCGCGCAGCCCACCTCGGCCTGGGTCTTGCTGGTCGCCGTCGACCCGTCCGCGTAGGTCACCCGCAGCGTCGTGGGATAGGTGCCGACCTTGGTGTAGACGTGAGTCGGGTTGGCCTCCCTCGACGTGGTCCCGTCACCGAAGTTCCACCGGTAGCTCACCCCACCGGACTTGTCACCGGTGAACGCGACGGTGAGCGGTTTGTTCTGCACCGCCGTCGCCATCGCCTCCGGTGCCGGAGTCGGTTCTCCGCCCTCGTAGGTGATGCGGATCAGTTTCTGGTTGTCGGTCAGGCTGAAGAACCCGCCGCCGTAGTCGATCATGTACAGCGCGCCGTCCGGCCCGAACTTGGCGTCCATCCATTGCTGCATCTGGTCACCGGCCCCGCCGAGCGGAATGATCTTGCGCAGATCCTCGGCGAACAACGGCGGGCCCTGCTCCTGGATCCGCTGCGGATCGAGGGTCACGGCGACCCTGTTGTTGGGGTTGGTCTGGTCGCCGATGAACCACTTACCGTTCCAGTAGGTCGGCCACGCGACCGCGCTCTTCGGATCGACCTGCGAGCTGTGGAACGTCGGTCCCGTCATGACCGCCTGGCCGCCGCCGGTGAGGTAGGGCTGCGTGTAGGTCGATTCCTCCTCGACATAGGTCGGCACACCGCTTCCGTCGCCGCGCTCGGGGAAGACCGGCCCGCCACCCTGCGGCGAGTACCAGATCATGTTGTCCCTCGCGTCGGGAATGTCGACGAGCCCGGTGTTGCGGGGCGAGGTGTTCTCCAGGTTGTCGCAGTCGTACCACCCGGCCAGCACCTCGGCGTCGGTGTTGCTGCGGTCACGGTAGGGCTGCTTGTCACCCATGCAGTAGGGCCAGCCCTGGTTGCCGGCCGACGTGATCACCGTCGCCGTCTCGTACTTGGCGGGCCCGAGTTCAGGGCTCGGCGCTCCCGCGTCGGGACCGACCCAGCCCGTGGTGAGCCAGTCGTTGACCTTGTCGTAGGACAGCCTCGCCGGGTTGCGCACGCCCATCACGTAGATCTCGGGACGGGTCTTGTCACCGGGATCGGCCGATTCGGGGAACAGGTTGCCGTTCGGAATCGTGTAGGTCCCGTCGGATTCTGGGTGGATGCGCAGGATCTTGCCGTTGAGGTCGTTGGTGTTGCCCGAGGTGCGGCGAGCGTCCTGGAAGGACACTCCGAGGTAGTCCTCCGTCCAGTTGTTGCCCGAGTAGCCGTCGGAACCCTGCGACGAGTTGCTGTCGCCGGTGGCGATGTAGAGGTTGCCGTGCCGGTCGAAGTCCATCCCGCCGCCCGCGTGACAGCAGCTGTGAATCTGGGTGTCCCACGAGAGCAGGTCGACCCTGCTCTCCAGGTCGATCGAGGCGGCATCGGCGTCATAGGTGAACCGGGAGACGGTCCGCTCCCCGATCCGCTTCTCCGTGTCGATCGACTCGTAGGGCATCCAGTAGACGTACATCCAGCCGTTGTCGGAGAAAGCCGGGTCGAGCGTGATCCCGAGCAGACCCTCCTCGGTCTTGACGAGTTCGCCACCGGATCCTCTGTTGCCGAAAACGTCCAAAGTGGTCAACAGGGTGACGTCGCGGGTATCCGGATCCCACTGGTGGATCGTGCCGCAACCGAGGCCGACGTCGGGGTCGTCCCAGCTCGGCACGGGACCGGTCGCGCACGCCGCCTTGCCGACGTAGAAGACGGTCCCGTCCGGGGCGATCGTCATGCCGTGCATCTCACCGGCCTGATCGAGCTGCCCTTCCTGGTTGACGTCGGACAGTCGTTCCACTTTGTAGTTGGCCGCGATGGTCGCCTTGCAGTCGGCACGCACCATCCCGGTCGTCCATTTGAGCGCGCCCAGCAGGTGGCTGCGGAAGTACTGCTCGCCGTAGCTTCCGCTGGTCCCGCCCATCGCGGTGTAGAAGGAGCGTCCTCCCGCGTAGTCGTGGCACCACGAGATGGGGTGGAACGCGCCGTTGCCGGAATCGCCGGGATCGTAGGTGTGCTCCTGAACCTGAGCGACCGTGTGCACCTGACCGACCGGGTTGCTCTCCCAGTTCAGCCACTTGTCGGTGCGGCTCCAGGTCAGTGGCAATCCCGCGTTGGCAGGGTGCTGGCGGTCGTTGACGCTCACCGTCGCCTTCTGCGCGACCGGTTCCTCACCGGGGGGCGTGGTCGCGTCGGCAGTGTAGAGCTCCACCTCGGCGAGCTGGGTCGCGCTCGCCCCGTTGTTGGCGGTGATGTCGAGCCGGTAGTGCGCGTAGGACTCGGTGTTGTCGAACCGGTATTCCTTGACCTGGAAGGGTTCGGGGAAGCTCTGGCCAGTTCGCTGGTCGAGGTCGGTCCAGTTCTCCCCGTCCTGGGAGCCCTGCAGGGTCCAGTCCTTCGGGGACCTGTCGGCGAAGTCGTTGGCCGAGGTCAGCGCGTAGTGCGTGATCGCGGCGGGCTCGGCGAGGGTGAAGCTGACCCAGCCCTTGTTCGCGAAGGTCAGCCACTTGGTGTTGGCCTTGCCATCGACGAGCTTGTCCTTGCCCTCGTTCGGCGGGTTCTCGCCGCTGGCCGCCGTCGAGGCGACCTCCTGTGGCGTCGGCCTGACTCCGGCCGGCCTCGCGCCGACGAGCCCGCCGAACCACTCGGACCGTGCTTGCGCCTTCGCGGCGTCCCTGATGCCGAGGAAGCCGCCGCCGCCCGCGATGTACTGCTGGAACGCGGTTTCCTGAGCGGCGTTGAGTTCGGTGCCCTCCGAGGAGAGGAATACGACACCCCGATAACCGGCCAGTTTCGCCGCCGTGAAGTCCGCGGGGTCGCTTGTGGACTCCACGGTGATCCCATTGCGCGCGCCGATGTCGGTGAGCACGTCGACGGCCCGCTCGACGGGGTCGTCCTGTTCGGCGGCCGCGCCGTGGAAGGCAAGTACCTTCACGGCGTTGTCCGTTTGCGCCGCCTGCGCGGGCGCGGCGGGCGTGACGAGAGCCGGCAACGTTGGCAGTGTCAGCGCCAGCATGCCGCTCATGACCATGACCATCGTTCGCCGCAACGGTTGTCGTAACCTTCCGCTACGGCCGGAAGCTGGCAAACCTCTTCGACCCATCCCTGCTCCTTCTTCGGTGGTGTTCGTCGAATCGGCCGTCGTGCTAGTGGCCGCCGTGCTGCTGGTGGGGGTGGTGCGGACCGTGGTCGTGGTAGCGGTCGAGCGCTTCCTGGGCACCTTCCGGCATCGAGCCGTCCGCGTTGCGGACCAGGAAGACGCCGACCATGCCGCCGTCGGCATGGAACTGCACGTGGCAGTGGTACATCCAGACGCCGGGTCCGACGCCGTGCCCCGCCTCGACCTGGAAACCGAAGGAGTCGCCTGGGTTGAGGTCCCTGTTGTCGATCACGCGGCTCGGGTCGTTCGGCCCTTCCAGGTATCCGGTGCGGTTCTCCGCCCAGCGGTGGGCGTGCAGATGGAAGGTGTGGAACGTGTTGCCATGGCCGATCGCGATGAACTCGACCCGCTCGCCGAGGTTGGCCTCGATCACCGGGATGTCGGGGGCCATCTTGTTGTTGATGGTCATGTCGTTGAACACCACGGTGTATTGCCGCTGTGGCAACAGGTCTCCTGGCCTGCGGACGATCAGCGCGCCGTAGAGCCCGGTGCGAATCCCCTCGGTCCCGTGCTCGCCGTTCATCGCGTGATCGTGGTAGTGCCAATAACCCGCGCTGCCCGGCAGCCAGCGCCCGTCCTCGGCTTCGACGGAACCCTGAGTTCGCCAGGTGTACTTGCGCACCTCGCCCGGCTCGTTGAAGGAGTCGTTCATCGGGCTGCCGTCGGAGGTGGTGTCGTACTCCACGCCGTGCGGATGGATCGACAGCCGCCGGTCGGTGTTGTTGACCAGCGTGATCTCCAGCGTGTCGCCCTCGACGATTTCCAGGATCGGCCCGGGCACCGTGGCCTCGCCGGGCTTGAGGCCGTAGCCGAACTGGCCGCCTGCCAGCTCCTCGGCATACACGGTGACGCGCCGGATCTTCGGCGCGGCGGCGGTGACCCGCACCGGCGCGGCAGCGGCTGGGCCCGCTCCGGCGCCGGTCATGACCGCGGGCACCACGAACCCGGCCGCCGCCGCGCCTGCCAGCATCGACCGGCGCGAGACCGACCGCGGCACGCTGCCGAAACGAGCACGCTTGTCAACCATGGGGTCTCCATTCGAGTGATCCCCGGCGTCCTGGCCAGGGATGGATCACGGATCGAGCTGGCTGAGGGCCGCGAAGGGGCATCACGCGTCGCGCGCGAGGGGCGGACTCGCGCCGTTCCGGGTTGTGAGCGGTCGCCGAGGAGACTCGTCGTACTCCGCCGTCGCGAACCCGGCAGCCCGGCGGCAGCCTGTGCCGCGTCTGCGCGTTGCCCGCCCATCCCGACGTCCGATCCACGCGTGCCTCGCCTTCAGCGCCGAGGGATTCCGTCGGGACGTTAATTACTTTTGGTGTCCACGTAAATATCTACGGTCAAAATAACCTAACTTCTGCTGCGTTGAGACAAAAGCTCTAGAGCGAACGGCGTAAAGATCCGGACCCGTTCGCCTCACCTGCGCGAACGGGCCCCGGCACCCCGGGGCATCCTGGAAGGAGACGGCGCGGAGCCGTCAGCCACGAACACACCGGGAGGGCATGTGGAGAGCGGCACGGCCAAGGACGGCGACGCGGGTCTGCTCGGGATCGATGACGTCACCGTGGCCGCGAAGCACATCGCGGGACACGTCCTGCGGACGCCGACCGTGCCGAGCCCAGGGCTGACCGAACTGCTCGGGGTCCCTGTCACGGCCAAACTCGAACTGCTGCAACGGACCGGCTCGTTCAAGGCACGGGGCGCCGCCGCGAAACTGCTCACCCTCGGCCAAGCCGAACGCGCCGCGGGGGTCGTGGCCGTCAGCGGGGGCAATCACGCGATCGCCGTGGCCGTTATGGCCGGCGCGCTCGACGTCAAAGCCACCGTGGTGATGCCGAAGTCGGCACCGGCACGCGCGGCGGAGATCGCACGGAAGACCGGGGCGACGGTCCGGCTCACCGACGACATGGCGAGCGCCTTCGCGCTCATGGAGTCGCTGACCGCCGAAGGTCTCACCCTCGTGCATCCCTTCGACGATCCGGTGGTGATCGCGGGTCAGGGCACCGTCGGCAGCGAACTCGCCGCCGACGCGGGCGAACTGACCGACGTCATCGTCAGCATCGGTGGCGGCGGGCTCATCTCCGGCATCGCCGTCGCGCTGCGGGCCCTGCGTCCCGATGTGCGCCTGTGGGGAGTGGAAACGCGCGGAGCGCACGCCATGTCCGCAGCCATCGCCGCCCGCGGACCCGTCCCGGTCGAACTGTCCTCCGTGGTGTCCACCCTCAGCGCGCCCTCGGTGTCGGCTTTGACCTACCGGCACGTCGCGGCGCTCGTCGACGAGGTCGTGCTCGTCGACGACGCCTCGGCCGTGCGAGGCACCCTGGATCTCGCCGAGCATGCCAAGGTGTGGGCGGAACCGGCGGCGGGCTGCCTTGTTCCCGCCGCGCGCACGGTGCTCGGCAAGGTCGGCCCCGGCGCGCGACTGGGTCTCGTGCTGTGCGGCGGCAACGCGAACGCGACCGACGTCATCGGGCTGGCGGACCGGTTCGGCGCGCCTTGAGTCCACTGTGGACTTTCAAGCCAGCAGTGCGACGGCACCGAACATCAAAGGCATGCTCAGTACCGTCGTGCTGAGCACGGCGTCCCTGCCCAGCGAAACACCCTGCTCGAACCGAACGGCGTAACCGAAGACGTTCTGCGCCGTCGGCAGCGCCGCGCACACGACGACAGCGAGCAACGCCATACCTTCGAGGCCGAGAATCAGCCCCAATCCCAGTGCCAGCAAGGGATGAACCACGTTCTTGATCAGCACGACCGCGGCGAGCAAGGGCATCGCCTCTGGCGAGCGGCCAGGCCGCTCCCCCGCGTGCAGCGAGATTCCGAACGCGAGCAGCATCGCGGGCACGGCGAGATCGGCGAGCAGATCGATGGGAGCCATCACCGGCTCGGGAGGCACGATCCCGATCGCCGAGACGATGAGGCCCGCCGCCGTCGCGACCGCGATGGGGTTGCGCAGCGGGGCTGACAGCGTGCGCAGCAATGGCGGACGAGTGCCGTCGGCCCGCTCGGACACGACGTCGAGGATCGTGGTGAAGAACGGAGTCAGGACTGCCAGCTGGAAGACCAGGACAGGGGCGACCTTCGTGGCGTCGCCGAACACGTAGGTGGCGATAGGCAGGCCGAGGTTGCCCGCGTTGACGTACCCGCTTGCCATCGCCCCGATCGCGACCTCGCCCGCGGGCCGCTTGCGCAGCAAGCCGATCGGCACGAACAGCAGGCAGGCCAGTGAGCTGGTGACCGTGGTGACGACGAGGTCTCCCGAGAACACGGCGCCGATGTCGGCGTGTGCCAGCGTGGAGAACAGCAGAGCGGGACTCGCGACGAAGAACGCCGTGCGCGAGAGGACCTGCGTCGCGGATGGGCCAAGCACGCCCAGCCGCCCGACGAGGTATCCCACCGCGATGACGACCCCGATGACGACGAAGCCTTCGACAACCCCACTCACGTCACAGTCACGTTCCAACACGGTAGAGCTGTGACGAAGGTCAACCAAGGGCGGGTCGGCGAAGCGCGTTCGAGCGCACCGAGGTCCAGCGTCCGGGACGCCGAGATCCGCACCCAGGGCGCCGAGATCCGCGTTCGGGACGGTGAGATCCGCGCTGGTGCGCGCCAGATGCGCACTCCGGATGGCGAGATCTGCGTACAGAACGCCGAGATCCGCACCCAGGGCGGCGAGGCCCGCGTCCGGGACGGTGAGACCTGCGTCCGGGCGGGGAGATACCCGTCGGCGCCGGGAATGTCCGGGTGGGCGACGCGAGGTGTCCACCCGGATGCCGGGCGCCGGGTGCCGGGTGCCGGGTGCCGGGTGCCGGGCGCCGGATGCTGGATGCTGGATGCCGGACGCCGGACGCCGGACGCCGGACGCTCGACGGACGCTCGACGGAAGGCGCCGTTGGCATCGGGCGAACCCGGCGCACGAACGCGCCACCCGAACTCAAGTACGCGGGACTCGCGCTGTCGAAGGCAGCTCCCCTGGGCCCGGACGGAGAACCCGGTGGGCACCGATGCGGATCTCGGCAGCTGGAGCGCGGAACTCGCGGGCGCCAATGCAGAACTCGACGGTCTGGACGCGGGACTCGCGCACTTAAGCAGAACTCACGGTCCTGAACGCGGAACTCGGCGTCCGGAACGAGGGATTCGCAGCCGAGCGCTGGGGCTGGGCCCAGCGCGGATCTCGAACCCAGCACGGAACTCGGACCCCATGCGGATCTCGGCGTCGGGAACGCGGATCTCGTGAGCACGAGCGCGGATCTCGGTGTCCTGAGTGCGGGACTCGCGCGCCGGAACGGGGACTCGCCGCCCAGACAGCCCCGGCCGGGCCCGGCCAGCGCGTCAGTCCAGGAGCGCTTCCGCCGGGGCATCGTCGGGCAGGTCACGCAGCCGGACCGCCATCGCCGCCCGCGAGCGCATACCGGTCACCGCGTCGCCTGAGTACAAATTGGACACCTCGAAGGCGCCACCGGCACAGAACGGCACCTTCGGCATGAGCCGGTTTCCCTCGGCGAGCGGCTCGTTGTCCCGCAACCACTCCCGCACGAGACCGTGCCCCGTCATGTAATCGTTGTCGAGCAACACCAGCCGCGCCCAGTCGTTGATGCTCGACGCGAGTACCTCGGTCTCGGCCGTCTCGGGATCGAACAACACGACCTCGTCGCCGCGCGCGGCGAACTGGCTTCCCACGAAGTCCTCCGCGAAGAACAACATGCCATCGGCCTGCGAGTCGTAATCGCGGATCCAGAGCCCGGGGTCGTTCCACCCGGCCACATCCACGACATCGGAATCACCAGCGACACCGCCCACCGCCAGCGAGGGGAATACGTGCAGCGCGGCGTCGAACGCGTACATCCCGTTGCCGCGCGAAAGCAGGTAGGCGAGTTCGCCGAGAAGGCGCTCCGACACGTCCGGGGAAACGACCGGTTCCGCCGGTTCGCCGAGCACGGGAACCCCGACGGCACGGAGACTGTCGATAGCCGCGACATTCGTGAGCACGCCGCCATCCTACGACCGCGACCATGGGCCACCAACCCCTCGCCCAGCACGGGCTTCGCACGGCACGAGCCGGACCAAGTCCGGCCGCACTGAATGCCGACCGCGGGCAGCGCACGGCGGACCGGGGCGTCGTCGCATCACTCCTCGGCAGTGGTTCGCCTCCGGCCCGTCCAATCTCGCCGACGGCGTTGTTGTTGGCGCGCGGCAGATTCCGGGCCGAACACCGGCCGAGACGACCGGGTGCGCTGACATCGCCGAGAAATACCTCGACAGGCATGGTCGTGGTGACCGCCGAACGGGTCACGGCAGCCGAACGCGACGCGTCACGGTCGCGGGAGGTCAGCGAACCGGGCGGTCCGGCGTGATCCGCAGCGTGGCGATGACGGTGGCCAGCATCTCGTAGTGCCCAGCCAGGAGGCACAATTCGATGACCTCGCGTTCGCCGAGCCACGCGCGCAGCGCGGCCCAGCTCTGGTCGTCGAGGTCGCGCTCGTGGTGCAGCAGGTCGACGGCCGCGATCATCGCGCGTTCCCTTGGCGACCAGCCCGGCTCCGCCGGGCCGCGCCGGACACGCTCGACGTCACCTTCGGTCAACCCGATCCTGCGGCCGAGCCGGTCGTGATGGGCGAACTCGTAGTCACAGCCCCGCAGGTGCGCGACGCGCAGGATGACGAGTTCGGTCTCCCGGCGCGGCAGTGAACCGCCCGGCATGAGCCGTCCCGCGAAGTGCAGCCAGCCCACGAACACTCGCCGGTTCTTGCCGAGTACCCGGAACAGCTTCGGTGGTTCCGTGCCGGAGAACCGGCCGATCACGGCGGCGACGGACGAGGCGAAAACACCGATGTCGCGCCGTCCGCCCGGCTCGATGCGCCCGTTACTCACGACTCCGCCTCGGGCTGCGGGGTGGTGAAGGCGATCTCTTCGTCGCGAGCCAGCGACAACGCTGCCGGCAGCTTCTTTCTCGTCGCGACGTCGATGACACGCTGGGCGATCCCCCGCACGGGCAATACCGCGCCGGCCCACGGCGGGGCGACGATACGCCGTTTGCGCGCGACGATCCCGCGTTCGAGCGCGTCGATGCCGACATTCAGCGGAGCGGGCGTGTTCAGTGATCCTCCCCCGGTGAGCGCGGTCGCGGCATTGGTGCCGAACCCCCTGCTCGTCATGTCGGTGTCGAGTTCGGCGAAGTAGGCGACGCCGACGCGCGCTCCCGTGGCGTGCAACTCGATGCGCGCGGTGTTGCCGAGCGCCTCGACCGCGGCCTTCGACGCGCTGTAGGCACCGAGCAGCGGCAACTGGACCGCGGCGGCGAGCGAGGCCACGAGCACCACGTAACCGCCGGGGTGGGCGACGAACGGTCCCGCCGCGTTGAGCGTGTGATAGCTGCCGAGGACGTTCACGCGCAGAGTCTGTTCGAGCACCGCCGGATCACCGCCGACAAGCGGAAGTTGCTTCGCGATTCCGGCGTTGGCCACGACGATGTCGAGTCCGCCGAGTTCCGAAGCCAGCTCGCCGACAGCGCTGGTGACCTGATCGGCGCTTCGCACGTCGCAGGACCGCCACGGCGCATCGCATCGTCCGGCCACAGTGGACAGTTGAGCCGGTTCGATTCCGGCGAGCGCGACCTTGGCTCCCCGTGCGTGCAACCGGATGGCGAGCGCGGCACCGATTCCCCTGGCCGCTCCCGTGATCAGCACCCGCTTACCCGCGAGCGACCCTCGGCGTTGAGGCGACATCGGCGCACCGTACCACCGCGTCCGGGGCGGCGGGACCGGAAAGCCGGCAGTGACCTGTGCAACACGGCCGCGCGGGCTCGCCCTATCCTGGTGCGGTCAGCCCGAACAGGAAAACGAGGTCCTACCGTGTCCAACGACCCAGCGCCGCTTGACCTTGAGCGTCCCAGCGCAGGCCGCGTCTACGACTACCTGCTGGGCGGCACCAACAATTACGCGATCGACCGCGAATTCGCCGAGCAGCAGATCGCGCTCACCCCATGGGTGCGCACCTTCGCGATCGCCAACAGGGCGTTTCTCGGCCGCGCCGTGCGCTATGCCATCGAGAACGGCGTTCGCCAGTTCGTCGACCTCGGCAGCGGTCTTCCCACTCAGGGCAACGTGCACGAGGTCGCCGACCGGATCGCGCCGGGCGAGGCGAAGGTCGTCTACGTCGACAACGAACCGATCGCCCACGCGCATTCGCGGATCCTGCTTGAGGACACCGCCGATCCGGAGCGGCACTTCGCCTTCTGCGGGGATTTCTTCGGCGGCAAGACGTTGTGGACCGAGATCCTTGAGCAGACCGGTCTCGACCGGGACAAGCCCATCTGCCTGCTCACGGTGGCACTGCTGCACTTCATGCCGCCGGAAAGCAATCCAGAGGCGACCCTGGCCTACTTCCGGGAGCAGCTTCCCTCCGGCAGCCTGCTCGTGCTCTCGCACGCGAGCATCGACGAGGAGGATGCCCGTTCCAAGGCCGCGGCCGGCGACATCACGGACAACTACGCCAAGAAAGCGACCCACCAGGCTCATTTGCGCACCCGTGACCAGATCAGCACATTCTTCGGTGAGTTGGACATGGTCGACCCGGGCCTGGTGTGGCTGTCGCAGTGGCGGCCCGACGAGGCCGTCAAGGGCAACCCGGCCGCCTCAGGGGCTCTCGGCGGCGTCGCGCGCAAGGCGTGAGCATTGCCCGGGGTTCCTTCCCTCGTGGGAGGAACCCCGGGCAGTGTCAGGCCGCGACGGCTGCCTTGTCCCGCAAGCTGGTGACGACCTCGGTGAGCTGAGCGCGCACCTCGGCGTCGTCGGCCGGGTGCGTCTCGGCGAAACGCGTGGCAGAGACGGGGATCGACAGCTTGACACCATCCAGCACGGCGGCACCGGCGATACCGGCGGCCTTGCGTGCCTCATCCTGTGCCCACTCGCCGCCGAACCGGCCGAGCGCGATACCGACGACGGCGACCGGCTTGTCCCGCATCGCTCCTTCACCGAAGGGACGCGACAGCCAGTCGATCGCGTTCTTGAGCACCGCGGGCATCGTGCCGTTGTACTCGGGCGAGAAGAGCAGGAAACCGTCGGCTTCCTTGGCCGACTCGCGCAGCCGGATCACCTCCGCCGGAAGCGGCAGCCCCTCGGCGTCGATGTCCTCGTTGTAGAAGGGCAGTTCACCGAGCCCCTGGTGGACACGCAGGTCGACATCGGCGGGCGCGAGGCCGACCGCGACGTCGGCGAGGCGGCGATTGTGCGAACCCGAGCGGAGGCTACCGACAAGGGCGAGGATGCGTACGGACAACGTGGCTCCCAGTGCGGAGAGGGGACAAAACCGAAGCGGACCAGAGTCCGCATCGTACGGTAACACAAGCGGACCGGAGTCCGATTGTGTCATCATGAGTTAGGCTGGATCGACCATGAGCCCACCCCAGACTTCGGATTCGGTCTCCGGGACCAATCAAGACCGGATCCCGTTGCGATTGGCAGGCGAGGGACCACCGGCACGAGCCGACGCGGTCCGCAACAGGGCCCGGCTGCTGGAGGCGGCGGCCACGCTGGTCACCGAGCACGGCGCGGCGCACCTGACCATGGATGCCGTCGCCACCGCCGCCGGCGTCGGCAAGGGCACGCTCTTCCGCCGGTTCGGCGACCGGGTAGGGCTGCTGCTCGCGCTGCTCGACCACACCGAACGCGCCTACCAGGAGTCGTTTCTCCACGGCCCTCCCCCGCTCGGGCCCGGCGCGCCGGCGACGGAACGGCTGCTGGCCTTCGGCGAGACGACGCTCGACTACCTCGTCCTGAACAGGGAACTCAATCTCGCGGCCGAACACGACCACACGCGACGTTTCCTGACGCCACCGCGCAAGGTCAGGGCGACCCACGTGGCCATGCTGCTGCACGAGATCGGTGTCAAAGGCGACATCGAGCTGCTTACCGAGGCACTGCTGGGTTTCCTCGACGTCGCGCTCGTCAGTCACCTCACCACCCAGCGGGACATGCCCCTTGAGCGGCTCACCTCCGGCTGGAGGGACCTTGTCGCGAGAGTGATCCGGCCCGCGGGGTGAGCGGACCTCAGGCTGCCACGGGCACGAGACGCGGGCCGAGCAACTGCTGGAACTGGGCGGCGAGCCGGTGACCGTCCTCGGCCTTGCCGACGAAACGCTTCCGTGAGCCATCAGCGAACCGCACCACGACGGTCACGCGTTTGGACTCCACAGTGGACCATGCCTGCACGATGTGCGTGGCGGCAACGAAGCCCGGTCGCTGTTCGAGCGGCCTCTTCCGGAACTTGCGCTGCCTCCTCCGGCTCGGTATGAACAACGCGACGATCTCGACAATGGTCTCGACCACTTCCGCTGCCATCCGCACCAGCATGCCGAACAGGAAGTAGGCCAGGAACAACAGCGGCGCCGCCGTGACGGCGAGAATCTTGGCGTCGGAGGGATCGTCCCGTAACAGGATGGTTCCCGGCAACGAGGACACCAACGCCAGCCCCAGCGAGATGAACAGCACCTTCAGGCTGAAGCACGTTTCGAGCCAGTGCTCCACTTTGCTCGCGATGTCCTCGCGCTGGACAAGGTAACCGTGGGGCGCGAAAAGCACATCCATGCGCCTGCCAGGTGCGGCGCCCACCTTCGCGATCGTCACGCTGTCCTCTCATCGTCCGTGATCCGGTGGGGAACCCTAGACCAGACGGCGCAGGCACAGCGGCTGTTTTCCGCACTTGCCCAGTGGCGAACGACACCGGGCACGCAGGGGAACCGGGCATCCAGGACGAGCCGGGCAGCGGGCCGCGCCCGAGCGCGGATCTCGATGGCGCGAGTGCGGATCTCGATGTCCTGAACGCGGATCTCGGCGTCCTGGACGGGGGACTCGCGAGAACGGGGCACGAACGGTTCACCTGACCTCCTCGCCGACGCGGCGACCGGGGATTGCCGCGAGCAGTTGCCTCGTATACGCCGAACGGGGCGCGCCGAGGACCTCGCTCGCGCTGCCGGCCTCCTCGACCTTTCCCGCTCTCATGACAACGACCTGATCCGCGATCTGCCGGACCACCGCGAGATCGTGCGAGATGAACAAGTACGTCAGGCCGAACTCTTCCTGCACCCTCACCAGCAACTCCAGGATGCGGGCCTGCACGGAGACATCCAGTGCCGACACCGGTTCGTCGCACACGACGAACTCCGGCCGCAACACGAGTGCTCGCGCGATGGCGACGCGCTGGCGCTGCCCTCCGGACAGTTCCGCCGGTCTGCGCCGCGCCATCGAGGAGCCGAGGGTGACCGCGTCGAGCGCATCGCGAGCGCGAGCTTCCCGTTCGGACCTGTTCCCGATGCCGAACGCCCTCAGCGGTTCGGCGACGATGGTGCCGACCGAGTGCCGGGGATTGAGCGAGGCATAAGGATTCTGGTAGATGAGCTGCATCCGCCCGCGCAGCGCGCGCAGGCGCTCACCACGCGCCGACGTGACGTCGGTTCCCCCGAAGGACACCGTGCCGGCTCGTGGTCGTTCCAGGCCCAGCAACAGCCGCGCCGTCGTCGACTTCCCGGAACCGGATTCGCCGACAAGGGCGAGCGTAGTGCCCTTCGGGATCCGCAGCGAGACGTCGTCGACCGCGCTGATGTCCCGCCGGGACGAGCGAGAGCGCGACGTGAACGTCTTGACGAGCCCGGTGGCCTCGACGAGCGGTTCGGTGCCCTCGCGCTCGGGCCGCAGTCGCAGGCCGGTGAGGCTCGGCGCGGCGGCAAGCAGTCCTCTGGTGTAATCGTGGGCCGGGGCGGCCAGCAGCGAACGGCTCCCGCCCTGCTCCACGATCCGGCCCTTGGACATGACGGCGACGCGCTGCGCCCGGTCGGCCGCGACACCCAGATCATGGGTCACCAGCAGGATCGCCGTGTTCGACGCGGCGGCCAGTTCGTGAAGGTGGTCGAGAATCCGTTGCTGCACGGTGACATCGAGCGCGCTGGTCGGTTCGTCGGCGATGATGAGCCGGGGCCGTGCCGCGAGCGCGATCGCGATGAGCACTCGCTGCCGCAGGCCACCGGACAGCTCGTGCGGGTACTGGCCCGCCCTCGACTCCGGGTGGTCGATACCGGCACGGGCGAGCAATTCGGCGGCGGCGGCTCTCGCCCCGCGCCTGCCCTCGATGCCGTGAATCAGCAGCACCTCGGCCACCTGGTCGCCCACTTTCTTGACGGGGTCGAGCGACATGACCGGATCCTGCGGCACGAGTGCGATCCCGGCACCCCTGACGGCGCGCAGTGCCCTTTCCGGCAGCGTGCTCAATTCGGTTCCCTCGAACCGGAGCGAGCCACCGTCCAGCGAACCTCCGCGCGGCAGCAGGCCGAGCACCGCGTGAGCCAGCGTGCTCTTTCCCGACCCCGACTCACCGACGAGAGCCATGATCTCTCCACTGTGGACGTCAAGGTTCACCGCGCGCAGCGCGGGAACGACGCCGGAGGCGGTCCGGTAGGACACGGCGAGGTCGCCGATGCTCAGCAGCGGCTCCGTCATCGTCATCGTTGCTCCGTTTCCCTGTCGATGGCTCGGGCAACCCGGTTTCCCGCGAGTACGACGGCGGCGATGGCCAGTCCTGGAAAGGTGGTCAGCCACCAGGCCGTCGCGAGGAAACCCCTCCCCGACGACACGAGTGACCCCCACTCCGGAGCCGGGGGCATCGCGCCGAAGCCGAGGAAGCTCAGCGCCGACACCTCCAGCACGGCGGTGCCGAACGTCAGTACCGCGAGCACGAGTACCGGGCCGAACGCGTTGGGCAGCACGTGCCGTGCCAGCACGCCCGGCCAGCGGAGACCGCTCACCCTCGCCGCCTCGACGTACACCGACGAGCGCACCCGCAGTGTCTCGGCACGCATGAGCCTCGCGAAGTCGGCGATCCTGGACACCCCGACGGCGATGGCCACGTTGGTCGTCCCGAAGCCGAGCGCGGTCACCAGTGCCAGTGACAACAGGATCGAGGGAATCGCCAGCAGGACGTCCACGACGCGCATGATCGCCGAGTCGGCCCAGCCGCCCCGGTACCCGGCGACGAGCCCGAGCAGCGAACCGGCGACCAGCGCCACGAACACCGCGATGACGGTGGCCCGTAACGAAAGCGAGGCTCCGTGCACGACCCTGGCGAATACGTCCCTGCCGGTCTCGTCCGTGCCGAAGAAGTGGGCGGCCGAAGGACCCAGCAACCGGTCGGCCGGGACACCCGTGACGGGGTCGTACGCGGTCCACCAGCCGGGCACGAGCGCCCACGACAGCGCGATGCCGAGCACGAGCACGGAAAACAGCAGGCCCGGCGTGCGCCACAGTGGACGGTTCCGGCGGCGTGGCCTTCCGGCCCGGATCACGGTCTCAGACATGGGCACGCTCCCTGGCCGGTCCGGCGTCCGGTGTGTGCGCGATCCTCGGATCCAGTACCGGATACAGGAGGTCGACGATCAGGTTGATCAGCACGAACACCGCGGCGGCGAGCACGATGACGGCCTGCACCACCGGGATGTCCTGCGCCGTCACCGCGTCCGCGGTCACCCTGCCGATGCCGTCGCGAGAGAACACCGTCTCCGTGACGACGGAACCGGCGAGCAGATTGCCGGTGACGACACCGGCCAGCGTCAGCGCGGGAACGGCGGCGTTGCGCAGTACGTGTCCGATATGGACTCTGCTTCGGCTGGCGCCCTTCGCGGCGACGACGTCGACGTAGGGCTGCGCCTGCTGGGTCGCGAGGCTCTTCGCGAGCACCTGGGCGACGATGGCGCCGACGGGCAGCGCCAGCGTCACCGAGGGCAGGATCACCGATTGGAAACCCTCCCCGCCCATGGCCGGCAGGAGTCCCAGTTCGAACGAGAAGAGCTGGATCAACAGCAGTCCCACCCAGAAGGGCGGCAGTGAAATCCCCAGCGGCGGAAGGGAAAGCAGAAGCTGACCGAGCCACCGCTGCCGCGGGTAGGTGCCCAGCAACGCGACACCGCCGCCGATCACGATGGCCAGCAGCAGAGCGGGAACGGCGATGGCGAGTGTCGAGGGCAGCGCGGACACCACCATGTGCGTCGCGGTCTCCCCTGTGCTGACGGACGTGCCGAAATCGCCGGTGAGAGCAGCCAGCAGGCGGTCGGCATACTGGACCGGTACGGGTTCGTCCATGCCGTACTCGGCGCGTATCGCGGCCAGTTCCGCCGGATCAGCGGTGATGCCTCCCTCAGCCGAGCCGAGCTTGGTCAGTACCGCGTCGCCCGGCAGCAGGTAGAGGATCACGAACGACACCGTGAACGCGGCCCACAACACCAGTACCGCCTGCGCGAGCCTGCGCAGCACATAGGCCACGGGTACCTTGCCTGCCGTCACGACGGCGAGACCCACGCATCGAACAGCCGCAGCCGCGACGAAGCCTCGAAGGCGACGTCGTGCGCCGTCGGTCCCAGCGCGATCACCTGGGACAGTTCGAAAACCGGGATCGCGTAGGCATGCTCGACGATGAGCCGTTGCGCTTCGGCCGCGCCGGGCCCTCGCACGGCGGCCTCGGTCGATGCCGCCTGCTTGTCGAGCGCGACGTCGAGCGGGTTGCCCGGTTCGAGTTTGCTGCGATCGCCCGCTTCGGTCGAGAAGGTGTTGCGCAGGATGTCCGGGTCGGCCCTCGTCACGTTGTACCAGAGGAATTCGTAGTCACCGCGCTGCTGCCGGTCGGTGACCTCGGGGGTCGGGTGCGGTTCGACCCGCAGCTCGAAGCCGACCGCTCTGAGTTGCTGCTGCACGAGTTCCAGCACGCTCTGGCTCTGGTTGAACGCCGACGAGAAGATCACCGACGCGCTGAGCCGCTCTCCGTTTCGCACCCTGATGCCGTCGGGACCCTCGACCCAGCCTGCCTCGTCGAGCAGCGCCGACGCGCCGTCCGGATCGTGGGCGAGCTCGGCGGAAAGGTCGGTGTGCAGCGGTGTCGAGGCGGCGAGGATACTGCTGGCCGGTGCGTAGTTGGGGCTCAGCACGGTATCGCTGACTTCCTTGCGGTTGACCGCCTTCTGCACGGCCTTGCGGACGTTCTCGTCGGCGAGCACCCCACGAGCGGTGTTGGCGTGCAGGTTGAACACGATGCCAGGGTTGGAGCGCACGGAGCTGCTGAATTCGCCGCCCTCGAACCTCGCCTCGTCGACCGGCTGCACGTCGGTGATCGCGTCGAGCTGGCCGGAGGCCAGACTCCCCGTGCGCACACCGGGTTCCGGAACGATCCGGTAGATCACTCTGTCGAGATACGCCTCGCCTTCCCTTTCCCACAGCGAGGAACCCCACGTGTAGCCGTGCCGCTTGCCGATGACGATCTCCTGGTTCTGGCTGAAGCTCTCGAACACGAACGGCCCCGAGCCGATGAGTCCCTCACCCCTGCACCGCTGTTGCGGGGTCGCGTCGTAGGCGGCCGGGGCGAGCAGACCGAGTGACATCGTCGAGGTGGCCTGGAGGAACTGCGCGCTCGGCTCCGCGAACTCGACGCGCGCGGTGTACTGGTCGACGACGGTGGTCCCGGTGTACTCGGCGAGGTATCCCGAGGCCACGAGCGCGCTCGGCCCCAGTTCCTTGATGCCGTCGAAGCTCGCCTTGACGGCGGCGGCGTCGACGGGGCTGCCGTCGGAGAACGTCGCGCCTTCGCGGAGCTGGAAGGTGAAGCTTTTCGCGTCGTCGGCGACCTCCCATCGCTCGGCGAGCCACGGGGCGATCTCACCGGTTTCCGGGTCCTGATCGGTGAGCGAGTCGACGAGCTGCCTGCCGACGTTGAGGCCCGCGTTGAGACCGACCTGCTGCGGATCGACGCAGTCTGGCGGTGTCGCGATGCCGATGGTCAGCGTGCCTCCCGGCCTCGGAGGCCCTTCCTGCCGTGTTCCGCCGCCCGCGCTCTGCGAACAAGCCGACGCCAGCAGTGGCACGGCGAGAAAGAGCGTGATCAGGGCACGGGACACCGGGAGCCTCCAGTGGATGATGACGAGAGCACCGCGGCCGGAAAGAGGACCGGCCGGGTGGCGGGACGACCGCGACACCGATCTTTCCCTTCACCGCGGGGATGTCAACGAATGGCGACGGTCTCCCGGCATCTGGACGCGGGGAATTTCTTTCGGTTCGTCGCGTTGTCCTCCGATCGGCCGAAGCGAACGACGACCGAGTCTCGTGTGGACGATGGCCAACGAAGTCGGCACCTGCGCGGCAACGGATTCGACAGATCATTTCCACGCGTTAGTTTCGGGTGATTAGTTTCAGCGGGTCGATTCCTAATCCGTGAACACCGCTTGCGCGGGGGGCAGGGACGCACGAATGATCGGGCCATGTCCGCCCCGCCCTCCCCGTTCGATCCGGCGTCTCAGCTCAGCCGGAGATGGCGCCGTGGAACCACATTGGCCGCCGCTATGGCAAGTCTGCTCGTGTTCACAGCGTGCGCGCCCGCACCGGAATCCGAGATCGGTCCTCCTGCGGGCGAACCCCTGCCGACCGAGGTACCAGAAGGGACCGAATTGGTCGTCGCCGACCAGAACGAGGCACTGCAAACCCTCATGCGCGCCTCCGGCGAGCACGACCGGCTCGCCTCGGCCGCGCAGTACGCCAACTTCCTCGGCGGGCCGGCGATTCTGGAGGCCATCAGAGCGGACGCCGTCGACCTTGCCGTCGTCAACGACACTCCCCCGATTCAGGCACACGCCTCAGGGGAAAGCGTGCCGATCGTCGCGGCACGGCGACAGTCCCTTCCCGACTACCGCATGGCGGTCGCGCCGGGCGCCGACGTGACGACGCTGGCCGACCTCAAAGGCAAACGCATCACCTACGGCGAAGGCACAGGACGCCAGCCCTACGTGTTGAGAGCGCTGCGAAAGGCGGGACTCACCACGGCCGACGTCGAACTCGTCCCGTTGAAAGCAGCCGACTTTCCCGACGCCATCCGCACCGGCCAGGTCGACGTCGCCGTGCTCAACGAACCGCATTTCACGCGCTATCTCACCGAATACCGCGACGCTGGCGCCACGGCGGTGCCCGACGCCGAAACCGAGGGAGTCGCGAGTGGACTGCAATACCTCTACGCGAGAGGTTCCGCGCTGAGCGACCCCGCGAAGGCCGCCGCCATCAGGGACTTCGTTCAGCACTGGGTCACCGCGACCCACTGGGCCGAGCAGAACAAGGACGACTGGATCGACGCCTACTACGTGCGCAACCAGAAACTCGGGACTGAGGAAGGAAACCGGATCGTCGAGTCTGAAGGCGAATTCTCCTTCCCCCCGCTGGACGACGAGCTCATCGCCGTGCAGCAGGCCACGATCGACATCATCGAGCAAGCCGGTGATCTCCCCGGACCACTCGACGCGCGCGACGAGTTCGACATCCGGTTCGACCCGGTGATCGCCGAAGCCGCCGAAGCGGCGGGCGCGAGCAGGCAGGCGAATCCGTGACGCGCAACCTCGCTCCCTCCGCCGAAGACACCAGCCGGACCGGACGGCCGCCGTCGCCCCCACCACGCGGGAGTTCGGCTCCCGGCAGGTCACGCCGACTCGTCCCCCGGCCGCTCAAGCCGATCGGGCTGCTGTTCGGCCCGGTCGTCGTGCTCGTGGTGTGGGAAATGGCCGCGACGGTCGGCTGGTTGTCCCCGAGGCAACTCGCCGCACCGTCGGTGGCGGTGCGCACCGCCACCGAGATGTTGTTCGACGGGGAACTGCTGCCCCACCTCGGCGCCTCGGCCCAGCGCGCGTATCTCGCGCTGGCGATCGGCATCGTGGTGGGCCTCGTACTCGCGCTGGTGTCGGGACTTTCCAGGATCGGTGAGGCCAGTATCGACGGTCTCGTGCAGATCAAGCGCGCCATCCCCACGCTCGCCCTGATCCCGCTCGCGATCCTGTGGCTGGGCATCGGCGAGGAGATGAAGGTCGCCGTGATCGCGGCCAGTGTGTTCGTTCCGATCTACCTCAACACGCACGCGGCGCTACGCGGCATCGACCTGCGGCACGTCGAACTGGCCCGCAGCGTCGGGCTCGGCCGCGCCGACTTCGTGCGCAGAGTCGCACTTCCGGGGGCGCTTCCCGGATTCTTCACCGGATTGCGCCTTTCGGTCACGATGTGCTGGACGGCGCTCGTGGTGCTGGAACAGATCAACGCCACGGAGGGGATCGGCTATCTCATGACCAAGGCGCGAGACTACGGACAGACCGACGTCATCGTCGTCGGTCTCGTCATCTACGCGGTCCTCGGCCTCGCCTCGGACTTCGCGGTACGGCTGATCGAGCGGAAAACACTGTCCTGGCGAAAGACGATCGGCTCATGAGCGCCTCCGCGGTGCACACCGAAGGGCTCACCCGGAGCTACGGCGGCAGGGTGGTGCTCGACGACGTCGACCTGCGTATCGCGCCAGGCGAGTTCGTGGCGCTCATCGGCCGCAGCGGCTCGGGCAAGAGCACCCTGTTGCGGGCATTGGCTCAGCTTGACGACTATGTGGACGGTTCGGGCACGGTTTCCGTGCCGGACAACCGGTCGGTGCTGTTCCAGGATTCGCGGCTGCTGCCCTGGGACAGGGTGCTCGACAACGTGACGATCGGCCTGCCCGGACCGGAGGCGAAAGCACGGGGAAAAGCGGCGCTGGCCGATGTCGGGCTCGCCGGAAGGGAACGGGCGTGGCCCAATGCCCTCTCCGGCGGCGAGCAGCAACGCGTCGCGCTGGCCAGATCGCTGGTGAGGGAACCGGATCTGCTGCTGGCCGACGAACCGTTCGGCGCGCTCGACGCACTGACCCGGCTGCGCATGCACGCGTTGTTGCTCGATCTGGTCGCCGCGCACCGGCCTGCCGTACTGCTCGTCACCCACGACGTCGACGAAGCGCTCGCCCTCGCGGACAGGGTGCTGGTGCTCGAAGCGGGCCGGGTCGTCCTCGACCACGCCGTCGGCCTTCCGCGTCCCCGGCGACACGGCGCACCGGAACTGGCGGGGGCACGCGAGGAACTGTTGCGTGGTCTCGGCGTCGACGTCTCGCCCGGCGAGCGGCCGGTCACCGCCTGAGCGTGTTGCTCCGCGAAACCCACAGCACACCGGAGAAATGGAAGAACCCGATGTCGCGCACCTTGCATCTCAACGTCTTCATCCACGGCAGAGGACACCACGAGGCGGCGTGGCGGCATCCGAGAGCCGGTTCGGCCCCGCTCACCGACATCGGCTTCTACGAGCAGATCGCGGCCATCGCGGAGCGGGGCAGGTTCGACTCGGTGTTCTTCGCCGATCATCTCGCGATCGGCTCCGAGGTGCGGCACGCCGCCCGGGGCGCGCTCGAACCGCTGACCCTGCTCGCCGCCCTCGCGCGGGCGACCGAGCACATCGGACTGATCGCGACCGCGTCCAGCACCTACACCGAGCCCTACAACCTGGCACGGCAGTTCGCCTCGATCGATCACATCAGCGGCGGCAGGGCAGGCTGGAACATCGTGACGTCCTGGCTGAAGGCCACCTCGGCCAACTTCGGTGACAGCGCGCAACTCGGCCACGACGAGCGCTACGACAGGGCGTTCGAGTATCTGGACGTGGTGACGAAACTGTGGGACAGCTGGGCCGACGACGCCCACGTCGACGACAGGCACTCGGGAACCTACGTCGACGCCGACCGGGTACGCGCCATCCGGCACTCCGGCCGCTACTACCAGGTGGCCGGGGCGCTGAACGTGCCGCGCTCACCGCAGGGCAGGCCGCTGCTGGTGCAGGCGGGTTCCTCCGACAAAGGCAGGCAGTTCGCGGCGACGTACGCGGAAGCGGTGTTCACCGCCCACCTTGAGAAAGCGACGGCGGTGGAGTTCAGCACCGATCTCAAGGCCAGGGCCGCGGCACTCGGCAGGGACCCCGGGCACGTCCTCGTGCTGCCGGGGCTGAGCCCCGCCATCGGCTCCACCGAGGCCGAGGCGGCGGCGCTGTGGGACGAGCTCAACGCGCTCACGGTGCCCGAGGTCGGTTTGGGGCACCTTTCGGCGAGGTTCGGCGGCGCGGACCTTTCCCATCTCAGCCTCGACGAGCGCCTCTCCCCCGGCGACCTGCCCGATCCGGCGAACGTCGAGGGCGCGCAGAGCCGCGCGGAACTGATCCACCGGCTCGTGGCCAGCGAGCGGCCGACCCTGCGCGCGTTGTTGCACAAACTGGCGGGAGGAAGGGGGCACTACATCACGGCGGGAACCCCCGAGCAGATCGCCGACGTGATCGAGGACTGGTTCCGCTCTGGCGCGGCGGACGGGTTCAACGTGATGCCGCCCATCCTGCCCGCGGTGCTGACCGACTTCGTCGAGCAGGTGGTTCCGATCCTGCAACGCCGTGGCCTCTTTCGCAGGGAGTACACGGAGAGCACCCTGCGCGGTCACTACGGCCTTTCGCGCCCGGAGAACCGCTTCTTCCCCGCCGGAAGGTAATCGCGAGTCCCCCGCTCAGGACGCCGAGATCCGCGCCGAGGACAGCGAGATCCGCACTCGTGCACGCGAGATCCGCGCTCACTCCCTGAGCCGCCGGGTAGGGGCCTCACGGAATCGACCTCAGTCCGCCTCGTTCGCGGGACGCGACTCGGACGGGTGATGCGCTCACCTCGCGCCACCGCCATGACCCCACCAGCCTTACGTGTAAGGGCTCAGAGCGCCGGGTATCTCGCGACGGGAGGTGATGGCGTGACGTTCACCGAGGACGCCCGCCTCACCCCGGGTGGCCAGCGCTCACCCGCGCGTTCAGCGATCTCGTTCTGAGGAGAAGGCACGTGACACGGGAACACACGAACCTCACCACCACAGACGCCGGCATCCCCGTGGAGAGCGACGAGCACTCGCTCACCGTCGGTCCTGGCGGGCCGATTCTTCTGCAAGACAGCTATCTCATCGAGCAGATGGCCCAGTTCAACAGGGAGCGGGTGCCCGAGCGGCAACCGCACGCCAAAGGCAGTGGCGCGTTCGGAAGGTTCGAGGTGACCGATGACGTCAGCGCCTACACGAAGGCGGCGTTGTTCCAGCCGGGCACGAAGACCGAACTGGTGATCCGGTTCTCCACGGTCGCCGGTGAGCGCGGCAGTCCCGACACCTGGCGCGACCCTCGCGGATTCGCGATCAAGTTCTACACCTCCGAAGGCACCTACGACATGGTCGGCAACAACACCCCGGTGTTCTTCGTGAAGGATCCGCTCAAGTTCCAGCATTTCATCAGGTCCCAGAAACGCAGGGCCGACAACAACCTTCGCGACCACGACATGCAATGGGACTTCTGGACGTTGTCCCCCGAGTCGGCGCACCAGGTGACGTGGCTGATGGGTGACAGGGGGATTCCACGCACGTGGCGGCACATGAACGGCTACAGCTCGCACACCTACCTGTGGATCAACGCGGCCGGTGAGCGGTTCTGGGTCAAGTACCACTTCAAGACCGATCAGGGCATCGAGCACTTCACCCAGGACGAGGCCGACCAGATGGCCTCGGCCGACACCGACTACCACACCAGGGATCTCTTCGAGGCGATCGAACGCGGCGAGTATCCGACGTGGACGCTCTACATGCAGATCATGCCGTTCGACGACGCTCCCGGATACCGGTTCAATCCGTTCGACCTGACGAAGGTGTGGCCGCATTCGGACTACCCGCTGATCAGGGTCGGCAGGATGACGCTCGACCGCAATCCCACCGACTATCACACCGAGATCGAGCAGGCCGCGTTCGAGCCGAACAACCTGGTTCCCGGCATCGGGCCGAGTCCGGACCGGATGCTGCTCGGCAGGCTGTTCTCCTACGCCGACGCCCACCGCTACCGCATCGGTCCCAACTACAAGCAGTTGCCGGTCAACGCGTCGACCTCGCCGGTCAACAGCTACAGCAAGGACGGCCCGATGCGGTACGAGAAGGTCAGCGACCCGGTGTACGCGCCGAACTCCAAGGGCGGGCCGGCCGCTGACACGGAACGTTACGGGCTGCCGCCCAGCTGGTACACCGACGGCGCGATCATGCGCAGCGCCTACGTCTCCCACGACGAGGACGACGACTGGGGCCAGGCAGGCACGCTGGTCCGCGAGGTCTTGGACGACGCGGCGAGGGATCGGCTCGTGCACAACGTGGTCGGTCACCTGCTGAACAACGTCACGGAGCCGGTGTTGCGACGAGCCTTCGAGTACTGGCGCAAGGTCGACGGCCGCATCGGCGAGCGGATCGAGAGCGGTGTGCGCGCGAAACAGGACGAACGAGACCCGAAAGCCGCCGAGCAGGCCAACCCGGCCAGGAGCGACATGCAGGCGAAGGCCTGACTCTCCGGGTCCGTGACCGGCCGCCATTCCGGCGCGCCGGTCATCGTGGGCTCGCGTCACCACGTCCGGTTCAGCGGCCGACGGTCCGCGCCGGTAGCGCGGCGTGCCATCCGGCTGCCGGAGAAGGTATATTGACACCAGGTGTCAAAATAGCCGCGAACAAGAGCTGGCGCGCAGCGCCATCGGGACGAGCGTGGGAGTGACGATGTCCAACGGGTGGTTCGAGACGGTGGCCGAGGCGCAGCGCAGGGCGAAGCGGCGACTGCCGAGGTCGGTGTACGGGGCGCTGGTGGCAGGCTCCGAACGGGGACAGACCATCGAGGACAACATGGGCGCCTTCGCCGAACTCGGCTTCGCGCCGCACGTCGCCGGTCTTTCCGACCAACGCGATCTCGCGACCACCGTCATGGGGCAGCCGGTTTCCATGCCGGTGCTGATCTCCCCTACCGGAGTGCAAGCCGTGCATCCCGAAGGCGAGGTCGCCGTCGCCAGAGCCGCCGCTGCCCGCGGCGTGGCGATGGGCCTGAGTTCCTTCGCCAGCAAATCGGTCGAGGAGGTCGCCGCCGCCAACCCGCAGACCTTCTTCCAGATGTACTGGGTGGGCTCCCGCGACGTGCTCGTGCAGCGCATGGAACGCGCCAAGGCGGCAGGTGCCGTCGGCCTGATCATGACGCTGGACTGGTCCTTCTCCAATGGAAGGGACTGGGGCAGCCCCAACATTCCGGAGAAGATGGACTTCAAGACCATGGTCAAGTTCGCGCCGGAGGGCGTGACGAGGCCGAAATGGTTGTGGGATTTCGCCAAGACGCGCAGGCTTCCCGACCTGACCACCCCCAACCTGACGCCGCCAGGCGGCACCGCCCCCACGTTCTTCGGCGCCTACGGCGAGTGGATCCAGACCCCGCTGCCGACCTGGGACGACGTGGCGTGGTTGCGGCAGCAGTGGGACGGGCCGTTCATGCTCAAAGGCGTCACCAGGGTCGACGACGCCAAACGCGCGGTCGACGCCGGGGTGTCCGCGATCTCGGTGTCGAACCACGGCGGCAACAACCTCGACGGGACCCCCGCCACGATCAGGGCGCTGCCGCCGATCGCCGACGCGGTGGGCGAGCAGATCGAGGTACTGCTCGACGGCGGTGTCCGCCGCGGCAGCGACGTGGTCAAGGCACTGGCTTTGGGCGCGAAGGCGGTGATGATCGGCAGGGCCTATCTGTGGGGTCTCGCCGCCAACGGGCAGGCCGGTGTCGAGAACGTGCTCGACATCCTCCGCGGCGGCATCGACTCCGCGGTACTCGGCCTCGGCCTGACCTCGGTGCACGACATCTCACGGGGCGACGTCGTGATTCCCCCCGGCTTCATCCGCGAGCTCGGCGTTCACGAGGCCGCCGAGCTCTGATTCCTCCTCAACCACACAGAAAGAGGTCGACGATGACCGGACGTGTTCACGGCAAGGTCGCTTTCATCACCGGGGCCGCCCGGGGCCAGGGCAGGGCGCACGCCGTTCGCTTGGCGCGGGAGGGTGCCGACATCATCGCCGTCGACATCTGCGCGCCCATTCGCAACGTGCCCTACGCCGCCGCGACCCGCGAGGACCTCGACGAGACCGTCAAGCAGGTGGAGGCACTCGACCGCAGGATCGTCTCCAGGGTCGTGGACACCAGGGACGCCGACGCGCTCAAGGCCGCGGCCGACGAGGGCGTCGCGGAGCTGGGCAAGCTGGACATCGTCGTGGCCAATGCGGGCATCTGCATCGCGGCCGTATGGGACAAGGTCACCCCGGAGATCTTCCGCGACACCATCGACATCAACCTCGTCGGCACGTGGAACACCGTCATGGCCACGGCGCCGCACCTGGTCACCAATGGCGGCGGCTCGATCATCCTGACCTCCTCGGCCGCCGGGCTGAAAGGGCTTCCGTTCCTGACGCCGTACGTGGCCAGCAAGCACGGCGTCACCGGGATGGCCCGCTCGTTCGCCAACGAACTGGCCGTGCACGACATCCGCGTGAACAGCCTTCACCCCACGGGCGTGCGCACCCCGATGGGGGGCGGGGAGGCCACGGCCGCTTTCGGTCCCGCGATGGAAAAGAATCCCAGGGTGGGCGGCATGTTCGCCAACAGTCTTCCCATCGAGACCACCGAACCCGAGGATCAGGCCAACGCGGTCCTGTTCCTGGCATCGGACGAGTCCCGCTACGTCACGGCACTGGCCATGACGGTGGACGCGGGCAACACCCAGTACTGATCACCCTCCGGTGCCCGCGCCACGGCCTGGGCACCGGAGGTAGGGCCTGCCCCAGTACCGACGAGGGTGGGCACCGGATTACCACCGCCTTCGCTCTTGCTACAGACTCGACGGGTGACCTTGGATGCCACGGACAACCCCGACATCGTCTCGACCACCTCCTCCAGAACGGGCAGCGACTATTCCGTGCTGGCCCGAACGATCGGCGACGCCGGTCTGCTGCGGCGAAGGCCCGGCTACTACGTCCTGCGGTTCGCTCTCGTCTTCGGCGCGTTCGCCGCGTGCTGGGCCGCGTTCGCGTTCATCGGTGACTCGTGGCTACAGATCGCGGTCGCCGCGGCATTGGCCCTCCTTTTCGGACAGATCGCGCTGCTGGCTCACGACGTCGCCCACCGTCAGGTCTTCCGCACCCGGCGGCCCAGCGAGATCACCGGCCTCATCGTCGGCAACCTCGCCATCGGATTGAGCTACGGCTGGTGGATGGACAAGCACACCCGTCACCACGCCAACCCCAACCACGAGGAACTCGACCCCGACGTCTCGCCCGACATCCTGGTGTGGTCGACAGACCAGGCCAAAGCCAGTTCGGGTCTGCCGTCGTTCATCGGGCGCAGGCAGGCGGCCCTGTTCTTCCCGCTGCTCACGCTTGAGGGCGTGAACCTGCACGTGTCGAGCTTCCGCGCCCTGCGCTCACCCTCCCTCAAGAACCGCGGCCTTGAGGCGGCCCTGCTGCTGACCCATGTGCTCGGCTACCTCGCCGCGGTGTTCCTCCTGCTCTCCCCCGCGAAGGCGCTCGTGTTCATCGCCGTTCACCAGGGCCTGTGGGGTGTCTACATGGGATGCATCTTCGCGCCCAACCACAAGGGAATGCCGACGCTGCGCGGCGAGCGGCCGGACTTCCTGCGCAGGCAGGTGCTGACCTCACGCAACGTGCGTGGCAGCCGGTTCGTCGACGTCGCGCTCGGTGGGCTCAATTATCAGATCGAGCACCACCTGTTCCCCAGCATGCCCACCCCGCATCTGCGCAAGGCCAGGCCGATCGTGCGTTCCTACTGCGCCGAGCTGGGCGTGGCTTATCACGAGACCGGGCTGCTGGCCTCCTACGGCGAGGCGATGCGGCACATGCACGCGGTCGGGGCACCACTGCGGGAGCGCCGCGCGCGGAAGTGAGCGCCGCCGCGCGGCTGGACTGACCCGGCGTGGTGCGACACGATGCCGGGAGGGACACCGCGCGGTGGGAGGACTCATGACCGGCACAGAGGACGAACTGGCTGCCGCGCTCGACAGGGCCGCGACCAGCGGGACCGCCATTCCCGCGCCGAGCTCCGATGGCACCGGACTGCCGCTGGAGCTGGCCTATCGCGTGCAGCACAGGGTGGTCGCGCTGCGGCTGGCTCGCGGGGAGCGGGCCGTTGGCGTCAAGCTGGGCTTCACCAGTGAGGCGAAGATGGCGCAGATGGGCGTCAGCGAGATCATCGCGGGCAGGCTTACCGACGCGATGTGGTTCGGTGATGGCGAGCGGGTCGAGCTGGGCGGGTTCATCCATCCCCGCATCGAGCCGGAGGTCGCGTTCCGGCTCGGCGAGGACGTCGACCTCGCGGGAGCCCGCTCAGGTGCCGCCGATATCGGCGATGCCGTCGACGCCGTCGCGGCCGGTATGGAGATCATCGACTCGCGGTACTCCGGATTCCGGTTCGGACTGTCCGATGTGGTCGCGGACAACACCTCGGCGGCCGGTTTCGTGCTGGGCCCGTGGTGCTCGCCGGACACCGAGGCGGGCTCCCGCGCCGTGTCGCTGAGTGTCGACGGGACGGTCACCGCGACCGGTTCGACGGCGGCGATCCTCGGACATCCGCTCAACGCGCTGCGCGCGCTCGTGCCGCTCGCCGCCAAGCGCGGTTTCACCCTGCCCGCGGGCAGCATCGTGCTGGCCGGAGCGGCAACGGCCGCGACACCGTTGACCGCGTCCGTGGTGACCGCCCGTATCGAAGGGCTCGGCGAGGTGAGCCTCACCGCCACCGGAGGCGGGACGGGAGGCGGAGATGAGTGACCAGCCACGACGAAACCAGGCGAAGGTGGTGGCCGGTAAGGCCGCACCGCGCGGGAGGTACCCGCACATCAAGGTCGCGGGAGGATTCGCCTTCGTCTCCGGCACCAGCAGCCGCCGCCCCGACAACACCATCGCGGGAGCCGGAGCCGACGAACTGGGCACCACCACGCTGGACATCAGAACGCAGACCGCCGCCGTGCTGGAGAACATCAGGGACGTGCTCGCCGAGGTAGGCGCGAGCCTGGCCGACCTCGTCCAGGTCACCACCTACCTGGTCAGCATGAACGACTTCGGCGGATACAACGAGGTCTACGGCCGCTTCTTCGACGACAGCGGCCCCGCGAGAACGACAGTGGCCGTGCACCAGCTCCCCCACCCGCACCTGCTCATCGAGATCCAGGCCGTCGCGCTGCTGCCAGGAGGCGGCGAGCCGCGCTGACCGCGAGCGCACCGACCCGCGGATTCACCCGAAACCCGTATCGCGAACGACCCCCGCGCGAGCAGAATGGGCAGCGGAACAGGCAGCGGCCGGGCAGGTCACCCTGCGCGGTCATTGAGGCGACCACGGTGGTCTCTCGCCGGGCCACCGCCAACGACGGACGGGGTCGGAACATGCCGAGCATCAACCCGGTCATCAACTTTCCGAAGTGGATCGAAGCCAACGAGCATCTGCTGCGGCCACCGGTGAACAACCAGCAGGCGTGGACGGAGACCGGTGACTTCATCGTCATGGTCGTCGGCGGCCCCAACCAGCGCACCGACTTCCACGTCGATCCCTACGAGGAATGGTTCTTCCAGTACAGGGGAACCATGCACGTCGACATCATCACCGAGGAAGGCCCGCGCAGCGTCACGATCGGCGAGGGCGACATGTGGCTGCTGCCCGGTAACGTCCCGCATTCGCCGCAACGCCCGGAAGCGGGCTCGATCGGCATCGTCGTGGAGCGCATCAGGGAGGAGGGCACGCTGGAGAAGTTCCAGTGGTACTGCCCGCATTGTTCGGCGCTCGTGCACGAGGTCGAGTTGCAGGTACGCAGCATCGTGGCCGACCTGCCACCGGTGTTCGGCCAGTTCTACGAGGACGAGCGGGCCCGCACCTGCGGTTCGTGCGGGCGGCTGCATCCAGGCAAGGGCTGAGCTGCCGCGATGACCGTCATCGACGTCCACACGCACTACGTGCCAAAAGGCTGGCCCGATCTGGCGACGGCCACCGGGGGTGGCGACGCGTGGCCGTGGCTGCGCCTCGAATCCGAACGCGAGGCCGTCATCATGGTGCGTTCCTCGGAGTTTCGCCGCATCGGCCACAACGCGTGGGACACGCGGCAGCGGCTGCGGGACATGGACGCCGACGGCGTCGGCATCCAGGTCGTCTCCCCCACCCCGCTGTTCTTCTGCTATGCCGAACCGGCGAGCGGCGCCGCCGCGGTCGCCAGGATCTTCAACGATCTCGCACTGGAGATCTGTGCGCCGGACCCGGCGCGGTTCCTGCCGTTCTGCCAGGTTCCCTTGCAGGACACCGACGCCGCCTGCGCGGAGGTGGAGCGCTGCGCGGCCCAGGGCCACCGGGGCGTGGAGATCGGCAACCACGTCGGTGACCGCGACCTCGACGACGAAGGCGTCGTCACGTTCCTCCAGCACTGCGCGCAACTCGGCATGCCGGTCTTCGTGCACCCGTGGGACATGCCCGGCTCGCCGAGGCTCGACCGCTGGATGGCGAGATGGCTGACGGGAATGCCGGCGGAGACCCACCTTTCGCTACTGGCCATGGTGCTCGGCGGCGCGTTCGACCGGCTGCCCCGTGAACTGCGGTTGTGCTTCGCGCACGGCGGCGGGTCGTTCCCGTTCTGGGTGGGCAGGATGGACAACGCCTGGCACCGCAGGCCCGGCGTCGTCGCGACCTCCGAGTACCCGCCCTCGCACTACCTCGACCGGTTCTGCGTCGACAGCGTCGTGTTCGGCGAGGCCGCGCTGCGGCTACTGGTCGACACCATGGGTGCCGAGCGTGTTCTGCTGGGTAGCGACTATCCGTATCCGCTTGGCGAGCGGCCAGCGGGAGAGGTCGTTCGCGCGGCGCGGTTCCTCGACGAGGAGCGCCGTGACCGGATACTCGGCGGCAACGCGGCCCGGTTCCTCGCCATCCGGTGAGCAGGGCGCGGGACCCCCGCCTGTCCGAACAGGACCCGGCAATCCCGTAACCGCGTGATCACGAACAGGAATGACACCTGGTGGCGGGCACATTGCCCAGGTGAGCGAGTTTGATCTACGCCACACCGCCTGGCGTGGCGGAACTTTCTCCCCGGGTACTCACGTGATAGTGATACCGCACTCATGTCCGTACCCCCGTAACGAGAGGACAATGGACCCTTACCGAAGTACGAGCTGCGCCGTTTGTTCAGCCGGTACCCGAAGTACCGGCACTCGCATTGAGGAGCGGGTGACGGCGCAATGATCATCCTCAATATTTTCATCGGCATTCTCGTCGTCCTGCTGCTCACCGCGGCGACCGGCTATTTCGTGGCCCAGGAATTCGCCTACATGGCCGTCGACCGGTCCCGGCTGAAGGCCCGCGCGGCCGACGGTGACAAGGGAGCACAGCGGGCCCTGCGGATCACCAAGCGAACGTCGTTCATGCTTTCCGGTGCCCAGCTCGGCATCACCGTCA